>CBFGIY010000001.1:0-32783 GCA_965648935.1 Caldifarciminota bacterium
CTACTCCTCGTCGAAGTCGCGCAGGTGGTCCCCAAGGGTGAACTTGTCGATGCCCTCGTCCTCGTGGAACCGCTCCGGTTCGAACTCGCGCGTCCGGCGCTCGCGCCGGCGCGGCTCGCGCTCGGGACGCGGCGGCGGCTCGGGACGCGGCTCCTCGGCCAGCGCCTCCTGCTCCTCCAGCGGCAGCAGCGCCCGCTCGCTCAGGGCGATGCGCCGGTGCTCGACGTCGACGCGGATGACCTTGAGCTCGAGTTCCTCGCCGATGACGTACTTCTCTTTGGCCTTCTTGCCGCCGCGGGCGAGGTGGTTCATCGGGACAAAACCCTCGATGCCGTAGTTGAGCTGAACCACGACGCCCGGCTTGGGCAGGTCGACGATCTTCGCCTTGATTACGTCGCCTTCCTTGAGCTCCCGGCTGATCGAGTAGAACGGGTCCTCCTGGGTCTGCTTCAGCCCCAGGGTGATGCGCCGGTTCTCCTGATCGATACCGAGGATGATCGTCTCGACTTCCTGGCCCTTTTTCAGCTCCTCGCGCGGGTGCTTGATGCGCTTGGTCCAGGACATATCGGCGTTGTGAATCAGGCCCTCGATGCCCTCTTCGATCTCCACGAACGCTCCGAAGTCCTTCAGCGCCCGTACCTTGCCCGTGACGCGCTGGCCGACAAAGTACTTCTCGTCGATCATCGACCACGGGTCGGGCATCGTCTGCTTCAGGCCGAGCGATATCCGCCGGTTGTCCTTGTCGATGTTGAGCACGACGGCCTCGATCTCCTCATCGACCTTGACCAGCTGCGACGGATGGTAGACCGACTTGGTCCAGGACATCTCCGAGATGTGAATCAGGCCCTCGACGCCCTTTTCCAGCTCGACGAACGCGCCGTACTCGGCCAGCGTCGTCACCCGGCCGCGCACGCGCCCGCCCACCGGGTACTTCTCCTCGACCCGCTCCCACGGGTGGGGCGTGAGCTGCTTCAGGCCGACGGTGATGCGGCCGGTGTTCGGGTCGGCCGAGAGCACCTTGACGTTGAGCTTGTCGCCGACGTTGACCACTTCGTTGGGATGGACGACCTTGGTCCACGAGAGGTCCGAGATGTGCAGCAGCGCGTCGATGCCGCCGATGTCGACGAAGGCGCCGAAATCGGTGATGGTCTTGACCGTGCCCTCGATCGTGTCGCCGACCTGGAGCTTGGAGAACACCTCGCGCCGCACCTGCTCCTGCCGCTCCTCAAGCAGCAGCCGCCGCGACACGACGATGTTCTTCTTGTACCAGTTGACCGACAGTATCTTCACCTCGAGCTGGCGGCCGATCATGTCGTCGAGGTTGGGCACCGGCCGCAGGTCGACCTGGGAGCCGGGCAGGAACGCGTCCAGCCCCAGTATCTCAACCGCCAGCCCACCCTTGACGCGCTTTATGACGGTCGCGGGCACGCCCTCGGCGCTCTCCGACTTCTGCTTGATCGTCTCCCAGGCGAGCTGGAAGTCGGCCTTCTTCTTCGATATCACCGGGAAGCCCTCGCGGTCCTCGAGCACGTCGAGGTAGACCTTGACTTCCTGGCCCTCCTCGACCGAGTCCCAGTTGCGGAACTCCTCGGTTCCGAGCACGCCCTCGGCCTTCAGGCCGATGTCGACCAGCGCCACGGTCGGCAGCTTCTTGACGATCCGGCCGGTGACGATCTCGCCCGGACGCAGCTTCGGGAACGAAGCGGCGTATATGTCGGCGGGATTGCCGCCGTCGGGCATGACGTCCTTTGATTCCTCTGACATCAAACAGGTCCTCCTATGCGAACGGGATTTCTGACAATGGCAACGATTTTCTCGACCACGCTCGAAGGGGTTGAAGACCCGGCGATGACGCCGACCCGGCGCCGGCGGCCCAGCGCCGCCGGTTCGAGCTCCTCCGCGCGTTCCACGAAGACCACCTGCCGGCCCGCGTCCCGGACTATCTCGGCCAGCCGCGAGGTGTTGGCGCTGTTGCGGCCGCCGACGACGATGACGATGTCGGTCGTGGCCGCGATGCGCGCGGCTGCCTTCTGGCGAGCCGTGACCTCCCTGCAGATGGTATCAAAGACCCGAAGTTCAGTATAGCGCAGCCGGCTGAGGTTGGCAACAGCCTGCCGCAGTCCTTCCCGCGACATCGTCGTCTGGGCAACCACGCCCACCTTCGACGACCGCAGCCTCATTCCTGGCGTGTACACCCGGCCGGCCGGCGCGCAGTGGCCGAGGATCGAGCGCACCTCCGGATGGTTGCGCTCGCCGACCACGACCACGGCGTAACCGCCCTCGCGCAGCCGCCGGGCGGTGTTCTGCACCTTGCGGACATAGGGGCAGGTCGCGTCAATCGTGCGGATGCCGCGCCGCCGGCACTCCTCGACCGTGGCCGGCGGGCAGCCATGCGCCCGGATCACCAGAGCGCCGCCGCGCGCCTGGCCCACCCGGCTCACCGCCTTGATGCCCTGCGCCTCAAGCTCCTCCAGCACCAGCGGGTTGTGCACCAGTTCGCCCAGCGTGCTCACCCGGCCGAACTTCGCCTTGCCGGCCCGAGCCAAGTCGATGGCGCGCTGCACCCCGAAACAGAAGCCGGTCGGCCGCGCCACGCTCACCCGTCTGCGCTGCGCGCGCGCTCTGACGGGCCTGCCGCTGGCTGCCGGTTTGCCGCTGCTCATTGTTCGCCCAATGCTCTCACCCGGGCTTCGACCGCACGCGTCAGCTCGAGCTGGCCGGTCCGGTCACGGCTGAAGCCGTCGGGCCGCACCGGCTCGCCGAAACTGACGCGCACCGGCGTGCTCTTCTTCGGCCGCGACCGCCAGCCGCGCGCCACGAAGTCCTTGTCCACCAGCCAGGACAGGATCGAGGTCGGCAGGCCGCCGATGTGTACCGGCACGACCGGCACCCTGTTGAGCTGGGCCAGCAGGCCGATGCCCGGCTTGAACGCGGCCATCTCGCCGGTGCGGCTGCGCGTGCCCTCGGGGAAAAGCACCACCTTGTGCCCGGCGCGCAGCAGGCTCGAACAGCGCTTCACCGCCCCCGGGTCGCCCGCGCCGCGCCGCAGCGGCCACGCGTTCCACGCCCGGATGAGCCAGGCGAAGAACCGCGACGCGTTGAACAGCTCCTCCTTGGCCAGAAAATGCACTTCGCGCTTCGCCGCGAGCCCAACGAGGACCGGGTCGATATTGGACACGTGGTTGGCTGCGAGCAGCATAGGGCCGGGCGCGAGGACTTCCCGCCCGCGCACGCGCAGCCCGAAAAACAGCCAGGCCAGCGGATACAGCAGGTGCCAGGCCAAGCGCCAGTGCAGCCGCATCGCTACTTGGGCCAGCGCGCCATCCGGCGCCGGGCCAGGTCGCAGACCACCGCGACCTGCTCCTCAATAGACAAGTCGGTGGTGTCCACGAGCACCGCGTCGGCCACGCGCCTGAGCGGGCTCATCTTCCGGCCGGAATCGATGCGGTCGCGCTTCAGCAGGTTTGCCCGCACCGCCGCGGCGCCTGCCCTCTGCCCCGCGCCCGCGAGTTCCTTCTGGCGCCGGCGCGCGCGCGCCGCCACGTCACAATCAAGGTAAATCTTCAGTCCCGCGTCGGGAAACACGACGCTGCCGATGTCGCGGCCCTCGCACACGACATCGCGCCCGGCCGCGGCCCGGCGCTGCTCGGCAACCAGCCGGCGCCGCACCGCCGGCACCGCGCTCACTTCGGATACCAGCTCGCTCACCCGCGGGCTGCGAATCGCCGCGCTGACGTCCTCGCCGTCAAGGACCACGCGCATCTCTCCTTCGCGCCACTCGATGTCGACACGCGTCGACTCGAGCAGGCGCTTGAGCGCGGCCGGCCGGGACAGCGGCGTGCCGGTGTTGATTATCTTCAGGGTGACCGCGCGGTACATCGCGCCGGTGTCGAGGTGGGCGAATCCCAGCCGCCGGGCAACGAGCCGCGCGGTCGTGCTCTTGCCCGACCCGGCCGGCCCGTCAATCGCGACCACGAAGCCGGCCGCGCGACTCACAGCAGCTGTCCGCAAATCGTCAATCGGAGACCGCAGAAAGGGGATTCTGCGCTCTACTCGGCCTGGCTCAGCGCGTACTGCTGGACCAGCTGGAGCTGCATCGCGCGCAGGCGCGAAGCGATGGTCTGGGCGACGGCCCGCATCATGACGTAGCCGAGCCGCGCGTCGGCCTCGAACTCGGGCAGCAGCTCGCTCGCCCGCCACTCGATGTAGTTCACGTCGGTCATCGCCCTGCTGCCCGCGGTGTAGCGGGGGTTGCCGACAATGCCCGACCAGGCGAACATGTCGCCCGGCCCGATGGTCGTGACGACGTAGCTCTTCTTGCTCACGCCGATATCGAGATCAAGCGTCACGCCCAGCCGGCCCGACTCGACGATGTAGAACTTGTCGGCCGGCTCGCCCTGTCGGTCGATCGACTCGCCTGCCTTCACCGAACCGCGCCGCGCCAGCGCGGCGAGCCGGGCGATGTCTTCGTTGTCAAGCGACTGCAACTCCGGAATGCTCTTCAGGAATTCCTTGAGTTCCAAGACTGCCTCCTGCGGACTGGATTCGGTCGACTCAAGTTAGCCGGGCCGGGCCGCCCTGTCAAGTTCACCGCCTTGACCCGGCCGAGACTGCGGCTAGCATTGGCTGGTGATGACTCGAATGATCTGGGTCGTGGTCTTTGTTCTGCTCACGGCCGTCGTCCTGGTCGTGCTTGCCCGGGCCTGGTCGGCCGGCCGTCCCTTCAACCGCCAGGTCGTGGCCCTGGCGCGCTCGGGCGAGAGTCTCGGCCGCCGCTTCCCCGGCCACCGGTTCCGCGCCCAGGTATCAGCCCCTGACTCGGGCCGGCGCGAGGTCGTGCTCACCATCCAGCCCGGCGCTGCGGATTCGGCCGCGCTCGCGGCCCTGCCCGAATCGGCCGCCGACTACCTGCTGTCCCGGCTCGACCTGGCCGGCTTCGATTCGCTGCGCGTCGCGCTGTTCGACTCGGTTGTTCTGGTGCGGCCGATCGGCCGCGACTAGTCGGCGCGAAACTCCCGGTAACTGAAAGTCCCGGCCGCGACCGGCTCGACCGGGCGGCCTGCGGCAAGGGCCAGGGCCCGGGCCAGCGCGGTCGCTCCGGCCGAGTCCAGTCCCGGCACCGCGATGACCAGCACGCTGTCGCGCAACGGCCCGGAGACCTGCGGCGCGGCCAGCACCAGCCCGTCCAGCACCACGGCGAGGCGTGAGCCGACGATACCGCGCGACAGCGCGGCGAACGCCGGCACAACCGACGGGTCAAGGGTCAGGGCCAGGTGCCACTGCCCGGCCCGGGCCGTATCCGGCCCGGTATATGGAATCGCGCCGATACCCTCAAACGCGCCTCTGCCCAGGACCGCTGTCCGGCGCACAAGCCGCACCGTGATTCGCCGCGCGTCTCTGCCTGAGCGGCCCGACCCGGGCAACAGGCGCCAGTCATCGGAAAGGCCGGCCCCGCGCCCGAGCGCGGCTGACAGGGCCGCCAGTTCTGCTTCCTCGACCTCAGGCTCGCCGTCCGTTGCCAGCGCGGCCTCGGCCAGCCGCAACAGCGCCGGCCTCAGGCCCGTGCTGCCGTCGCGCTCGGCCGCCTCGCGGATGACGGTCCTCGTCCGGGCGCCGCCCGGCGACTCGAACAGGCCGAATTCCGGCGCCCGGCACAGGTCGAGGCCCTGCCCGAAGCTCATCGCGGTCGGCAGCTCGACGCGCACCGACTCGCCGCTGGCGGTCGCAGAAAGCCCGCGCGCGCCCGCAGCCTCGGCCCGGCTCTGCACGAGCTCGGCCATGGCCGCGGCGCCCGGCTCCGGCCCGAGCAGCACGACCTCGCGCTCCTCGCGCAGCCCGCGAAACCGGCCCGACCGCACCGAGCGCACGCTCAGGCCCCGGCCCGACCGCTCGACCGCGCGCACCAGCTTGTCCAGTGTCGTCTGCGCGTCGCGCTCGACCGACACCGAAAGCCAGGCCCGGCCCGCGCCCGGCTCGACCTCGAACCGCCACAGCCGCAGGCCCGATGCCTCCAGCTCGGGCACGACCGCGGCAACCGCGCCGCGCTCGAGGTGCGGCGCGAACTCAAGCTCGATGCGCCCGCCGGCCCGCTCGGGCCGGCACCCGGCCAGCAGGATGAGCGCGGCCAGAGCCGGAAGAACGCGACTAGTCATAAGGTTCGCAGCACCGACCGCACCCGGTCTAGAAACGGTCGACTATCGAGACGGTGAAAGTCCGGTTCAGCGCGGTTTCTTCCTTGTTGGAGAGGATGTCGCGCAGGGCGAGTCCCAGCCGCACTTTGCTTGCGAAGGTCCAGGCCAGCCCTGCGTTCAGAAACCCGCGCCCCTCGCCAGTCCGGTCGTTGAACGCCGGGTCGTACTCGGCGATGATCTCCAGGCCTCCGGGCAGCAGCTGGTTCACCGCGGCGAACCCGTTCAGCCCCTGCCAGTAGTTGACGCCGAGCTGGAAGTAGGTCTTCGACGCATCGATGGTCTTGCCCGCGCACAGGTAACCGCCCTTCTCGCGCACCCGGAAACGGGTATCGCGGCAGTCGTCATAGCCCTGGCTTTCGAACCCGAGCGCGAGGTTGGGCACGTAACCCTTCTCCTGCAGCAGGGCGAGCCGGGCCTGAAAGTCCGGCCGGAAGCGGTCGAAGAAACGGATTGGGTCATTGCCGATGATGCCGTTGCCGCCGTAGGACATCCCGAGCGTGACGCGCTCGAAAAGCCCGACCGCGAAACGCACCATCACCCCGCCCGAACCCCACAGCCGCGCCTCGCCGTAATACTCGGCGTGGGCCAGCGAGATCGGCACCGGCTGGTCGACCTGGTATAGCAGGCCCGGGGCAGGCAGCGACAGGCAGGCGAGTAGTATTACCGTGCGCATGGTCGAGCATATGCGCCCCCTGCGACACTGTCAAGCCGGGGTGGGCGCGCCGGGCCGCGGCTACTCGGTCACGACCAGCCGGCCGGTCCTGGCCCTGCCCGAAGCCTCGAGCCGGACAACATAGACGCCCGCGGCAAGGCCGCGCAGTTCGAGTTCGGACCGGCCCGCGGCAACCGGCCCGCCGCTCAGCACTGCCCGGCCCAGGGCGTCGTGAACCGTGACCCGGCAGCCGGATGGCAGAACCCCGTCAAGCCGCACCACGGCGCCCGGGCCGCGCGCCGGGTTCGGGCTGATGCGCAGCATCTGGCCCGGTTCGTGCGCGGCCGGGCTGTCGGCCACCGCGCTGAGCCCGAGCCGAAGAATCGCGACGCCCGTGCCGGTCGCGACGAAGCAGTGCTGGCCTGCCGGCGTGGCTGAAGTCGCGCCGTCCAGATCGTAGACAGCCAGTGTCCGGGGCGACTGGGGATTGGCCATGTCAAGACAGGTCAGCCGCGCGTCGGCCACGAGAAAGACCCGGCCCCCGGCCGCGGCGGTGTGCGCGGCGAACCCGGCAGGCAGCACCGCGAGCCGTCTCGGACCGGCCGGCAGCGCGGTGCTGACGGTGTGCATCCCGCCCTGGGCATCGGCCACATAGGCGAAAGTGTCGGCGAGCGCGACGCTCCGGGCGTAGACGCTTGTCGAGCACGAACCGATGTACACCGGGTTGGCCGGGTTGGCCACGTTGAGCACGGCCAGCCCGATGCCCGCGTCGGCGACATAGGCGTGACTGCCCGCGACCTCGACCGCGCTCGCGCCGTTGACGCCTGCGTTGTACCCGACCTCGACCGGGCTGGCCGGGTTGGAAACGTCGATCACGCGCAGGCCGGTCACGAAGTCGGCGACATAAGCGTGGTTGCCGGCGACGTCCACGTGCAAAGCCCAGTACGGCGTGTCCCGGTGCCCGACCTGGCGCGGCGCGGCCGGGTTGGAAACGTCGATCACGCGCAGCCCCGAGTCAAAGCACGCGACATAGGCGTAGTCGCCGACGACCTTCACGTGCAGCGCCTTGGGCCGGGTCAGCACCCTGCCGACCGGTACCGGCGCGGCCGGGTTGGCGATGTTGAGAATCAGCAGGCCGGAATCGTTGTCCGCGACATAGGCGTAGTCGCCCTGCACGGCGGCGTACAGCGCGTAGCCGGGCGTGGTGTATGAACCGACGAGCCGGCAGTTGAGCGAATCGGCGGCTGCGAGGGAAGCGAGCGCGAGCGCGAGCAGTGTCATCTTGGTCATCCGGGGCGTCCTTTCGGTTGCGGGCGCTCTGAATTCGTAGTGTAGCTTCCGCGCCCACTGGCTGTCAAACAATCCGGTGCGGTTCGTGACCGATTGACGCACTGCCTGGAGCAAACTAGAATCTGCAGTGGCAGCACGCTTCCGCTTCATCGTCCGCTCAATCGCGCTCTTGACGCTCGCTGCCTCGGCATATGCCGTGCCGCCGGTTGACGGCGCACGCTATCTGGTAATCGCCGAGGACGCCTGGACAGGCCTGGTCCAGCCGCTTGCCGACTGGCAGAGCGCGCGCGGGCTCGCGGCCCGCGTCGTGCCGCTGTCGGTTGCCGGCTCGACGCCGGCCGCAGTGCGCAGCTACATCCGCAACGCCTGGAACAACTGGCCGGTGCGGCCCGACCACGTGCTGCTTGCCTGCTCGCCCGCCGCCCTGCCCGGCTACGGGTACTACGACGACACCTACTACGGCGACATGGCCGGCGACTACCGGATGGAGCTCGCGGTCGGCCGCCTGCCCGCCGAGAACGCGGCCGAACTGCGCGCGATGGTCGCAAAGACCCTGTTCTACTCGCTCCTGCCCGACACCGCCGACCTCGCCTTCCTGCTCAAGGGCGCGACCGTCATCGGCGACGATGACCCCCTGAACCCCGACCCGTACTACGAGGCCGACTGCCGGGTCGCGCATCGCCACTGGCGCGACCGCGGCTACACCCGCATCGACAGCCTGCACAACTTCCGCGGCGACTCATCCCCCCAGGCCACGGCCTCACTCAACGACGGCCGCGCCTTCATCGGATTCCGCGGCGTTGCCGGCGGATTCTGGGGCGGGTACTGGGACTTCTATCCCGACACCAGCTGGCGCAACGGCGCGCGCCTGCCCGTGTTCGTGTCGGCGACCTGCGCGACCTCCTCGGTCGCGCCCGGCGAAGAGATGCTCGGCAACCTCGCGATGCGCTGGGGCGACCCGGACGAACTCGGCGGCGCGGTGGCATACTTCGGCACGACCCTGCTCGGTGTGTCCATCGCGCGCTACCGCAGCGCCGTGTTCCGCGGGTTCTTCGACGCGGTCTACGCCGAGACCGCCGCCGACCTCGGCGCGGCCACACTGCGCGGCCGGTTCCGCTGCGACTCGCTCTACCGCAACGCCGAACGCTACACCGAGTGGGCGCTCTTCGGCGACCCGGCCCTGCCCCTGTGGACCGGCCTGCCCCGCTCGCTCGAAGTCGGCCACGAACAACTGGTCCGCACCGGCGCGCAAACCTTCGCGGTCAGCGTCCGGTCGGCCGGCGCGCCGGTCCAGAGCGCCCTGGTCTGTCTCTGGCAGGATTCGACCGTCTACGCCGTCGATACCACCGATGCCGCGGGCAACGCCGCGCTCGCCATCAGCCCGACCCTGCCCGGCCTGCTCCGCGTCACGGTCACCGGCGCCAACCTGCGCCCCTATCGCGGCGAGTGCGTCGTCGCGGTGACCGGCGCGCCCTGCGTGCTCCACGCCCGCCACGCATTTGACGACGCGCCGCCCTCTGGCAACGGCGACGGCATCCCCGGCCCGGGCGAGCTCGTCGGCGCCGCGCTCTGGCTGCGCAACCAGGGCGACTCGGCCGCGCCCGACGTGAGGGTGACGCTCGCCAGCGCCGACAGCTTCATAGTGATGCTCGACTCCGCCGTGATGGCCGGCACCATCGCCGGGCTCGACTCGGCGCTGGTCGGCCCGGCCGGCCTGCGCTTCCTCGTCCGCCCCGACTGCCCGGACGGCCGCATCGTCAGCTTCACGGTGCGCTGCGCCGACAGCCGCGGCCGCGCCTGGACTTCGGGCTTCCCGGCGCTGGTCGGCGCGCCCAACGCCGTGCTGCTCGACACCGCCTTTGCCGACTCATCGGGCAACCGCAACGGCCGGCCCGACCCCGACGAAACCGTCGAGGTCTACTTCCAGTTGCGCAACACCGGCAACGGCACGCTCAGCGAGGCGCTGCTGCGCGTTGCCTGTCCTGACCCGCGCGTCAGCGTCACCGACTCGCTCGCCGCCTACGGCTCGATCCTGCCCGGCGGCCGCGCCTGGAACTCGGCCGACCCGGTCGAGGTCCGCATCGGCGCGATGGTGCCCGAGACCCGCATACCCCTGGCCCTGCGCATCACCGGCATCGGCTATGCCCGCGAGGAGACTATCACCGTCACGGTCGGCCGCCTCACCCCGCGCGACCCGATTGCCGACGGCCCGCGCACCCCGCCGCTCTACTGGGCCTACGACAACGGCGACATCGCCTACCCCGAACACCCGACCTTTGACTGGGTTGAAACGCGCGCGCGCGGCGCCCGACTGCCGGTGACGGTCGTCACGCCCGCGGTGCTGGAACTGCCGGCCGAATTCGGCCCGTTTGTCTACTACGGCCGGCGCTACGACCGGCTGTCCGTGGCCGCGCACGGCTGGCTCGCCCCGGGCTTGACCACATTCCGCGCCTCGCTGAACCAGCGCCTGCCCCGGGGCAGCGGCCCGGGCCTGCTCTGCCCGGCCTGGGACGGCATCTACCCCGACTCGGGCAACGGCATCTGGTACTGGCACGACGCCGACAACCACCGGCTCGTCATCACGTGGGACTCCTGCCGCTACTTCAGCCCCTACCAGTCGTACTGGGACCGCTTCCAGGTCGTCATCCACGATACGACCCGTGCCGCGCGCGACGGCAACTCCGAGTTCACCTTCCAGTACGCCACAGCCAGCCTCTTCCGCTCCGCGACCATCGGCATCCAGGACTCCACCGGCCGCATCGGCATCACCTGCCTGCACGACACGGGCTACTTCCGCGCCACCCAGCGCATCACGCCCGGCCGCGCCATCAAGTTCACCACTGACGTCCCCCTGTACGGCATCTTCGACGCGCCGGTCGAACCGCCCCCGGGGGCCGGGTTGCGCCTGCCCGCCATCCTGCGCGGTGAACTCCTGCGCCTGCCCGCCGGCACCGACCCCGGCACTGTCCGCATCTACGACCCATCGGGCCGCCTCGTTCTTGCTCGACCGGTCAACCGCTCGACCGCCGGAACGCTTTCCCTGCGCGGCCTTCCTGCCGGCGTCTACCTCCTCCGCTATGAGTCCGCCTCAGCCGCCGCGCAGACCCACAAACTGCTTCTCCTCCGCTAGCCCGGCCGCGTCTGCACCCGGCTGATCACGACCGGCATCGCCCGGCTCATCACCCTCTCCGCGCCCGTCAGCCTCCAGACCTTCTGTCCACTCCCGCAGCGACTCTGCTCATCGCAATATTATGATACGATGACTATCCTGCGAGGCTAAACTCGCTGACAGGACGAAACCGGGGCTAACTGACGAATTGTCGGCAGCTTGCGCGGAGGGTGCGCAGAACCCCCTCTCGTCCCCGGGGCGGTCCGGCAGGCTGCCTTGCCGGCACTCGCCCGCCTCGTTCCGGCCGCCTTCAGGCGGCCCCTGCGGACGCTACTCGTCCCGTTCGACCATCGTGATGCAGGACACCGGGCAGGCGTCGACGCACAGGCCGCAGCCGAAGCAGTTCTTGCGGATGACCCGGAGCGAGTCGCCGTCCATCTCCCGCGCCCCGAAGTAGCACACCGGGATGCACCCGCCGCAGTCGGTGCACTCGTCTCGATCGGTCTCCTCAATCAAGTCGCCCTTGTCGCAGGTGAACTTGTCCTCTTCCTGGAAGTAGCCGCAGCAGTCGTCGCAGCAGAAGCAGATGCCGTCCACGCGCAGGCGCGTGGCGTCGTCGCGGAACGGCCGGGTGACGAGGCTGGCCTCGTCGGCGAGGTCGACCAGGGCCAGCGCCTCGTCGCGGCTCGCCTTGCGCCGGTTCCTGCCCTCGGCCGCGGTGACCGCGTGGAACTCGAGGCAGACGTCTTTTCTGGACCGGGCGCAGCCCGGGCCCTTCACCCGGCAGCCGCACTCGCCGATGTAGAACTCGGTCTCCTTGCCGATCAGCTCGCGCGCCTCGTCGTGCGTGCAGACAAAATGCAGGTTCGTGCGGCCGGGATTCTCTTTCATAACGGGTTACCTCGGTCTGATTCTGACAGCCCCGAGCCGCAGGTCAAGCGGCGGCTGCTCCAAGAACCTCAGGCCGCAGCAGCCGGGCCATCGATAAGCGCCATCCGAAGATTGCCCGACTGCCGTTCCAGCGTATAATTGCTGTTCGCAATACTGGAGGTCACATTGCTGCGCACCAATTCCGACCGCGTCGTGAAAGTCTCGGTCCAGGGCAAGGTATCCTACCCCTCGGGCCGGCGCGGCTACTCGGTTGACGCCGAGGGCCGGCCGTTCATGCTGCCCGGTATCGGCGGCATCTGCTACAATGTCCGCGTCGGCGACCCGGCGTTCGGCTGGGCCGGGGACCACGTCGAGCCGGGCGTGTCGACCTGCGTTGACCCGGAGAAGCGGATGGACCCGGCCAACACCTCCTACCATTTCTACTCCTGCGTCGGCAACGAGGTGCGGGTGGTGTCGGGCGACGCCAAGGGCGCGCGCGGCGTCGTCACCGGCCACCACGGCGGGGCCGAGCACGTGCTGGTTGACTTCGCCCCGGCCGTGCTTGACAAACTCACCCTCGACGACAAGTTCCTCGTGATGGCCTGGGGCCAGGGCCTCAAGCTCCTCGACTACCCCGACGTCCACGTGATGAACCTCGACCCCGGACTGCTGAACAGAATGGGCATCAAGGCGCAGAAGGGCGGCCGGCTCGAGGTGCCGGTGGCCGCGGTCGTGCCCGGCTACCTGATGGGCTCGGGCGTCGGCTCGACCTCGATGGGCACCGGCGACTACGACGTGATGACCACGGACCGGGCCGAGATTGCCCGGCTGGGCCTGGACAAGCTGCGCTTCGGCGACTTCGTGGCCATCACCGACCACGACAACGTCTACGGCCGGAGCTGGCGCAAAGGCGCGGTCACGATCGGCATCGTCATTCACGCCGACTGCCTCGTGGCCGGGCACGGGCCGGGCGTGACCACGCTGCTCTCCTCGGCCCGGCCCCTGCTTGTCCCGAAACTGGACAGGCGCGCCAACATTGCCGACATCCTGCGCATCGGCACGCGCCGGCCCGCGCGGCGCCGCTGACCTTCCTTGACCTGCCTGTCGGACAGAGTATCCTTTCTCTGATGATTCAGGGCGTCCAGCTCAAAGCGCTCAGGCGCATCCCGGACGAACGCGGTTTGGTGATGGAGATACTGCGCTGCGACGACGAGCTCTTCGAGAAGTTCGGCCAGGTGTATCTGTCCGTCGTCTATCCCGGCGTGGTCAAGGGATGGCACTCGCACCGCATCCAGACCGACCATTTCGCCATCGTGCGCGGCATGGCCAAGGTCGTGCTCTACGACGACCGGCCCGGCTCGCCGACGCGGGGCGAGGTCGTCGAGCTTTTTCTCGGCGACCAGAACCCGCAACTGGTGAAGATCCCGCCCGGCGTGCTCCACGGGATGAAAGGCATCGGCACCGAACCGGCCTGCATGATCAACATCCCGACCGAACCGTACGACCGCGAGAACCCGGACGAGATACGCCGGCCGCCCGACGACCCGTCAATCCCCTACGACTGGAAACTGAAGGAAGGCTGATGCCGGCACGCACCGCCGCCCGCAGCGGCAGCGCCCGCGGCTTCGCCACGGTCGACGAAGCCATAAGGGACATCCGCGCCGGCCGGCTGGTCATCGTCACCGACGACGAATCGCGCGAGAACGAAGGCGACCTGGTCTGCGCCGCCGCGAAGGTGACGCCGGACAAGGTGAACTTCATGGCCCGGCACGGCCGCGGCCTGGTCTGCGTGTCGCTCTCGGCCGAGCGCTGCGCCGCGCTGAACCTCGCGCCCCAGGCCGGCGACAACACCGCGCTGCACGGCACCGCGTTCACCGTATCGGTCGACGCGGTCAAGGGCACGACCACCGGCATCTCGGCCCACGACCGCGCCGCGACCATCAGGGCGCTGGTCAACCCGCGCACCCGGCCCGAGGACCTCGCCCGGCCCGGCCATGTCTTCCCGCTGGTCGCGGCCGAGGGCGGCGTGCTCGTGCGCGCCGGCCACACCGAGGCCGCGGCCGACCTCGCCCGCCTCGCCGGGCTCGAACCGGCCGGCGTGCTCTGCGAGATAATGGCCGACAGCGGCAGGATGGCGCGCCTGCCCGAGCTGCAGCGCTTCGCGCGCCGGTTCAGGCTGAAGATCGTCACCATCCGCGACCTCATCGCCTGGCGCCGCCGGCGCGAGAAGCTGGTCAAGCGCATCGTCGAGACCACGCTGCCCACCGACTACGGCGAGTTTCGCTGCTATGTCTACGAGGAAGTCGCCGAACCCTATGCCCACCTCGCGCTGGTGCGCGGCGACGTGCGCGGCCAGGAGCGCGTGCTCGTGCGGGTCCACTCCCAGTGCCTGACCGGCGACGTGCTCCACTCGCTGCGCTGCGACTGCGGGCCCCAGCTCGCCCGCGCGCTCGAGCTCATCGCCCGCGAGGGCCGGGGCGTGCTGCTCTACATGCGCCAGGAGGGCCGCGGCATCGGTATCGCCAACAAGCTCCGCGCCTACGCGCTGCAGGACAAGGGACTCGACACGGTTCAGGCCAATGTCGCGCTCGGGTTCGCGCCCGACCTGCGCGACTACGGCATCGGCGCCCAGATACTGGCCGACCTCGGGCTCTCCAGCATCCGGCTCCTGACCAACAACCCGCGCAAGATTGTCGGCCTGCGCGGCTTCGGGCTCGAGGTGGTCGAGCGCGTGCCGATAGTGGTGCGGCCCGGCCGGCGCAACGTGCGCTACCTCGTGACCAAGCGCGACCGGCTCGGCCACCTGCTGGGCGAAATCGAGAAAGGAATCAAAGATGGAAACCAGTGAGCACAAGGGCAGGCTCGACGCCACGGGCAAGCGCTTCGCCCTGGTGGTTTCGCGCTTCAACGAGCTCATCAGCCGCCAGCTCAAGGACGGCGCGCTCGACTGCCTCGAGCGCCACAACGCGCGCTCGGCCGCGGTCTGGTGGGTCGCCGGCGCCTGGGAAATCCCCGGCGTCGCGCTCAAGCTGGCCCGGTCGGGCAAGCACGACGCGGTCATCGCGCTCGGCGCGGTCATCCGCGGCGACACGCCCCACGCCGAGTACATCTCGGCCGAGGTCGCCAAGGGCCTGGCCCACGTTTACCTCGAGACCGGCGTGCCCGCGACCTTCGGCGTCATCACCGCCGACACGCTCGAACAGGCGCTCGAGCGCGCCGGCGCCAAGGCGGGCAACAAGGGCTGGGCCGCCGCGCTCTCGGCCATCGAGATGACCAGCCTCGGGGCCGACATCGGCTAGCCGCGGATGACCTCACGGCGCGTCGCGCGCGAGTGCGCGCTTGAGACCCTGTATCGCTTCGAGCTCGTGGGCGACGACCCGGACTCAGTCATCGACGAGATACTCTCCCGCAAGAACCCCTCGCGCGAGGCCGAGGAGTACCTGCGCCGGCTCGTCGCCGCGGTCCTCGACCACTCGGCCGACATCGACAAGCTCCTGCGCCGCCACCTGCGCCGCTGGCGACTGGAGCGGCTGACCGCGCTCGACCGCGCCGCGCTGCGCTTCGCCGCGGCCGAGCTGGTCTACTTCGCCGACGTGCCGGCCAGGGTCATCATCAACGAGGCGGTCGACATCGCCAAGAAGTTCGGCGACGACAGCGCCGGCCGGTTCGTCAACGGCGTGCTCGACAGCATCTTCCGCGAAACCCGGCCCGGAGAAGGCGCGAGGGAATGAAAGTCGGCATCTTCTCCGATGTCCACTCCAATCTCGAGGCCCTGCTCGCGGTGCTGCAGTTTTTGGAGAAATCGGACTGCTCGCAGCTTGTCTGCTGCGGCGACATCGTCGGCTACGGCCCGGACCCGGCCGCCTGCATCGAGACTATCCGCCGCTGCCGCGCGCGCGTGGTCTGCGGCAACCACGACGCGGCCGCGGTCGGCCGCAAGGACATCGCCGAGTTCAGCTCGGCCGCGGCCGAGGCGATTGTCTGGACGCGCGAGGCGCTGCGCGAGGCCGACCTCATCTACCTCGGCAACCTGCCCCTGACCGACCGCTTCGACCCGTTCTTCATCGCCCACGGCTCGCCCGGCGAACCCGACCAGTTCGAGTACGTCTTCTCGCTGCGCGACGCTCAGGAGGCGCTCGAGGACTGCACCGACCCGGTCTGCCTTGTCGGCCACACCCACCGCCCCCTTGTTGTCGAGATCGCCAACGGCTCGCCGGCCGCCGCAGTCCAGGCCCAGCGCTTTCCCCTGCGCGACGGCGCCCGCTATCTTGTCAACCCCGGCAGCGTCGGCCAGCCGCGCGACGGCGACCCGCGCGCCTGCTGCATGATCTACGACTCCGCCGCCGCCGAGATGTCGCTGCACCGCCTGCCCTACGACGTCACCTCGGTCCAGGAGAAAATCCGCGCCGCCGGCCTGCCCGAGTTCCTCGCCGCCCGCCTCTCCTCGGGTCGCTAGTCTCCGCCCGCCTTCCTCCAGCTCGGACCTGCAGGAAAGGATGCGGCGGGGAGTCGCCTCCCCGCCGCAGAGTGACTCTCTCGGCTTACTCGACGAGCACGGTCTTGACCACGCGCCGGTCGGCACCGGTCTCCAGCCGCAGGAAGTAAACTCCCTGAGCGACCTTGCGGCCCGCGTCGTCGCGCCCGTCCCAGTTCAACTCGTACCGGCCCGGCGCCATCTCGCGGTCGGCAAGCGTCCGCACCTGCCGGCCCGAGCGGTCGTACAGCGCCCCGCGCACCCTGCCGGCCAGCGGCACGCCCAGACTGACCGTCGCGCGCCCGCGCGACGGGTTGGGGCTGACGCCGAGACGCAGGGCGGCCCGGGCCGCGGCCGGCCCGTCGCTCACGCCGGTCTGCACCGGGTCGGTCGAGTACAGGATGGCCCGGCCCGCAGTGACCGGCGCGGCCGCACGGTGGTAGGTGCCGTTGAACAGCGCCTGTATCGCCACGGCGCGGCTCGGGTCCTGGATTCCCACGGTCGATGAGCTCATCCCGTTGTTGGATAGATACTGCACTTTGACCCGGCAGTTGCCGTCGGGCGCGGCCTGACTCGTGTCGTAGAAGATGACCTGGTTCTTCTCGAAAGTGGTCCGGTTCGAGTAGTACGCGACCGAGTCCCACTCGACGATGAACCGGCGGTTGGCCGCATCGTGCCAGTACCAGACTCCACCGCCGGTCGGCGGGTACAGGTCATCCCAGTTGAGGAACACCGCGGGCGGCAGGCTCGTCGCCGGCAGTTCGGTGTTGGAGTAGGCCGACGAAGTGGTCGAGCCCAGGCCCACCCAGCCGTTGCCGCAGATGGACAGCTGCGTGTAGTTCTGACCGTACCAGCGCACCGGTCCGAAACCGGTGGGCAGGTTCACGACCACGGTCTGATCGTCGGAAAGCGTCAGTCGCGTGCCGACGCCGTTGATTTCCACCCACCCGAACTCGGGGCAGGCGGTGTAGAAGGTGTCGACGTCGTCATAGGCGAAGTAGAGCGCGGGCTGGCGCGGGCCGTCCGGAATCGGGTCGGCCGCGGTGAGCGCGCCGACCGCGATGGTCACGACCCGCATCGCCGAGTAGCCGTCGCCGGCGATGCGCAGCGTGCAGGGAATCTGGGTTTCGGGCGGTATTGTACCGCTTGCGCTCACGCCGAACCGGTCCGAAGAATTGAACACGGTCTGCCCGGCCGGCACCGCGCCGTAAGTGCCGACCGAGTCGTTCACAACCAGCCGCGCGTCGCCCGAGCGCAGCCGCGCCGAAACGTTCTGGCAGTTGCCCAGTCCGATGTTGGCAAGCCCGAGCGCGAGCTCGGCAGTCTCGCCCGGGTCAAGCCGGCCGTTGTTGTTGCCGCCCGGCCGCGGGTCCCAGCACTGCGTCCCGGCCGCGACGAGTTGCGGCGCGCCCACCACCAGGGTCGGCGTCGAGCTGTACGCCGAGTCAAGCGTGTCGCGGCAGACCAGCACCAGCGGCAGGGTGTAGCGGTTGGTGCAGGCCGCGGCCACGCGCAGCTTGAAGCCGTTGGTGCCGGTCCAGGCCGAGTCCCCGGCCCCGACCGTACCGAAGTAGCGCACCGAATCGGTCACGGTCACCAGCGTGTCGGCCGAAGTCCGGCGCAGCACTCCCCGGACACCGTTCATCGTGCGCTCGGACCGGTTGGCGATCCACACCGGCAGATTGAAGCTCTCGCCCGGATTGATGATGCCGTCGCCGTTGCCGCCCGGCGGCGGGTCGTCGACAACCGCGCGCAGGAACGAGATTCCGCCCGGCATCTGGCGGTCGTACCACGACTGGGCCGAGTCGGCATGCTCGCTCATCTCGGCCGCGGTGTTGGCTCCGACCAGCGCAAACGCGACCTTCTGCCGCGCGCCCGGCGCGAGATTGAACGGCCCGGCCGAAGCCACGCACGACCAGTTGGCCGAGCGGTTGGAATTGGGCAGGCTGATTGCGCCGCGCAGGAAGCTGTCCTTGACCGCCTCGGTCATCATACTGCCCGGGGTCACGTAGATCGCGTGGTCGATGGCCGACAGGTTGGCGGCCGCAGGGGGCGACAGCACTTTGATGCCGGCCGAGTTGGAGTAGCTGGAGGCCCCGGCCATGTATACAAGCCTGCGGCCCGCATCCGAAAACACCCGGTTCGAAGTCGTGTTGTTGACATCGAAGTCGGAGAGAATCCCGCAGTACAGCCCGTTGATGGCGCTTGAGCCGGTGTTCTCCAGCGTGTACTCGATGATGACGAAATCGCGGTACCCGGGCGAGGACAGCGCCCCGGACCACTGGCGCACGCGCAGGCCCCTGGGACTCGGATGCGCGCCGTCGTCAATCACCGCGGCATACTCCTCGTGTGCGCCGATGGGCGGCAGTACTGCGTGCAGCGTGTCGACCGCGCGCCAGTCGGCGTTCCAGGTCGAACTCGGCTGGCCGTACCAGCGGTCAACCACGTACGCGGGCGAATTGCCGCACGCCAGCGACGTGAAGTAGAGCGAGCCGTAGCCCGCGTCGCGCGGGTACTTCAGTCCCGAGCCCTCGCGGTACGGCCCGAGCGTGCCGATCGAACCGAGCGAGGTCATCGACAGGATGATGTTGCCGGTGTCGTGGTCGGCCCAGAGCTTGCGCGGCACCGGGGTCGGTCCGACCTGCAGTTCGAAGTACGGCGACCAGGTCCCCTGACCGGTCACGGTGTTCAGCACGAACTCGGCCAGCATGCCACTCGGGGTCGCGCTCGAAGCGCTCACACGCAGCCGGTCACCCTCGACCGTGTCGCCCGGCGCGATGGAGCCGAAGCTGGCGGTCGAATCCAGCCGCGTGATGTAGCTCGACATCGTGCGCAGCGTCGCGTTCACACCGGTCGCGGCCGCTGCTCCGAGGTTGGTGAGCCTGACATACAGGTCCGCGCTCTCGCCCGGGTCGAGCCGGCCGTTACCGTCGGTGTCATCCACGCGCACGCCTGCAAACACCAGCGCCGGATTGGCCGACGCGCCGCTCACTGTGATTGTCGCGTCGTACGGCAGCCGGTCCGGCGCGGTGACCGACAGGGTCGCGCTGCCCGAACTGGTCGGGTTCACGAAGAGGTCAATCCAGCCCGCGGAATTGGTCCAGCCCCGGGCATAAGTCTCCGTGCCCTTGGCAATGCAGACAAGCGCGCCTCTGACCGGGTTACCGCCGCTCTGGACGGTCACGCGCACCACCTGGGGACCGGCTGTGATAGTCGAAGGCGCGGTCACCGCCAGCGCGGTCGGCGGCTCGGCCCACATCCCCAGCGACGGGTCGCCGAACAGGTTGAGCTCATACACGCACCAGCGCCACACCTCCTGCCCCATCGTCAGACTCTGGAAGTAGTCCTTCGACATCGCGTTGAGCGTCCCGAACTGGAACGCGTCCCGGTTGACGAAATGGCGGTAGTACTGCAGGTCAAGCATCTCGGACGGCCCGAACCCGGGCGGGTAACCGTAGCCGTAGCGCGAGTTCAGGCAGACCGCAACCGCGCCGCCGTTCGGGGCCTTGACCAGAGCCTCGGCCAGGCACTCGTACCCGTCGAACCAGCCCGACTGGCAGGCGATGGAATTGATGAACGCGAGCTTGCGCAGCCCGTTCGAGAGCCCCGGTGCCTCGGATGCTTCCATCACCGAGAAACTTGTCTGGTTGCCGTGCGCGGCCACGTGCGAGATGTTGTTGCCCACGCTGATCTGCCCCGCGTACACGCCCGACCCGGGGTCCTCAAGGTGGGTGAACTGCCAGTCCGGGGCGAACAGCTCGTTCATCATCCGATTGATGACCCGGCCGTGGAATGGCGAGAAGAGCATCGTCGAACCCATCACCGCCTTCTTGATGTAGGACGGGTCAGGGTTGCGCGCGAAGGTCGTGCACTTGCGGAAGAACAGGTCCACGTCCGACGAGTTGTCAGCCGGAGTCCGGCCGATGAAGATGTCGTGGAACAAGTCCACCGAATCGGTCATCTCCCCGAAATAGTTGTTGCGGTCCGAATCCCACGAATACTGCAGGTCCGCGTAGTAGAAGTCGGTGGCAATCTGCTCGGTCGTGCCTTCGACGGTGAGTCGCGCCAGCCGAACGGGCACCACCTCGGCATCACCGCCCACCAGCACCCACTTCAGCCCGTGGTTCTGCCAGTAGTCGATGATGCAGTTGCGGATGCGCTCCTGATTGTCACGGCCGGGATAGGTCGAGTAGATGGACTCGGTCTTGACCACCACGGTCTTGATGCCGGCGCGCGTCTTCCAGTTGACATAAGGCTGGAAGCTTGCCGCCAGCGCATTGGTCGTGATGACCATCATATCGCACAGCCAGTGGTCGGTGACACGGGACTGGGGCCGCCAGGTCCTGACCGCTTCCGGGTTGGCCACGATGCGCGCGGCCGCACCCGCGAAGAGCTCGACCTGCGACTCATCGAGGGCAACCACCGGGTGCCGGCCGCGCTCGAAAGTCACCGTGACCTCAATCCGCGTCGCAAGCTCAAGCTGCCGGCGCGCCGGGTTGTAGGAGAGCGGCGCGACCTGCACCCCGGCGATGCGATACCCGCTCATCGAACCCGAGAGCGTGAAAGTGACCGGCTCGGCCGGGTAAGGCTTGTCCGCGCCGTAAATTGCCGGGTCCGGCTCGACGAAAGCAAGTTGCGGCTGGGACAGGGCCTGCGCTCGCTGGGCCGGATGAATCAGATACTCGCCAGGCAGCACGACGCTGGTCCGGTTCGAAACCGCCACGTCCACGACCTCGGCGTCAGGCGGGATGAGAATGTTGTACGTTGCCAGCGGCAGCGACGGTTTGCCCGGCTCGGTTGTCCAGTACTGCCCGGGCAGGGCCACGACATCGAAACCGTTCTCCCGGTCAAACACGAAATCGCCGGGCGCAAACTCCAGCACCCGGCTCACCGTGCCGGTCGCGGCAATCGCCAGCGCCGGCAAAAGAAAAAGCACGCGGACAAAGCGCGTCACTGTGGACCTCCTGACAGCGTTCAATCTGCCTTGTGTCGGCCTTACCTGCAGAGCCCCCGCAGGCCGCGAGATTCTACCCCCTGCCCCGCTCCGGTCAATCCCGCATCGGCGCGTCCGGCCGGCGCCGGATCAGTCTGACTTGACGAAGAACTTGCCGGGAAGCTGGCGGACAACGCCCTTGAGTTCGAGCTGCATCAGCACGCCGAGCAGCACCGCCATCGGCATCCCGAGGGTCTCGCATATCTCGTCGACGTGGAGCGGGTCTGAGGACAAGGCATCGAGCACCGGCGCTTCCTCGGCGCTGATGTCGGCCCGCGCTTTCTGTTCGAGCTGGACCGCGACCCCGAGGTCGCGGATGACGTCCTCGGGGCAGGTCGCGGGCCGCGCGCCGGTAAGGAGCAGACGGTTGGACCCGAGGCTCAAGGGCGAAGTCACCGGCCCGGGCACAGCATAGACGTCGCGGCCCTGGTCCGCGGCCCACGCCGCGGTGTTGAGCACGCCCGACTTCTCGGCCGCCTCGACCGCGACCACGGCGCGCGACAGACCGGATACGATTCGGTTGCGCTTGGGGAAGTTCATCGCCAGCGGCTCGGTCCCGGGCGCGAACTCGGACAGCACCGCGCCGTTCCCGCTTATCTCGTCGTAGAGCCGCCGGTTCTCCGGCGGGTAGTAAACATCGATGCCGCACCCGAGCACCGCAATGGTGCGGCCGCCAGCCTCCAGCGCGGCCTTGTGCGCGCTGGTGTCGATGCCCCTTGCCAGGCCGCTGACCACGGTGATGCCGTTCCGGGCGAGTGCCTGGGCAAACCGCTCGGCCACCTGCCGGCCGTAATGGGTGGCCCGGCGCGTCCCGACTATCGCCGCGGCCAGCCGGTCCTCCTCAGTGACCGCGCCGCGCGCGAACAGCACGGGCGGCATGTGGGCCAGCTCCTTGAGGCTCGCTGGATAGTCCGGGTCCCGGAACCCCAGTGTCCGCACGCCCGAATCGCGCGCCGCCCTGATGCGCGCTTCGGTCTCGTCGCTCCGCCGATACCCGGCCACGGCCCGGGCCAGCTCCTCGTCGATGCCCGGACACTCGCGCAGCGCCGCGTAGCCGGCCGACAGGACCTTGTCCGGTTCCTCGAAGTGCGCGAGCAGGTGCTTCAGCCGCGTCTCGTTCATCCGCGGCACCGCGTACAGGTCGGCGTACTCCTCGCGGAACCCGGCCGCCACTAAGCCGCGCCCGTTTTCGGAAAGCGCTTCTCTATCTCAGCCCGCAACTCGGCGATGCCGGTGCCCAGAAGCGCCGACACCCGCACCCGGGGCGCGTCGCACTCGAACTCGCCCGCGCCGAGGTCGGCCTTGTTCAGCGCGACCACGCGCGGCCGTTCGAGCAGCTCGGCCTTGTACGAGCCGACCTCATCGACCAGCACCCGGTAATCCTCGGCCGCGGTGCCGCTCGAACCGTCGACCACGAACACCAGCATCCGCGTGCGCTCGATGTGACGCAGAAACCACAGGCCCAGGCCCTTGCCTGAGTGCGCGCCCGCGATGATGCCGGGCATATCCGCGACCGTGAACCGCAGGTCGCGCGTCTGCATCACGCCCAGGTTCGGGGTCAGCGTCGTGAACGGGTAACTCGCCACCTTGGGATTGGCCCGGGTCAGGGCCGAGAGCAGGGTCGACTTGCCCGCGTTGGGCAGGCCCACGAAACCGATGTCGGCCAGCAGCCGCAGCACGAGCCGCACGCGCCGCTCCTCGGCCGGCTTGCCCTCCTCGCGTATGCGCGGCGCCTGCCGGGTCGATGTCGCGAACCGGGCATTGCCCCGGCCGCCCTTGCCGCCCCGCGCCACGACCAGCTCGGCGTCGGGCCGCAGAATCTCGCCCAGCCTGGCCCCGCTTGATTCGTCATAGACATCCGTGCCCAGCGGCACCGGCACGCGCACGTCCGCCCCGTTGCGGCCGTGGCGGTTCGCGCCCATCCCGTGCTGGCCGCGCTCGGCCCGGTAACTGCGCCGGTACTCGAGGTCGGCCAGCGACTGCAGGCTCGCGCTGCCGAAGAGCACCACCGACCCGCCGTCGCCGCCGTCGCCGCCGTCCGGCCCGCCCCTGGGCACGTACTTCTCGCGCCGGAACGAAACGCTGCCGTCGCCGCCGCGCCCGGCGCGCACGAGGATGACGCACTGGTCGACGAACCGCACGCGCTACTTTCTCTTCCTTGAGGCGAACTTGCGGCGCAAGGCCCGCTCGACCGGCTCGGACACGAAACAGCCGACCTCGCCGCCCCGGCTCGCCAGCTCGCGCACGAGCGACGAACTCAGGTAGAAGTACTTCTCCGAAGGCAGGAAGAACACCGTCTCGAACTCCGGCGCCAGCTTGCGGTTGGTCAGGGCCATCTGGAACTCGTAGTCGAAATCCATCACCGCGCGCATCCCGCGCACGACCGCGACCGCGCCGGTCGAGCGCACCAGGTCCACGAGCAGCGTGTCGAATCCCTGCACCTCGACCCCGGCGAGGCCCGCGGTTGCCTGCCGCGCCAGCCGGACCCGCTCGGCCCACGAGAACAGCGGGTATTTCTCCTCGCGCCGCGCCACCGCCACGACCACGCGGTCGAAAAGCCGGGTCGCGCGCCGCACCACATCAAGGTGGCCCAGCGTTATCGGGTCGAAACTGCCCGGGTAGACTGCCGTCTTCATTCCGGCCTCCTGATTATCGTCACCAGTGTGTCTCCGTACTTTGCCTGCCTCACAACGCTCCAGCCTGCGTGCGGGGTCGGTTTCTCGGCCGCGGCGTGCTCGATGACCAGCAGTCCGCCGGGAGCCAGCAGCCCGTGTCGCGCCACAGCGGCAACGCACTCGTCAACCAGGCCCTTGCGATAGGGCGGGTCGGCAATCACGATGTCGAAATCCTGCCCGGCCAGCCGTTCGAGTGCCCCGGGCAGGCTGCCGCGCATGGCCTCGGCTTCCTCGATGCCGGCGATGTTCGCCCGCAGGTGGCGCAGGGTCGCGGCATCGCGCTCGACGAACACCGCTCTCGCCGCGCCGCGCGACAGCGCCTCCAGCCCGAGCGACCCGCCCCCGGCAAAAAGGTCAAGCACCCGCGCCCCGCCCACGCGGTCGGCAAGGATGTTGAAAATGGCCTGCCGGGTGATGTCCTTGGTCGGCCTCAGGCCCGCACGCGGGTATGACAGCTCGCGACCCTTGAACCGGCCGGAACGGACCCGCATCGGCTGACTATAGCCCGGTCGCTCTGCGTGTCAAACCCCGGGCCGTCAACCGGCAGTCCGGCATCGTGGTTCCTCCGGTTCTTGACTCCCCTGCCCCCACTTCTATACTACCGCGATGGCCGGCCCTCCCCGACCTCTGAGCAAGACCCAGACCCCGGACGGCCTGTGGTTCCGGTGCGACGGCTGTGGCGAGATTCTCTACCGCAAGACGCTCGAGTCCAACTACTTCGCCTGCACCCGCTGCGGCCACCACTTCCGCATAACCCCGGACCAGTACATCGGCTACCTGCTCGACGACGGCCGACTCGAGGAACTCGACGCCGGCATGCGCGGGGCCAACCCGCTCGACTTTCCCAGGTTCAGCGAGAAACTCAAAGAGGACGAGGCCAAGACCGGCCGGCCCGAGGGCGCGATATACGGCCGGGGCTCGATCGGCGGCATCCCGGTCGTGCTCGCCGCGATGGATTTCCGGTTCGTCGGCGGCTCGATGGGCTCGGTCGTCGGCGAGAAGATTGCCCGCGCGATCCGCCTTGCCCGGGTCGAGCGCCGGCCCCTCATCATCATCGCCACCTCGGGCGGCGCCCGGATGCAGGAAGGCATCCTGTCGCTGATGCAGATGGCCAAGACCTCGGCCGAGCTCGGGCTGCTGCGCGCCGCGCGCGTGCCCTACATCGCGCTGCCCGTCGACCCGTGCACCGGCGGCATCACCGCCTCGTTCGCGATGCTCGGCGACGTCAACATCTCCGAGCCGGGCGCGCTCATCGGGTTCGCGGGACGACGCACCATCGAGGGCACCATCAAGGAGAAACTGCCCGAGGGATTCCAGACCGCCGAGTTCCTCTTGAAGCACGGCCAGCTCGACGCGGTCGTGCCCCGGCGCGAGCTGCGCGACACCATCATCCGCATCCTCTCGCTGCTGCAGGCCGGCCCCGCGTGAGCCGCGTACTCCTCAGGGACCTGACCAAGGTCTTCGACAAGGGCGTGGTCGCGGTCGACCGCGTTTCATTCGAGGTCGCGGACCGGGAATTCTTCGTGCTCGTCGGACCGTCCGGCTGCGGCAAATCCACCACCCTGCGCCTCGTCGCGGGCCTCGAAGAAGCCACTTCCGGAGAGATATGGATCGGCGACCGCGAGGTCACCGAGGTCGAGCCGCGCGACCGCGACATCGCGATGGTCTTCCAGAATTACGCGCTCTACCCGCATATGACCGTTGCCGACAACCTCGCCTTTGCGCTCAAGCTGCGCAAGCTGCCGCGCGCCGACATCCGCGCCCGCGTCGAGGAAGCCGCGCGCATACTCGGCGTCGGCGAGCTGCTCGAGCGCAAGCCGGCCGCGCTCTCGGGCGGCCAGCGCCAGCGAGTCGCGCTCGGCCGCGCCATCGTCCGCCACCCCAAGGTGTTTCTCTTTGACGAGCCTCTTTCCAACCTCGACGCCAAGCTGCGCGTCGGGATGCGCGCCGAGCTCGCCCGGATTCACCGCAAGCTCGAAACGACCGCCTTCTACGTCACCCACGACCAGGTCGAGGCGATGACCCTGGGCCAGCGCATCGGCGTGATGAAGGACGGCAAGCTCCTGCAGCTGTCCGACTCGATGACGCTCTACAACCGGCCGGTCAACCGCTTCGTCGCCGGGTTCATCGGCTCGCCGCCGATGAACTTCCTCGCCGGCTGCATCGAACCCGGCCCGCCGCCGCGCTTCGCCCACCCCGCAGCCGGGTTCAGTCTCACTCCGGCGCTGTGGGCCGCGCTCGAGCCCCACTCGGGCAGGCCGGTCACGCTCGGGGTCCGGCCCGAAGACATCCGTCTCACCGACTCGGGCGGCGCCCGCGCCGGCATCGAGGTCGCCGAGCAGATGGGCAACGAGAACATCCTTTACCTCAAGGCCGGCGACGACACGCTCATCGCCCGGGTCCCGCCCGACCACGCGGCCCGGCCCGGCGACGGTGTCAACATCACCTTCAACCTTGACCGGGTCCACTTTTTCGACGCCGCGACCGAAGCCGCCCTGCTCTGAGAGCCTCTGCCGGCAACCGCTCTTGACATCGGCCGGGCCAATCCTACGATGCATTGGCCGGTCACAGAGCTCTTGGTGTGATGACTGACGATACCCGCAACCAGCGACAGCCCGTTGCCGCCGAGTCGGCGGACGACTGCCGTGTGCTCGAATTCGGCCCCCATAACCTCCTGCAGTGCGGCCCGCACAACACCCTGCGCTGCGACGCGCCCGGCTCGGTCTACTTGATGGCCGACGACTTCTCGCTCATCGGCACCACAATCGAGGAAGCCGGCATCGCCGAGGCGGTCGAGGCAATGCGCGAGCAGTGGCCGGTCAGGATAGGCCTGCCGCCGGCCGAATCCGACTAGCCGTGGAACAGCGCCCCATCCAGGTTTTCTGCGACACCTGTTCGCGCGGCGTGCTCGTCTGGAAAGAGTCGATGTACCGCTGCCCGGCCTGCGCCCGCCAGGTCTGCGTCGACTGCTTCGACCGCACCCTGCGCAAGTGCGCCGCCTGCGCCGAGCCCGAGCGCGAGCGGCTCCGGCTCCAGCGCGAGAACGCGGCCCTGCTCGACGAGGAACGGCGCATCGCCGCGATGCGCGCCCGCCGGCTCCAGGCCACCTGGGGCGGCATCATCGGCGGCCTCGCGTTCATCGCCGGGTCCGGCCTCGTGACCTGGCTGCTCCTCACCGGCCGCTGCACCCTGCCCGCCCTGCCGCGCCTGCCCTCTGGCTCCCGCACCGAAGTCCCCGCCCCGGGACCGGACTGACCCCGCCCGCTCCCGCGGTGCCGCGCTCTGCGCTCGGCAGCCGGTCTGCCGCCATCCGCGCCCCGGTCTTCTCCTCCCGCCGCGCTTGACAGGCAGACCGGCCGCGCCTTATGATGCATCTGGGAGAACACCCGAAATGCCCGACGCCAGAGCCACCAACACAAGCGCGCTGTTCCGGCCGGTATTTGGCAAGCGGGCCGAGAGCGTATCGCCCGACCAGTACCTCGCCTCCATCCTCGACCACTACAACCTGCCGGTCGTTCCGCACTCGCCCGTGCCCGACGCCCGCGCGGCCGTCGAGCCGACCCTGCGCGCGTGGGCCGGCCGCTTCCTGCTGGACATCTCCTTCACCGGCTCTTACTGCAAGGGCACGCGCATCAAGGGCGTGTCCGACGCCGACCTGCTCGTCTCGCTCGGGCCCAAGACACCCTGCACGATGAAGGAGCTCTATGCCCGGCTCTTTGCCGCGCTCAAGAAGGCCGGACTGAACCCGGTCGAAGGCGCGGTGTCGGTCGACGTTGTGGTGCGGGGCGTGCGCCTCGACATCATCCCGGCCCGGCGCCAGTGGGGCGCCGAACCCAACCACGAGATACACCGCACCGAGCGCGACAAGTCGGTCGTCACGAACCTCGAACTTCACGTCGACCGGGTGCGCCACTCCCACCGCCTCGACGAAATCCGCGCGACCAAGATCTGGGCCCAGAACCGCAAGCTCCGCTTCCCATCGTTCTACCTCGAGCTGACCGTCATCGCGGCGCTTGCCGGCCGGCCCGAGAACGCGCCCGCCGACAACTTCCTCGCCGTGCTCGAGTATCTGCGCGACCGTTTCCCCAATGCGCGGGTCGTCGACCCGGCCAACCACCGCAACGCCGTGTCCGAGGACCTGCTCCTGCACGAGCGCCTCGCGATTGCCGACGCGGCCCGCGAAACGCTCAAGGCCGCGTCCTGGGACCGCATCATCTGGATATCGGCCTGAACCTGACCTGACCGCACCCCGAGCCGCCGGGCTTTTGACGCCCGGTCGTCTTTTTGCTATAATTAACCAGAGTGTTGAAGCATGTATCCCGCGACCTCGCGGGCCGCTGCGGAATGTACTGCGGCACCTGCGAGATTCACCGCGCCTACACCGACGGCGGCAAGTTCCGTATCGATGTTGCCCGCAAGCACAACTGCCTGCCCGGCGATGTGCGCTGCAAGGGCTGCCGCGGCGTTGCGGTCGTCGGCTGGGCAAGGTCCGAGGACTGGGGCAAGAACTGCGCCATCCTGCGCTGCCTCAGGTCGCGCAACCTGGAAACCTGCGGCGACTGCCCGAAGATAACCGTGTGCGAACGCTGGCAGGCCCTTGCCGCCGAGCTATTCACCAAGGGCGTGGACCTCAAGGCCAATCTCCAGGAGATGAGCCGGCTCGGGCCCGAGGCCTGGGTCAAGGCACAGGACAAACGCTGGCGCTGCCAGCACTGCCACGAACCGGTCGCGGTCACGGTCGACGACAGCCGCTGCCAGCTCTGCGGCGAATTCAACCTCTAGCCCCGCCCGCCCACGCACGACTTGACAACGGTCCGGCCCGGACTACCCTGACTCAAGCGAAAGTCAGGGGTGTCAGCGCGACAGAACCGGCCTGCACGGCCCGCAGGTCGAAAAGGAGGCTGTATGCTGAAACTTATCGCTCTAACTGCTGCTGTTGCGGCACTTGTCGCCCCCCCCTGTATGGGCGCTACTGGGAGAGGCTGAGCGAGTTCGAGCCCTATCCGGCCGGCCCCGGCTCGGCCCTTGCCGGAGGCAGATGTGACTACGAAGCCGGCATCGAGTACCCAGAACCCACCAACCTCGTCTGGCTGCTGCACGGCCGATGCCCCTACAACGGCGGCAACCTGTTCGAACGCTGGCACAACGGACCACCCGACACAGGGTCGTGGGCTTCTCGCCAGCGCTTGCCACTGGCGGGCCTTGACAGCCTTGCCGACTGGGGCGGTGCGCTGGCCTTTGTGCCCGACCCTTACGCATACCCGGCGACCGGTCGTCTCTTCGCCTTCACCGGCAACCGCACTCCCTTCTTCTGGTCCTACAACCCGTCTCAGGATGAGTGGGTGGCCGAGCCGGGCTTCGACGACGGCACGGTGGTTGACGACGGTGGCGCGCTCTGTTACGGCGGCATCTGGGAGTTTGACGGCATTGCCCACGCGGTCCTGTACGCCTTCATCGGCGGCGGCAGCGGCCGGTTCTTCCGCTATGCTCACCCGGTATCGCCCACCCGGGGCCGGTCCCGGTCAACCGGCTGGACCGAACTCGCGCCGGTGATGGGCGGGCTTCCGGTGAGAGCCGGCGGATGCCTGGCTTGGTGTCCGTTGCCCGAAAACCCGGACCACCCGATGGGACTCGTAGTGGCACTGCGCGGTGACTACACCAGGGGCCTGTATTTCTACGACCCGGCAAGAGACGAGTGGTCTGCCGGACCGCGTCTGCCGAACAGCCGCCAGACCAGGGGCGGCGCGGCGATTGCTGCCGGCCCGAACGGCAACGAAGTGATGCTCTGGCCCGGCGGGAACAGGGTCAGAGACTTCTTCCGGTATGTCTATCCGTGCGACACAATCGAGTGGCGCAACATACCGCCGACCCCGATGGACCAGGAACCCGGCTCGGCGCTCTGCCAGACCGGCGGCAGGTACTACGCATACCTGAGCGATCCCGACAATCGTGAGTATCCGCCCAACTCATCCTGGCGCTACACCCATGTCGGAGCAGTTGACCCGGGCGGGGCGCAGGCTGAGTCCGGGACTTTCGCGAATGGTGCTGCGGCCTCGGTTCGCGCCAGTCGCAGCGAACACCGCTTCTCGGTCCGGTGCGGCCCGGGGCCGGTCCGGCTGCGCATCGTCGACGCGGCCGGAGCGGTCGTGGCGCGGCAGGAGGCGACAGCGACCGTGGACGGTGCAGGTTTGACCTGGCGGCACGGCCAGTCCCGCGCCGGCATCTACCTGTACGCCATCGAGACCCGATCGGGCAGCCTCACCGGCAGGCTGCTCGTTGTCCGTTAACCGCAGGAGAAAGCGATGACACCCCTGACTTCATCTCCCCTGCGGCACCGGCCCGCAGGAGTTGTGCTTGTCTGCCTGCTCAGCGCCTCTGCCCTGCTCGGCGCTACGACCACCTTTGAGCGCTACTATCGCTACCCCGGCGGCGGCGGCGAATACTTCCGCAAGGTCAAGGTCCGGCCCGAAGGCGGCTACCTGACCGACGCGACCTACACGGCCATGCCCGGCGGCTCGCTCACCGCCGGATTGGGCAAGTACGACTCGCTCGGCAATCTGCTCTGGTTTCGCACCCACGACCCGCGGCCGGGTCTGGGCGCCGGGACCGAGGCCATCTGCATCGGCCTGGACGGCGACTACTTTCTGGCCGGCCTCTGTGGCGGCTACACCGGTGACCTGTTCTTCTTCAAGACCGATACCGCCTGCAACCTCATCTGGCTGACCTTCTACGAAGGCCCGGGTTTTGAGGGCACCTACAGCGACCTCTGCCCGACCGCGGACTCCGGCTGCGCGTACACCGGCTACATCACCACCGAAGAGGGCGGCGGGCTGGGCGTCATCAAGCTCAGCCGCGACGGCGAGATCGAATGGTTCCGGCTCTACGAACCGCCGCCGACAGGGTCGGGGGTCTCGATCCATCAGACCCCGGACCGCGGCTACTTTGTCGGCGGCCAGGTCACTGTACCGGGCAGCCGCGACAGCTCGGGCCTCTACATACTCCGCATCGACGAGCGCGGCGACACGCTCTGGACCCGGTCTTTCTATGCCTACGGCAGTTCTCTGGCCAACGGTGGCTGCGCGACTCGTGACGGCGGGTTCGCGATCTGCGGGGCCAGCTTTGACCCCTTGGTCGGTACCGTTGCCGGCTTCATCGCCCGGGTTGACTCGGTCGGCAACACGCTCTGGGAGCGCTACTACTATCCGGGCGACCTGACCGACTCCAGCTGCTACCTGCGTAAGGTGGTCCAGACTCCGGACCGCGGTTTTGCCGTGGTCGGGGAGTTCTGGGACGGTGTGACCGAACACGTAAGAATCGTGCTGGTGCGCCTGGACTCGCTAGGCGAACCGCTCTGGCGCCGCGAGTACTACGGCCGCGACAGCGCTCGGTTGGACCTCGGAATGTGGATCGAGAACACCCCGGACAACGGGTTCATCATCGCCGGAGTCGCGGACGTGTGGGGCAATCCCTGCCTCATCAAAACCGACTCGCTCGGGCTGGTGCACTATTGCGACCTGCGCCTGGCCGGCTGGCGGTTCAACGACGCAGAGGGCAATGGCAACGGCCGGCCCGACCCGGGCGAGACTGCCGGCCTCGTCATCACCTACGCCAACTCGCCCGGATTCTGGGACGCCGACCGCGTCCGCGCCACACTCAGCACGACCAGCACCGGCATCACCATCATCAAGGACACCGCCACCTTCCCGCCCATCCCGGCCGGGTCATCCGGCGACTGCTCGGCCGACTCGTTTGTCGTCGCGGTCGCAGCGGGCACACCGCCCCAGGACATCCGCTTCCGGCTGACTGCTACCGCCCGGCCCGACGTGCGCCGCCCCGACACCGGCTTTGCCGCGCGCTCAGGCATTCCCCGCACCCTCATCGTCGACGACGACCTCGGCCTTGGCTATGAACGCTACTTCACCTCGGCCTGCGACTCCAACCGCATCGTCTACGACCTCTACCAGACCGAAGTCTCAGGCCCGCCCACCTCTGACACCCTGCGCCGCTATGCGGTGGTCATCTGGAACACCGGCAACGACTCGGTCACCTCGCTTACTGCCGCTGAACAGGCCGCGCTGGAAGGCTACCTCTCAGCCGGGGGCAGCCTGCTGCTTTCGGGCAAGAAGGTCGCGCAGAACCTGCGCGGATCGAGCTTCCTTGCCGACTGGCTTCGGGCCGCGCCCGCGGTCGACACGATGGGCCGGCTGATACTGGTGGGCCGGCCCGGTGACCCGATTGCCGAGGGCGACACGATGGTGATTGCCGGGGCCGGCGGCGCGGCCAACGGCGCCGACGCCAACGGCATCCGGCCGATCAACGGCGCGGTCGGCGGGGCCTTATACCGCGACTATCCCGACACCACGGTGCAGGGACTCATCCACTACCGCGGCGACTACCGGCTCGTGTTCTTCGCCGCGCCCTTTGAGGCAATCAATCTCTCACCCGCGCGCTACCTCCAGCGCTGGACCCTAATCAGCCGCATCTATCGCTTCTTCGGCGAGGCCACGCCCGGCGCCGAAGAACCGGCCC
>CBFGIY010000001.1:32793-120306 GCA_965648935.1 Caldifarciminota bacterium
CTGCAGACCGCCCGGGCCTCGTTGTCATGCCCAACCCGTTTGCCCGCACCGCCCGGGTGCGCTTCACATCGCCGGTCCCCGGGCCGGTCCGGCTCGCTCTCTACAACGCCGCAGGCCAACTGGTTCACAGCGAATCGCACGCGACCGGGAAGCCCGGGCCGGTTGAGTTCCTGCTGGACGGAACGCGGCTGAACAGCGGAATCTACATTGTGCGGGCCACTTCCCCGGCAGGCACGCTCAGCGCAAGGGTGGCGGTGCTCAGGTAGCGCTCCGCCCGGCTGACCAGGCCTCGGCCGCCGAGCGCACCCGCGCGGCCGCGTCCGGCGGCAGGCCCTTCTCTGACTGCCACCGCTCCAGCCGCTCCATTGCCCGCGCCCGCCAGTACCGGCTCTTCTGCGTGCGCCGCAGTGCGGCAACGGTCATCCGGCCGAATGTTACCAGCGGCAGGTACTGCGCCGAGGTCCGGCCGATGCCCAGCCGGTCCAGCTCGCGGCCGATCAACTCGCGCAGTTCGGCGTCCGCGCGCGCGGCCCGGCCGTGTCTTGCCGCCTGACCGGCCAGCCGCCGCAGACTTCTGCCCGATGGCAGCCCCTTCCCGCGCGCCGCCGCGACTCCCGCAGCGTATCGCGCCGCCGCTTCGAGCGAACCCGGCTCAAGACCGCTGTCCGCCTCGACCACGGCCCGGCGCAGCACCTCGGCGCGCGGGCCGGGTTGCGCGGTCCAGGCCGACAGCAACTCATCCAGTTCGCCGACCCCTGCCCCGCACACGCGCAGGTATTCAAGCACAGTGATGATGCTCGGCGCGCCGCCCCGGCCACTCTCCAGCCGGCTCACTGCCTGCTGGGTAGCCCGGCCCCCGGCGAGCAGGCGGGCAAGCTCTGTTTGGGACAGCCCGGCCCGCTCACGCGCCCGGGCCAGCCTTTGCCCGAGCAGCAGAAGAAACACCTCGCGCGCCAGCGCACTGCCGGTCGAATCTCGCATTTCGGCAAAATACAACATTTATGTTGTAAGTCAACATCTACGCTTTGATTCATAACGCTTATAATCGCAAATACTTACACGATTCACCCGGTATTGACCGGGCAGTTCCCCGGGTCGTTTCCCGGCTGTTCTGCTGTTTCACAGCACGGACTGATGCGGGACACGGCCGCAGGGCGTCTCAGCCTGCCTCAAGGCTGTTCACGCCCGGAGTCTGCAACCGGTGCAGGCCGCTACCCAACAACACGGCCACGGCTGGGCGCAGCACGGTCGAGGATTCGGGGGCCAACCGAGAAGGCGCGGGCCTGTCCAGTGCCCGGTGCGGTTGCGCCCCCAACTGCCGCGATAGTGTTTGACTCGGCCGACCCCTCATCATAGAATCATCTGGCTGGGTTTCTCTCCCGGCCGTTTTCTTGATTGCATCCGCGATTCGAGGCCCGCTTGCGGGCGAAAGGAGACCGAAGGCATGAATAGGTCCGCAATAATCATCGGCGCCCTGCTCGCGCTGTTCGCGGTCGGCCTTGCCGACTGGGTCAGCGTCGGGCCGGCCGGCGGGCCGGTGTACGCAGGGGCGACCGGGGCGGGCAGCTCGCCGGCGCTGTATGTCGCCTCGACCAACACCAGCTACCCGCTGCTGCGCTCGACCGACGCAGGCGCGACCTGGGCGACGTTTGGCGCGGTTCTGTCCAACTACCCGCGCCAGCTCGTCGCCCACCCGACCGACCCGAACCGGCTCTATCATATCGTCAGCTCGCTGTTCTACCGGACCACGGACGGCGGCGCGACCTGGACCCAGTCTTCGCTCGGGTCCAACAACAACGGCAACGACATCGCGCTCAATCCCCTCAACCCGCAAACGATTTACGTGCCGACCTACAAGTACGACGGAGCCGCGTGGAAGTTCGCCTGCACCAAGAGCACCGACGGCGGCGCGACCTGGACCGCGACCCAGCTCGACACCCTGACCGGCTCGACCATCTACTCGGCCATCGTCGACCCGGTCGACACCAGTGTCGTCTATGTCGGCGCGTACTGGAACAGCATCACCATCGTCTTCAAGTCCACCGACTGCGGCGCGACCTGGACCCGCTATGACTTCCCGGCCAACGCCTACTACATCTACTCGTTCTACATCAACCCGGCCAGCCACAACACCGTGCTCGCCGGCACGCTCTACGGCGTGTACCGCTCGACCGATGCCGGCCAGACCTGGACCCGCCAGAGCACCAACAACTACAACTACCGCATCGTTGCCGCCCCGGACAACCCAAACATCCTCTACTCCGCGGCCTACACCGGCCTGTGGCGCTCGACCGACGGCGGCCTGACCTGGGCCAACTCCTCATCCGGCATTCAGGGTACCCAGATTCGCGTCGTGCTCACCGTGCCCGGCCAGAACGGGGTCGTGCTCTGCGGCTCGACCGGCGGCATGTTCAAGTCGACCGACTACGGCGTAACCTGGACCCCGGCCAACTCGGGCGTAGTTATCGGCAAGATCCCGGCCGTGGCCCACGTGCCGAACCAGACCGGCCACGCCTGGGCCGAGTTCACCGACTACGAGCTGTTCCGCACGACCGACAACGGCAACACCTGGTCGGTGGCATCGACGCCGCTGTCCTGCGGCAACCTCTGCAGCTTCGCGTTTGACCCGGCGGACCCGCAACGCGTCTGGATGCTCGAAGGCTCGGGCTGAGGCAACGCCGAGCTCTTCAAGAGCACCAGCGGCGGAGCCGCTTGGCAAACATTCACAACCTCACTCTCTGACGGCGGCTGGGTCGCCGTCTCGCCTCACAGCTCGAATGTCGTGTTCGCGGTCGGCAACACTTACAATGCGGCGTATTACATCGGCGTGATGCGCACGACCGACGATGGCGCGACCTGGCGCCAGGATACCCTCCTGCACGGCTCGCGCGCCTGGGCCGTGGCGTTCGACCCGGTCAACCCCAATCGCGTCTACATCGGCGGCGACTCGGCCTACTCCTACCCGGCGCTGCTCGTCACCACCGACCTCGGCGCGACCTGGACCCAGAGCCGCAGCGGGCTCACCGGCATCGTGAACGCGCTCGCGGTCGACCCGACCAACCCGAGCCGCATATACGCCGGCAACAGCACGGGCGTGTTCCGCTCGACCGACGGCGGCGCGACCTGGACCCTCTCGTCGCTCACCCGGAACACCAAGACCATCGTCATCGACGCAACCAACCCCGGCGTGCTCTATGCCGGGACCTACGGTTACGGCGTGCACAAGAGCACCGACGCAGGCCTGACCTGGACCGACTTCTCGACCGGGCTGACCAACAACAAGGTGCTCTCGCTCGCCCTGCGCTCAAGCGACGGCACCCTGCTCGCCGGCACCGAGGGCGGCTCGGTGTTCCGCACCGGCGTGCCGACCGCGCTGGCCGAGCCGGGCCTGAACGGCATCGCCCGCCGCGGCCTCCGCGTCTGGCCCAACCCCCTGACCGGCGAGGGCATCCTCGAGTTCGCGCCCGCGTTCCCGGGCCGGTTCGCTGCCGCGGTCTATGACCACGCCGGCAGATGCGTGCTAGACCTAGGCGCGCGCGACCTGTCGGCCGCAGCCGGGTCGTGGCGCATCGACGCGCGCGGCCTTGCCGCCGGAACCTACTTCGTGCGGCTTGCCGGCCCGGACGGCACGCGCACGGCCCGGTTCGTCAAGGCCGAGTAGCGGCCTGTTCTGAACTCAGCCGGCCCGCCTTCTGGCGGGCCGGCTTCTCTGTGGAGTAAGTCGAATGGGCTATTGCGTCATCACCACCCGGACAGCACCGCCGCCCTCGAGCCGGCACAGGTACACGCCCGGCGCGACGCGCCGGCCCTGCCCATCGGTCCCGTTCCACTCTCCCGCACCGCGGTTGTCCAGATCCACGATTCGCACCAGCCGCCCGGCCGCATCGTGAATGACCACCGCGCCGGCGCGGTGCGCGCTCAGGCTGACCCTGCCCCGCGCCGGGCTGGGATACGCCCTGAGCGCGGCGCGCTGCGATGGAGCCGGCCGCTCGGCCAGCGCCACGGGCGGCCCCTCGTACCCGAAGAGCCCGGTGCGCCAGATGTCGTGCTGCAGGGTCGGCCAGTCCCGCCTGCCCGGCGTCACCGCGGCCGTGTCGGCCTCGAAGTGCCACCACTGGGACCAGCGATAGGTCGGCCCGATGGCGAACTCGACCCGGCCATCTGAGTCAAAGTCGCCGCAGGTCGCATCGGCCATCGTCGTACCGACCGTGTCATTCCACAATGGCTGCCCGGTGCAATCCAGCACCCACATCGGCCGCAGCGAGTCGTTCGGGTTGTTCTGCTTCACCTCGGCAAAGACGACCTCAAGCCGGCCGTCGCCGTCAAAGTCGGCGACCCCGGGTGACGATACGATGTAGTAACCGTCAGCCACGCGGAACTGCCACTTGTCCCGGCCGGTGCGGGCGTTGAAGCACCGCATTGCCGGCCCGAGCGCGACCACGACGTCCAGCGTGTCATCGCCGTCCACGTCGGCAATCGCCGGGTAGGATGCGCCGTGCTCGGCGATGCGCCGGGTCCACTTCTCCTGCCCGGCATAATCGAGGCAGAACGCGCCCCAATAGTTCGCGACCCCGAAGACCTCAAGCCGGCCGTCGCCGTCGACATCGGCCACCGCGGCCGACGCGAGCTGCCAGCCGGCAATCCCTGAGCCGGAGGTGTTGTAACTCCAGAGCTTGTTGCCCGCGTTATCCAGGCAGTAGAGCTGGCCCCCGCCCGCCGTGAAGGAGACCTGCCCCAGCACTTCGGGCCGGCCGTCACCGTCCAGGTCGGCCACCGTCGGCGTGCCGACCGAGAAGCGCGCGCCGCTCGTCTCGGCATAGGTCCACAGCGTATCGCCGGCCAGCGGTTCGAGGCAGAGCAGGCGGTTGTTGTAGACCTCGTAGGCAAAGACCTCGAGCAGGCTGTCGCCGTTGACGTCGCCGAGTGCAACCGAGGCGATGCAGTTCTGCACCGCGCCCTGGCCTCCGAGGGTGCGCCGCCAGAGCGAATCGCCGCGCTCAGACAGCGCGTACACGGCCAGGGGTGTGGCCACCACGACCTCGACCGCGCCGTCATTGTCGATGTCGGCCGCGACCGGCGAACTCACCGCGGGAAAGTAGTTGCTCGCGGGCAGAAACTGCCAGCGGATGATGCCGTTGACGTCGTAGCAGTAGAGCCGGGCATTGCCCGGCACCAGCAGCTCGGGCACGCCGTCGCCGTCCAGGTCAAAGATGCCGGTCGCCGAAGAGCTGTGGTTGTCCAGTCCGATTGTCCGCACCAGGTCGAATGTCCAGCCTGATGCCGCGCCGGGCAGCAGCGCCAGCAGCGCGAAGAAGAACACGATTGGCTTCATCTGTCTGCCTCCGTTCGCGCCAGTCTAGCCCGCGCCCCGGGCCGGTCAAGCCGCCAGTCGCGGGTCGCGCCGGGCGGAGCGGATTGCCGCAAGCGCGCTCTTCTCCTTGTCCTTTATCTCCAGCATCAGGTCGAAGTCGTGCGGCCGGGTCCGGCGCAGGAACTGCCGGAAGTCGTCAAGTGCGATGTGCTCGGCGTGCTTGCCCCGCCGCGCGCCCGGCTCCTGCGATGAATAATCGCACATCGGGATACCGTCCGGCCGGCGCCAGGTCCGCGCGCACGCCGCGAGGGCCTCCTCAAGACTCTCCCCCCGGTTGTTCACCGCGTGGTGGAAGCTGTCAAACAGCACCGGGATGCCGACCAGGCCGTGAACCCGCAGGCAGTCCGCGACCGGGTAGTTCACGTCGTCGTTTTCGATGACCAGGCGCCGCCGCACCGAATCGGGCAGCCGCCGGTAGCGCTCGGCGAAGCGCGCGATTGCCGCGTCCCGGTTTCCGTACACGCCGCCGACGTGAATCTGTATCTTCGCGCTCCGGCCCAGGCCCAGCAGGTCGAGCACCGCGGCGTGATACTCCAGCTCGCGCACGCTGTTCTCGACGATGCGTTCATCGAGCGCGTTGATGAGCGTGAACTGGTCCGGGTGCATCGAGATGCGCACGCCGTGGCGGCGGATAGACCGCCCGATGCGCTCGAACTCGGACCGGAAATGAGCCTGCCACGGAAAGGTGCATACCGGGTGCGATGCGAATGGCACGAGGTCCGAGCTGATGCGGAAGAACCCGATGCCCTGCCCGGCGTTCCAGCGCAGGACATGCGCGAGGCACCGCAGGTTGTTCTGGACCGTCTCGACCAGGCGCTCCGGGCTGTACGAGCGCAGCCGGAACGTCCTGTCCCCGAGACATTCGACGGTCCGGTTGATGCAGGGATAGCCGATGCGCACGCGCGGTGGTCCCGGTCAGGTATGCGCTTCGCCGCTCGCCATTCGGCCTTCGGAGTTCTCCTCAGCGTCCCTTGCCCGAATCGTGAATCTCGACAAGCTCGACCGGGTAGGGCCGCAGAAAGCTCTGCTGGGCAAGGTAGCGCTCGTCGAACCGCGCGATCCAGGACCGCAGGATGCCGACCGGCACCGAGAGCGGCAGTTTGCCCCGCCGGAAAGTCTCCAGCGCATCGAGAAACTCGGCCTTCTCCGCCTTGTTCAAGCCGTCTTTGAAGTACCCGAGCCCGTGCATCAGCACGTTGATTGCCGCGGTGTACTTGACCGGGTGCGCCAGCGCCTGGGCCAGCCCGGCGGCGTAGAGTCGGAAGACCTCGGCCGCCGGCCGGCGCTCGGCATTGGCGACGACCCGGCCCAGCCGGTGCAGCTCGTCCTGATTGAAAGCCATCAGCAGCAGCTTGTGCCGTGCGTGGAAAGCCACCAGCCGGCCCAGTGCCGGTTCGGCCGCGATTGCGCGGAACTCGGCCAGTGTCCAGACCCGGGCAAGGAAGTGCTCGCGGATGGTGAAGTTCCTGAGCCGGCCCTCGTCCTCGACCGGCAGGTGCGAGAACCGCTCCATCACCGCGCCGCCGAAAAACCCCTGGCGCTTCGCGGAAGGCAGGAGGTTGCCGTCCTCGTTGTAGGTCTTCACGTCGCGCGTGCCGCACGACGGCGAGCGCGACTTGAGTACGAAGCCGTCAACCGGCCCAAGCCCGTCAAGAAACGTCGCGCAGAACCCGGTCATCGCATCGGTGCAGTCGCGCCCGGTCTTCGGCTGGACCAGCTTCTTCTCGCCCTCTGTCCGGATGATGCGTATCGGGTCGCGCGGCACGCCCAGCCCGATTGCCACCTCCGGGCAGACCGTCACCGCCTCGACGTGAGCTTGGAGCTTCTGAACGAAGTCGTCGTTGATGACCTCGCCGTTGTAACGGCAGTGGTCGAACCCCAGGCACCGGCTGAACAGCAGCCGGGGCCGGACCGCTGCGTTCACCTCGCCTCCTCGGCCACCACCGCGAGCCCGGGCGGCAGTCCGGCGACGCCTTCGAGTTCGAGTATGACGATGACATACTCGGCGTCGAACCGCTCGCGCGTGTCCTCGCTGCGCACGGTCCGGCCGCCGACATAGGGCGAAACCGACAGGACCCGGCCCATGCCCAGCTCGCGACGCGACTCGGTCTCCACCAGCCGGTAGCGGCCGCCTGGCCGCACCCGGTCGCGCCAGAAAGACTCGACGAAAAGTCGCGCCTGCAGCTGCGGCGAGCCGAGCGTTATCTTCGAGTCGTCGCCTGCGGCCAGGGTCTGGCCCAGACGCACGTCCAGCTTGTATACAACCCCGTTCGCCGGCGCGCGCAGCGTGAGCTGTTCGAGTTGGGCGCGCGCCAGCTTCAGCTCGGCCTGCGCCGCCGCGGCTGTCGCCGAGTCCAGCTCGGCCTTGAGTCTGAGCTGGGTCAGGTCCTGGTCTGATACTCCCTGCGTCGCGTTCAGACCGGCCGCCCGCTCGTAACTGTCGCGGCTGATGGCCCTGGCCCGTTCCGCCGCGGCCAGCCGCGCCTCGGCCGCCGCGACCTGCGCCGCCTCCACCGAGTTCTCGCACACCAGCAGGGCCTGGCCCGCCTCGACCGTGTCGCCCTCGGCCGCAAGGATGGCGCTGACAGGGCGCGGCACGCGCGCGGCCACGTGCACCGGTCCGCCCAGCGGCTCGACTGCCCCGTACATCCGCACCGGCGCCGCGGCCGCATCGGGCGGCTCGGGCGTCGACTTCCGCGGCGCGGACCGCAGCAGCGCGACCACCACGAACATCAGCACGACCACGACCGCGACCGGCACCGTCGCCCGCCTGACAAATCTCTTCATCTCAACTGCCTCCAGTCCCGGCGCGCGAGTCGTAGACCACCGCGCCGTCTTCCATTCTCACCAGCCGGTCAGCATAGGGAAACACGCGCGGGTCGTGCGTCACCAGCACCACCCCGCGCCGCGGGTCGCGCGACAGCCGCTTGAGCGTGTCCAGCACCAGCCGGCTGGAATCGACATCCAGCGCCGAGGTCGGCTCATCGCAGAGGAGCACGGCCGGGTCGCTGACGAGTGCCCGGGCGATCCCGACACGCTGCTGCTGGCCGCCCGAGAGCTGGCTCGGCCGCGCGTCGAGGTAGTCGCCCATGCCCAGTTCCTCAAGTAGCTTCACCGCCGACTGCCGGGCGCTGTCGGTCAGCCGGCCGCCCTGCACCGCCAGCGCGATGAGCACGTTGTCCAGCGCCGACAGCGCCGGCACCAGCGCCGCCTGCTGGAACACGAATCCGTACTTCCGCAGCCTCAGTGTCGCGAGCTCGTCCTCGGACCGGCCGGTCACGTCCTCGCCATCAACCTCGATCCGGCCGTTGCTCGGGCTGAGGACCAGGCCCATCACGGTCAGCAGGGTGGTTTTACCCGAACCCGAGGGCCCGGCCAGCGCGGTCAGTTCCCCGGCGAAGACATCGAGCGTCGTTTCCTTCAGCACGCGCCGCACCACGCGGCCGTCCGAGAAGTCGCGCGCCACGCCGTCGAGGCGCAGCACCGCCCTGGCCGCGCTCGTCGCCATCAGCGAAAAGCCGAAGCCGGCTCGATGGCGAGCGCCCGGCGCAGGGCGATCGCCGAACCGGCCAGGCACAGCAGGTAAGTCAGCAGCACGTGCGCCGGCGCCAGCCACAGCGGCAGGTTTGCGGGCAGGCGCGAACCCTTGACCCCGAACAGGAACCCGGCCAGCAGGAAGAACCCGACCAGCAGCCCGATCGAACCGATGGTCAAGGCCTGGTACAGGATGATGGCGAACACGTCGCGCCGCCGCGCCCCGAGCGCGCGCAGCACCGCGAAGTCGCGCTGGCGGTTGAGCACGTTGGTGTACATCGTCAGGGTTATGATGACCACGCCGACAATGATGCCGATGAGCGTCGAGAAGCCGAAGCTCGACCCGATGCCGGTGCTCGTCAGGTTGTAGACAATTGTGTTACGCGCCAGCTCGGCCGACGTGATTGCGTCGGCCGCGGGCAGCAGCGCGCGGATGCGCGCGAGCGCCTGCGCGCGGTCCGCGCCCGGCCTCAGCCGGATCAGGATGTTGCTGCACCGGTCCGCGGGCAGGCCGGTCACCTCGCGCGCCTTGGTCGCATTGGTGAACACCAGCGGCGGCCCGAACGCGCGCGACCCCTGAGTGTAACCCGCAACCTCGACCCGGCGCGAGTTGATCTCCACGACCTGGCCGATTGAGGGCCGGCCGAGGTCGGCCAGGTCAAATGTGTCCACGGTCACGGCGTCGTGCGCGAGCAGAACGGCGTTGCTGCCCCGGGCGAACTGCCACGGTCCGCCGGCCAGGGCCGGCCGCACCACGCCCACGACCGTCACGCCCTGAAAAGTGCCGTCGCTCAGGCGAAGCTGACCTCCGCCATAGACGAGCGGCTGGGCCCACTCCACCTCTTCCAGCCCGACGATGCGGTCGACATAGCGACTGGGCAGGCTGCCCGCGGTGCCGAGCGTGCCCGCGTTGCGCGACAGCACCCAGATGTCGGCCCCGCTGTTGTCCACCACCGCGGTCATCAGCGTCAGCAGCCCGAAGAGCACGGCGAGCTGCTGCCCGACCAGAAAAACAATGGAAATCACGCCCAGTATCGCGCCGGCGGTGGTCGACCGGTCGTGCAGCAGCATCCGGACCGCGGCGTGCCTACGCATCGCCCAGCAGCTCCCTTGCCGCGCGGTCGGCCTCGTCGAACCGGCTCACCACGACCACGCCCGGCCGCGCCAGACGCTCTGCCGCAAGGTTGGCCGCATAGCCGCCGAGGACTACCTTGACTCCGGGCAACTCCCGGCGCAGCGTCTCGACCAGTCTCCTTGCCGCGGGCAGATTGGTGATATGCTGGACCGAGAGGAACGCGGCCTCTGAAGCGGTCGAACGCAACCCGCGCACGAGATCCACTTCGGGCACGCCGCGGCCGGTGTAGCAAACGCTCCAGCCGCGCCGCTCCAGCTCGACTCCGACCAGCCAGGCCCCGACTTCGTGGTCCTCGCCCGGTACGCAGCCGACCAGCCCGCTGCGGTCGGCTGGGCCCGGCTCGGCCAGATCGTCGTACATCCGCACCAGCGCATACCGGCAGACCTCGGTTGCGGCGTGCTCCTCTACGACCGAAATCTCGTTGCGCTCCCAGCGCCGGCCGATTTCAGCGAGCGCCGACTGCACGATGGCCGTGACGCGCGACTCCGGAGTCCGGTCCGAGCGCTCAAGCAGGAACACGGCCGCGGCCCGGCGATTGCGTTCCAGCAGGATGCCGGCAAACGTCCGCGCTTCGGCAGACAGCCCCGGGGCCGGCTTCTCCGAAGCCGGTCTACCGGCGATTGGCTTGAGCTGATGCAGCGGCCCGGTCAGCACCGCGGCATCGAGCCGGCCGAGCCTTGCGTCAAGCGCCAGTATCCAGGCATCAAGCAAGTGAGCGAAGAATCCTGGTTCGAACCCCCGCGCAATCAGAACTCGCTCAATCCACTCCAGCTCGCCGCCCAGCAGTCCGACCAGCCCGACATCAAGCAGGGCGGCGTAGGTCCGTCCGAAGAGCAGGCTGTACTCCTCGACCAGCGCGGCGTTCTCGCAACCCGGGCCGAGGCACTCGAACCGCGCGTCGAGCGCGAGCTTCTCGCTCGCGGCCGCGGCAAGCGCCGGCAACTGCGCCTCCAGCGATGCGACTGCCCGTTCAGACGGCGACTGACTGGTGTTCATCTGGCGAAAGCCTCGCGCGATTGTAGTGCCGACAACCGCGCGGGGCAAGGCCCGCCGGCATCAGGCTCTCGGCCCGGGCAGGATGCGACCCTTCCACGATGCCCTGCCGCGCAGCGTGAGATACATCGACCGGGCACCGATTGCCGCGCCGCATGCGACCGCCGCCGGCCCGAGCAACCCAAGGCAGAGCGGGTAGCGCCAGCGCAGCGCGGTGACCAGCCAGAGCAGCGCGCCCAGTGCCCAGCCCAGCCCGGCCATCACCAGCGAGAAACCGGAGACATCCGCACCCAGCGCGGCCAGCGCCAGTACCGCGACCGGTTGCCAGTAAGCAACCAGCAACCAGAGCCAGGCGAAGATGAAAGCCGCAACCCCGCCCCCGAAAGCCGGAAACAGATTCTTACTGAAGCCCGCGAAAGCCTCGCGCCCGGACCGGTACATACGACAGCGCAGATAATCCATTCCATCGACCAGCCGCCAGACCAGTCCCGCCCGCGCGACGCGCCGCACCAGCGCCAGGTCATCGACCGCACTGGTACGCACCGACTCGTGCCCGCCCGCGCGTTCGTATGCCGACCGCCGAAACAGCAAGTACTGGCCATTGGCCGCGGTGAAAGCAGGATTGCGCCAGCGCTCGACGACGCGCACCGCGAGAAAGCAGGTGATGCTCCAGAGCATTATCGGCACGGTCAGCGCCTCGCCCGGTGTTCCCACCTCCTCATATGGCACCAGCGACAGCAGGTCGGCGCGCTCGGCATGCAGCGCCGCGACTGCCCGGCCCAGGCAGTCGGGCGCGTGCCTCGTGTCGGCGTCGGTGAACAGCAGCAGCTCCCCGCCTGCCGCCTGCGCGAGCTGATGGCAGGCCCACGACTTGCCGACCCAGCCCTCGGGCAGCATCGCCCCTTCAATCAGGCGCAGCCGAGGCTCCGACCGCGCGAGCCGCATTACTGCTTCTCTCGTACCATCGCTGGACTGGTCGTCAAGAACGAGCAGTTCGAAGTCGGGATACTCCTGCGCGAGCAGAGACCCCACGACAGCTTCGGCGTTGTGCACCTCGTCCCGCATCGGCAGGCAGATTGACACGCGCGGCTGAACTGCCCCGGGCCGGTATCTCCCGAGTCGGCGAAACGACAGCGCGTTGTAGAGCGCGATCAGCAGAATAACTGACAGGAAGACGACGATGCCGGCCTGATGCTCGATCCAGAAGAGGTTCAACGTCTGCTCCGACGCAGCAGCGGCCCCGGTCCGGGTCGATGCAGGTCGCGGCGGTGCTTCCACAGCAACAGCGCAAAGTCTGCCAACCAGAAAACATAAACCGCGGGCTCGGCCCCACGCACCAGCCAGTATGCCAGCAGCACGACCATACCCCCGAGAACTACCCAGCCGCTGCCTGCCGTCAGCAGTCCCAGCAGTGCGAACCCGCCTCCCAGCACTGTCGGCCCTTCCCAGAGAGTCAGGCCGCACCAGGCGCCGAATGACGCGGCAATCGCCTTGCCGCCCCTGAATCCGAGCAACGGGGAAAACGCGTGGCCGAACACCGGCGCGGCTGCGACCGGCACGAGCCACCAGCCGCTGGCCCCGAATACCCAGCGCGCCAGCCCGACCGGCACCGCGGCCTTCAGGAAGTCGAGCCAGAGCGCGGGCAGACCCACCCGCCACGACCCTGCCTTCCATGCATTGACCGCGCCCGGGTTGCCGTCGCCGACCTTTCGGATGTCCTTTCTGGAGAATGCGCGCGCGAGCCACGCCGAAAAAGGCAGGCTGCCTGATGCGAACCCGGCTCCGACCCACAGCAAAGCCAGACCGACCGTCACTGGGCCGACCCGGGCAGACGCGGTCTCAACGAACTACCGCGAAACGGGCGGTCGCGGTTCGGCCGCCCTGACGGGCGAGCGCGAAGTAGCTACCGACCGGCAGATGTGCCGTCGCCATCCTCGCGCCTGTGCCCGGTTCGAGGTCCAGCGTTGCGACAGCCTGTCCGAGGCAGTCCGCGACCGTAACCCGGACCAGTCCGTCCCAGACTGCGTTCACGGCGAAAGTCACCGAACCGCGGCCTGCGAGCGCGGTGAGCCCGGCTTCAGGCCGATCAGCCCGACCGGTCTCGGACACCCCGGTGTACAGCTTGCGGTATCCCTGCACGCCGTCCCAGTAGTCCGCGATGTAGACGTGATCGCCGACAACCGCGACACCGTGCGCTGATCCGGGTGTCGTGTAGTGGCCGGCGTTGCGCGGCGAGCTCGGTGCATCGACCCGCACGACCCTGAGCCCGGCGTCGTGGTCGGCGACACAGACGAAAGGGTAGGCTGTGGCCACGCCCCGCGCCAGGCCGGGTGTGTTGTACGAACCGACCTCGCGCGGACTGGCCGGGTTGGAAACATTGATGACCCTCAGACCTTGGTTGTCGTCCGCGACATACGCGTAGTTGCCGTAGAGCGCCACGCCGCAGGCCGTACCCGGCGTATCAACGAAGCCGACCTCGGTCGGGTTGCCCGGACCGGCGATGCTGACAATCCTCAGGCCGGCATTGCCGTCGGCAAGGAAGGCGTGGTCGGCGCGCACGGCGACCCCGGTCGTCCAGCCGGGTGAGTCGTATAACCCGGCTTCCCACGGCGTGGCCGGTTCGGCAAGTTCCACAACCCGCAACCCGTACTGCTCGGCCGCAACATAGGCTCGAGTGCCGGCCAAGGCCACGGCTGCGGCCGGCCCGGGCAACGGGCAACGTCCGACAGGCGCGGGCCGAGCCGGGTCGGCGACATCGACAACCACCAGGCCGGCGGTGTCGCAGGCGACCGCGGCCAGACCGGACCTCACTGCCACGCCGCGCGCCGACCCGGGCAGGGGACAATGCCCGACCTCGCGCAGGTCTCCGGCGTCAACCGAGAGAACTCGCAGTCCGTCCGGACCGCAGGCGACGAAGCCGTGCCCGGCATCAATGCACAATGCAGTCGCGGGTCCGGGGACCCCGAATCGCGCCTCAAGCCGCGGGTTGAACGGGTCTCGCACATCGATGACATACAGCCCGGCGTCGTTGCCGGCACAGAAAGCATACCCGGCGAGCACCGCAACATCGTAGACCTGTCCGGGAAGGTCGATCGCGCCGATCTCGAAAGGAGCCAGCGGATTTCCGATGTGAATGACGCGCAGGCCCGCATCAACATCGGCGACATAGGCGTAATCGCCGGCCAGCGCCACCCGCCATGCCGTGCCCGGCGTGTCGTGGGAGCCGAGCATCACCGGTGCGGTCGGCACGCTGACGTCGAGTATGTGCAGTCCCGCGCTGCCGTCGGCCACGTAGGCGAAACTGCCGCGCACCACGATATCCCGTGCCTGTCCCGGCGTGTCGAGAAGTCCGCGCCGCCGGGGGTGGGTCGGGTCGGTCGCAAGCAGCACGACGACCCCCAGCGCGTCGTGGGCCACGAGGGCGTAGTCGCCCGCCAGCGCCACGCTCCATGCGAAACCGGTCGTGTCATAAGAGCCGACCTCGCTCCAGTCGCTCAGGCGGACGACACGCACTCCCCGGCCCTCGTCGGCAATCCACGCGTGCGTCGGGCTGACGGTGATGTTCTCGGCCAGGCCCGGCGTGTCACGGCCGCCGAGCCGGACCGGCGCGGCTGGGTCGGCGATGTTCCACGCCTCGACGCCTTCGGCGTAGTCGGCGATGTAGAGCCGCCGCGTGCCCGCGTCGTAATGCAGGCCGCGCGCCCAGCCTCGGCTGTGCACGGCTTCAGAGACCCTGGTCGGCGCGGCCGGGTTCGACACGTCGACCACGTACACCCCGCCGCCGGACCCGACGAAGACCAGCCCACGTGCAGTATCCACAGCCACGCACCAGCTCGGGCCGAAAGGCCAGTTGCCGACAAAGGTAACGTACTGCGAATCGGCAAGGGCCTGAGCACCTGCGCCGGGCAACGGCATCCCGGCGACCAGAGCTGATAGTACTGAACCGATGGCGCTCATGGCACTGACGCAGTCTAGTCTTTGCCCCGGCGCGCGTCAACCGCGGCCGGCTTGACTTGGCCGCGTGTCTCGGCTAGATTCTGGGCACGCGCCCGTAGCTCAGCTGGATAGAGCGGCAGACTCCGGATCTGCAGGCCACGCGTTCAACTCGCGTCGGGCGCTTTCTCTGTCCCTAGACCCACCTGGAGGTTCTGATGGACTTCTACAAGGCAGTCCAGTCCCGCCTGAGCATCCGCGCCTACAAGCCTGACCCGGTACCGGAGGAAGCGCTGAACCGCATTCTCGAAGCGGCGCGGCTCGCTCCCTCAGCGAAGAATCTCCAGCCGTGGAAGTTCATCGTGGTCAAAGACCCCGCGGTCCGCGCCGCGCTCATTCCCGCCTGCCGGGGTCAGGCCTTCGTCGGCGAGGCTCCGCTGGTCATCTGCGCCTGCGCGGTCGAATCGGAAGCCTGGACCAATATGGGCGGGTACTGGAAATCGGACATCGTCGACGTCACGATTGCGTTCGAGCATATCGTGCTTGCCGCCGCGGCCGAGGGTTTCGGCACCTGCTGGATCGGCGCGTTCCTGGAAGAGGAAGTCCGCAAGGTCCTGGCGATACCGGCCGGCGTCAAGCCCGTCGCCCTGACCCCGCTCGGCTACCCTGCGCGCGAGGCGAAACCGCGCCCGCGCAAAAGCCTGTCCGAGATTGTCTGCTGGGACCGCTACTGCTGAGCCGGCTCGACCTCGCGCTCCATTATCAGCGCGTCCTCGCCGTTCTCGTAGTAGCCCTTGCGCGTGAACGTCGGCACGAAACCGTGCGTAGTGTAGAATAGCCGGGCCGCCGCGTTGGAAACCCGCACCTCAAGGTAGGCTGACCTCGCGCCGGCCGCGGCGGCGAACCGCAGCACCTCGTCCATCAAGGCCCGGCCGACTCCGCGCCGCCGGCTCTCCGGCGCCACCGCGAAGTTGGCGATGTGCAGTTCGTCCGTGCCCCACGCCACCGCGTACCCGACAACCTGTCCGCCCTCCTCCGCCACTATGCAGAGTCCCTGCTGACGCCCGAGGTCAGACCGAAAGAACGAACGCCGCCACGGATTGGGAAAGATTGCCTGCTCGAGCTCCATCACCCGATCAAGGTCAGCATCGGTCATCCGGCGCACAAGCACCACGGCGTACTATCGGCGGTGTCGGGCGCGTGTCAACCCGGACGGCCGCCCGGCCCCTTGCCGGGCCTGCGACCAAGCAATTCCAGCACCCGCAGGAGATCGCGGTGGAACGCCTCGGCCGTGTCGGGTGCCGTGGCCTTGCCCGGGTAGATTTCGTACAAAGCCCGGTACTGCGGCGGCGTCAGGTTCGGCATCCAGACGTTTGCCCCGCGCGCCAGTCCCAGCTCGCGCCCCTGCCCCGGATTCACCGTCGCCAGCGCCGTAGTTGTCGGAATGTTGGCGTCCGGGCACGCCAGCCGCACCAGAGCCATCGCCCTGGTCGTCATCTCGTCGGTCGCCGGAACCTGCTCTTGGTCAGGCAGCGCCAGCCTTGCCGCATCACGGCCGAGCGGCGTGTCCGGGTGCGCGAGGTATGGCCCGACCCCGACCATCTCCAGTTCGAGCTCGCGGAACAGCATTATGTCGTCGGCCAGCGACTCGAAGCTCTGGCCGGGAATACCGACCATCACCCCGGATCCGGTCTCGTACCCCATTGCCTTGATGCGCCTGAGCAGCTCGAGCCGGTGCATTTCCTCGTCGCCGCACCCGGGATGGACTGCCCGGAACAGCGCTTCGTCCGACGTCTCGTGCTTCAGCAGATAGCGGTCAGCGCCGGCCGCCCGCCACAGCTCGAGTTCGGCCACTCTCCGTTCGCCCAGGGACAGCGTTACCGCGAGCGGCGTTTCACCCTTGATGCGCCGCACGACGCGCTCGACCCAGTCCGCGGTCAGGCCCGGGTCCTCACCGGCCTGCAGCACGACCGTGCCGTAGCCGAGCCGCTGGGCCAGTCGAACGCAATCCATCACTTCGCTCTCGCTGAGCCGATAGCGCTCAATCCGCCGGCCGGCACGGATTCCGCAGTAGTGGCACGCGCGGCGGCAGTAGTTCGAAACTTCTATCAATCCGCGCAGGTGCACCTCGTCGCCGACGTGCTCGCGCCTTACCCGGTCGGCATCGGCCCACAGCTCGTCGAGCCGCGAATGGTCGCCTTCCCGCAGCCAGCCGAGTATCTCTGCGCGTGTCATTGTGCCTGCCGCGACTGCCGGTAAGCCTCAAGCGCAGCCGGGAAAGGCTCCAGCGCCCGTTCGAAGATGCCGAGCGACCAGGCTATGGCAAGTCCGTAGTTGGTGATTGGCACGCCCTGGGCCCGGCATTGCGCCACGCGGTTGAGCACTGCACGGCGGTTGGTCATGCACGCCCCGCAGTGGACCACGAGGCTGTACTGCGACACGTCGGCGGGAAAATCATGGCCTTGATGGGTGGTGAACTCGACCTTGCCGCCGACGTACTGGGTGATCCATCGCGGTATCTTCACTCGACCGATGTCGTCGCCGATCGGGTGGTGTGTGCAGCTCTCGGCGACCAGCACGCGGTCCCCGGGCTTGAGCCGGTCGATCGCGACCGCGCCCCGAACCATCTCGACCAGGTCGCCCTTGAATCGGGCGAAGAGAATCGAGAAAGAGGTCATCTTCACCCCCGTCGGCGTGTCGGCCGAAACCTTGAGAAACGCTTGCGAGTCGGTCACGACGATGTCCGGCGGCCGGTTGAGTCGCCCGAGCGCATCCGCGAGCTCGCGCTCCTTCACAACCGCGCAGTAGGCGTCGTTGTCCAGGACATCGCGGATGGTCTGCACCTGCGGTTGAATCAGCCGGCCGCGCGGCGCTTCCTTGTCAATCGGCACCACGAGCACCGCCATCCCGCCCGGCGGAACGAGATCGCCGATTATCGTCGGCGGGTTCACGAAGTCCTCAGGTGCCGCTTCTATCAGGGCCTGCCTGAGATCGAGCACGCCGGCGCCGTCACGCGCCGCCGTGCGCACGGTCCGCACGCCATCGGCCCGCAGCTTCGCCTCGACGCTGTCCGGCGGCGCGGCGATATCGCTCTTGTTGAACACCGCGACGACCGGCACGCCGCGCGCGCGCAGCTCGGCGGCCATCTTCTCCTCGAACGCGTTCCACCGGCCGGCGTCGGTCACGATGAGACCGATGTCGGTCCGCTCGATGATCCGCCGGGTCTTCTCAACCCGCATCGCGCCGAGCGCGCCCTCGTCGTCAATCCCGGCCGTGTCGATGAACAGCACCGGTCCCAGCGGCAGCAGCTCCATCGGCTTCTCGACCGGGTCGGTTGTCGTGCCCGCCACTTCCGAGACGATTGATACCTGCTGGCGGGTCAGAGCGTTCAGCAGCGACGACTTGCCCACGTTGCGTCGACCGAAGATGCCGATGTGCAGACGCAGCGCCCTGGGCGCGGCCCTCATCGGGACCTCCAACGCGCGCTCTGCATTCTGCACTCTGCCTTCTGCATTCCCCTGCTACTCCGGGCTTCCCAGCCGGTTGACCGCCTCGGGCGCGACCAGTTCGTCGAACCTCTCCGGCGCGAGGCCGTACAGCTCGCCGGCCAGCTCGCGCAGCGACCTGCCCGTGCGCGCCGCCTCCTTGACCAGCGTCTCGGATTTCTCGTAACCCAGCTCGCCGACCAGCGCGGTCACGGTCGCGGTCGTGTTCTCAACGAACCTGCGGCAGCGCGACTCGTTCGCCTTCAGCCCGGCGACGCAGTGCAGCCGCAGGATGCGGCAGGCATTGTGCAGCAAGTCCAGCTCGTCCAGCAGGCAGGCCGCGATGAGCGGCATGAACTGGTTCAGTTCGAGGTTCCCGCCGGCTGCGGCCTGCGCGATTACCGCATCGAGGCCCATCACCATCAGCGCCGCCTGGGCAACCGCCTCGGGAATCACCGGGTTGACCTTGCCCGGCATTATCGTCGAACCGGCCTGGCGTTCGGGCAGCACGAGCTCGCCCAGCCCGGCCTCCGGCCCGGACGACAGCAGGCGCAGGTCGTTGCTGACCTTGAAAAGGTTCACGGCGCAGGCCTTCATTATTCCCGACGCCTCAACGAAAGCGTCGCAGTTCTGCGTCGCATCGACGAGGTTCTCGGCCCGGGCCAGGCCCAGGCCCGTGATCTCGCGCAGGATATCGGTCACCCGGAAGATGTAGCGCCGGGGCGCGCCGATGCCCGTGCCGATGGCCGTGCCGCCGAGGTTCACGGTGCGCAGCCGCTCGCCGCTCTTGAATACCCGCCAGCGGTCGCGCGCGAACGCCTCGGCGTACGCACCCATCTCTCTTCCCAGAGTGGTCAGCACGGCATCCTGCATCTCGGTCCGGCCGACCTTCACGACCCGGGCAAACTCCCGCTCCCTGGCCTGGAACTCCTCCTGCAGCGCGACCAGTTCCTCTTCAAGCTCGGCCAGGGATTTGAGCGCCGCGACCTTCAGCGCGGTCGGGTAGGTGTCATTGGTCGACTGGTGTCGGTTCAGGTCGTCGTGGGGCGACACGCGGCTGTAGTCGCCCTTGCGGCTGCCCAGTATTTCCAGCGCACGGTTCGCCAGCACCTCGTTGACGTTCATGTTGGTCGATGTGCCGGCCCCGCCCTGCAGCGCGTCGACCAGCACCTGGCTGTCGAGCCGCCCGGCCATCATCTCGGCGCAGGCCGCCTCGATCGCGTCGGCCTTGGCTTCATCCTCGCGCCAGGCCCCGAGCTCGCGGTTGGCCCGCGCGCAAGCCAGCTTCACGGCACCGTAGGCGCGCACGAGAAAAGAGTGAACCGGCCGGCCGGCAAGCGGGAAGTTCTCCAGTGCCCGCGCGGTGTGGATGCCGTAGAGCGCCTCGGCCGGCACGCTGCGCTCGCCCAGGAGGTCGGCCTCGGTGCGCATCTGGGCACCGGCCCGGAACCGGCGAAACTCGCTGCTCACCAGCTCGGCCAGCCCGGGACCGACGTTCTCGCCGAGGACTGCATACTCGGTGTCGGCGACCACGGTCTCGGCCGGCTCGAGCCGTTCCTCGCCCACGCTCCAGAGGAAATCCCAGCGCGGCCCGGCGCGGCGGCACAGCCACAGCTTGGCCGGCTGGGAACGCACCAGCCTCTCCAGCGCGGTCCGAAACTCAGAAACAGACGTCTCGCTCATCGCTCGTCCTTATCTTCTCTATGCGGTCCCGCACCTGTTCGCGCCGCTTCTCGTCCGGGATGCCGGCCAGCTCGCGCTCGATCAGCGCGAAGCCGGCCGCGCGCGTTTCCGGGCCGGCGTAGTCGACGAGGTACTCGGCCAGCGTGGCCAGAGCGTTGGGCGTGCAGTAGCGCTTGATGAACCCGGGAATCGAAAACTCCATGAAGTGCTCGCCGGTGCGGCCCAGCCGGTAACAGGAAGTGCACCAGCTCGGGACGAACCCGTCGTCGATGAGCTCGCGCACGACCGCCTCGAGACCGCGCGTGTCCTGAATCTCGAACTGCTCGCGGTTCAGCTCCTGGCACTCGCCCTCGCGGCACTCCTGATAGGCGCCCAGCTCGATGCGCGTGCCGGCGTCAATCTGCGACACACCGAGGCGCAGCGCCTGGCGCCGTAGCTCTGGCCGCTCGCGCGCGGTCAGGATCAGACCGGTGTAGGGCACGGCCAGCCGGATCACCGCGATGAGCTTGAGGAAATCGGCGTCGCTGACAAAGTGACTGCGGTCCAGCGTGACATTCGATGCGACGTTCACGCGGGGAAAGCTGATGGTGTGCGGCCCGACCCCGAATCGCTGCTCAAGGTGAATCGTGTGATAGAGCAGGCCCATCACCTCGAACCGCCAGTCGGCCAGGCCGAAGAGCGCGCCGATGCCGACATCGTCCACCCCGGCCTGCATCGCCCGGTCGTGGGCCAGAAGCCGCCACAGGTAGTCGCCCTTGCGGGTGTTGCCCGGATGGACCCGGCGGTAGGTCTCGTGGTGGTAGGTTTCCTGGAAGACCTGGTAAGTGCCGATGCCGACCGCCTTCATCGTCCGGTAGCCCTCGACATCGAGCGGCGCCGCGTTGATGTTCACCCGCCGTATCTCGCCCCGGCCGACCCTGGTCGAGTAGACGATGCGCACCACCCGCGCCATCTCCTCGGCCGAGTAGTCCGGATGCTCGCCCCAGACCAGTATCAGACGCTTGTGGCCCTGGCTCTCGAGCGCGGCCAGCTCTCTGTGCAGCTCGGTATCGGACAGCGTCTTGCGCACCACCTCGCGGTTGGTGCACTTGAAGCCGCAGTACGCGCAGTTATTGACGCACTTGTCGCCGATGTACAGCGGCGCGAACAGCACGATCCGGTTGCCGTAAACCGCTTCCTTGAGCTGTCGGGCGGCCTCGAACACCTCCTCCAGCAGCGCCGGCTCCTCCACGGCAAGCAGCGTCGCCACCTCTTCCGGTTCGAGCCGGTTCTTGGCCAGGCTGCGCGCGACAATCTCCCGCACCCGCGCCGGCTCGGGCCTGGCCCGCTCCAGCGTCTCCTGAATCCTGTCGTCGTCGATGAAGTCGACGGCCTCGGTCTTCCTTGCCGCGGTCATCTTTCCATCCCCCTGTCATCGCCGCGGGGTTCGCCTTCCGGCATCTGGTCTCTGACTTCGACCTCGTGCCCTCTGCCGTTCTTCTTCCTCAATGCCGCCTTCACGCTCACGCCCGGTATCGAACCCAGCTTCCCGGTCAGGGCCCCGATTTCATCGTTCGTGCCGTCCACGATGACGGCCACGACCGACAGGTCCCTTTCCCGGTACGGGATGCCCATCCGCCCGACGACTATCGCGGCGTGGTCGGACAGCACCGCGTTCACCCGCGGCGCCGCGGCCAGGCGGTTCTCGACAAACACCGCAACCACACCCAGCCGGTGCCCGGCTGCGATATGTGCTTCGCTCACTGCTCTTGCCTTTCTTTCAAAGCGTTCTCTGGGAAGCGCTCGAGGCTGGAACGCCCCGCCGGACTCAGGCGCGGTCTTCCGCCGCCCTTATCCCGGGACCAGGCTTCCGAATTGGGTCCTCCGCGCCGGCCCGGCCGGCCCGTCAGACAGCTCATCATACCCGGCCGGCCGGGCCGGTCAAGCAAGGTGCAGGGCGCGCGCCGTCAGCCCGGCCCCGCCATTCCTTGCCTGCAATTGAGCCAACGCTATAATCGCGCAGGCGTCAGATACCCTGTAACCGGGAGGCACCGTGGACCTGTTCGATAAATGCCGTCAGTTCGACATGATGCTCGGCTTCGTCCGCGCCCAGGGCCGGTTCTTCTACGGCCGCGACCTCGAGCCCGCGGCGTCGCCGGTCACGACCCGCGCCGGCCGCGAGCTCGTCAACCTCGGCTCCAACAACTACCTCGGCCTGACCGACGACCCGAAGGTGAAAGCCGCGGCCATCGCCGCAGTCGAGCGCTACGGCACCGGCTCGGCCGGCTCGCGCCTGCTCACCGGCACCACGCCCCTGCACCTCGAGATGGAGCGGCGCCTCGCCGAGTTCAAGCACGCCGACTCGGTCGTCTCGTTCTCGGCCGGGTTCATGGCGCTTTCGGCCACGGTTGCGACCCTCGCCGGCGAAAACGACCTCATCTTCTCCGACGAGCTCAACCACGCCTCGATAATCGACGGCTGCCGCCACTCCCGCGCGAAGACTGTTGTCTACCGGCACAATGACCTCGCCGACCTCGAATCAAAGCTCAAGGCCGCGCCGCCCGACGCGGCCCGGCTCATCGTCACCGACGGCGTCTTCTCGATGGAGGGCGACATCTGCGAGCTTCCCGGCCTGCACAAGCTGTCCCAGGCCCACAACTGCCGGCTGATGGTCGATGACGCCCACGCGACCGGCGTGCTCGGCCCGACCGGCCGCGGCACGGCCGAGCACTTCGGGCTCGAGGGCAAAGTCGACATCACCTCGGGCACGCTCTCCAAGTCGATGGCCGCGGTCGGCGGGTTCACCGCCGCGCCGCGCACGGTGACCGACTACCTGCGATACAACGCCCGGATGTCCATCTTCTCGGCCAGCCTGCCGCCGTCCGTGCCCGCGACCGTGCTCGCCGCGCTCGAAGTGCTGTCGTCCGAACCCGGGCGCGTGGCGCGGCTCCACGCCAACTCGCGCTTCATCGCCGGGAGGCTCGTCGCCGACGGGTTCAAAACCGCCTACCGCGGCACGCCGATACTGCCCATATACATCGGCGACGACGACAAGGCTTACCAGATGGCCGGCCGGCTCGAGCAGGAGGGCGTCTTTGCCAACCCGGTCGTGTACCCGGCCGTGCCCCGCGGCTCAGCCATCATCCGCATCAGCCTGATGGCGACGCACACCGAGGAACAGCTCGGCCGCGCCGCCGACAAGTTCCGGCTCGTCGGCCGGGAACTGGGGGTCATCTAGATGCCCGACACCATCTACCAGGCTTTCGCCGAGGTCGCCCGGCGCCACGCCGCGCGTCCCGCGCTGATGAACAAGGTCGAGGGGCGCTACGTGCCGGTCAGCTACGCCGACCTCGCGCGCACGGTGGACGAGGTCGCGGCCGGACTGGCCGCGCGCGGCGTCAGGGTCGGGGACCGCGTCGGCATATACTCCTACAACCGGCCCGAATGGGTCGTCACAGACCTCGCCGTGGCCAAGCTCGGCGCGGTGCTCATCCCGGTCTACCACACCCTGCCCGAGGACGCGGTGCGCTACATCCTCAACGACGCCAGGGTCAGCCACCTCGTGGTCGAATCGCCCGACCTGTTCGCCGTGGTCGCGCGGGTGATGGCCGCGGTGCCGGACCTGACCGATGTCATCACGCTGTTCGCGCACGACCAGACCAGCCATACGGGCAAGTCCCTGTTCTCGTTCGAGCTGCTCCGGGCCGAAGGTGCCCGGGCGCTCGCCGCCGACCCCGGCCTGGCCATGGCGCACGAGCCGGGCCCGGACGACCTGTTCACGGTCTGCTACACCTCGGGCACGACCGGCGAGCCCAAGGGCGCGATGCTCACCCACCGCAACATCCTCTCCAATGTCATCTCCGGCGCGGCGCGGTTCGACATCAACGAGCGCGACGTCTTCGTGTCCTTCCTGCCGCTCTGCCATATGTTCGAGCGCACCTGCGGCTACTACACCGTGCTGCTCGTCGGCGGCTGCATCGCCTACGCCGAATCGACCCAGACCGTCGCCCGCGACGTCCAGGCCGTGAGGCCGACCGTGCTCATCGTCGTGCCCCGCGTGCTCGAAAAGGTGTACAACGTCGTGCGCGAGCGCGTGCTCACCGGCCCGGCCTGGAAGCGCTGGCTGATGGTCGAGTCACTGCGCGTCTACGGCCGCCACCACCGCCTCAAGTCGCGCAACCAGCCGATACCGTTCGGGCTCAGGCTCTCCCACTGGCTGCTCGGCCGGCTCGTCGTCAGAAAGCTCCACGCGCTGGCCGGCGGCCGGCTGCGCTACCTCGTGTCCGGCGGCGCGCCCCTGGACAAGCGGCTCGGCCGCATCCTGCGCAGCCTCGAGTTCAACATCTACGAGGGCTACGGCCTGACCGAGACCTCGCCCGTGGTCTGCTCGATGATGCCCGGCGACGAGCGCATCGGCACGGTCGGCAAGCCGATGGAGGACGTCGAGATACGCATCGGCCCCGACTCGGAAATCCTCGTCCGCGGCCCCAACGTGATGAAGGGCTACCTCAACAAGCCCGACGAGACCGCCAGGGTCATCGACGCCGACGGCTGGTTCCACACCGGCGACCAGGGCCGGTTTGACGAGCGCGGCAACCTCGTCATCACCGGCCGCATCAAGGAGCTCATCGTCAACTCCTACGGCAAGAACATCGCCCCGGTGCCGATCGAGCAGAAGCTCGCCTCGTCCGAGTACATCGAACAGGCGATGGTCTATGGCGACCGCAAGCCCTTTCTTTCCGCGCTCATCGTGCCATCGCGCATCGTGCTCGAGGAGTGGTGCCGCGGCCAGGGCATCGACTGCGCCGACTTCTCGCGCGCGCTCGACGAACCCCGCGTCGTCGCGCTCTACCGCGCCGAGGTGGAAAGCGCGCTCAAGGACTTCGCCCAGTACGAACAGGTCAAGGCTTTCCGGCTCATCCCCGAACCGTTCACGGTCGAAAACGGCCTCCTGACCCCGTCGTTCAAGCTGCGCCGGCCCCAGGTCTATGAAGCCTACAAGGAAGCGATCGAGAAGCTCTACGAAGGACATTGAGCAGTGAAACCACTCACCGGGCAACCCGACCGTCTGACCGCCGTGTTGTTTCTCATCCTGCTCTGCGTTGTTTCACCCCTCGCCCTCGCCGCCGCGCCGCCGGCTGGCTCGCCGCTCGACCGGGCCGAGTTTTTGTTCTTCAACCGCCATCAGAGCCGCGCCTGGCTCGACTCCGCCTACCGCATCATCGCGGCCGAACGCCGCGCCGACCCGGCTGGCGAGCGCTGCCTCTATCTCTGGTCGCGCATTCATATCCAGAAGGGCGACGAGGCGAAGACCAGCGCCGAGAAGCTCGAGCTATACACCCGGGCCCGCGCCATCGCCGAAACTCTCATCACCCGCAACGAACGCAACCCGCTCGGCCACACCTGGTGGGCGGTCGCGCACGGCCGCATCGGCCAGACCCGCGGCGTGTTGAACTCGCTCTTCATGGTCCCGGCCCTGCGCAAGGCGGTCAACCGCGCGGTCGAGCTCGACCCGAACCAGCCGACCGCACTCGACGTGCTCGGAGTGCTGCACTACGAGTTGCCCGGGTTTGCCGGCGGCGACCTGCACAAGTCCGAAGGATACCTCCTGCGCGGCATCGAGGCCGACCCGAACTACACCCTGCTCCGGCTCGACCTCGCCAAGGTCTACATCCGCCAGAAGCGCTGGGTCGGCGCGCGCGCCCAGCTCGCGCGCCTGCTGGCGACCCAGAACCCGACCTACCCGGCCGACTTCTATCTCGACGACAAGCCCGAGGCCGAAGCCCTGCTCGGGGAAATCGCCGGCAGGTAGCCCGTGCTCGCGGTCCTCTGCGCCGCGCTTGCCGCGCTCGGCCCGGCCGACTCGCTCGCCGCACAGGGCCGCTGGTACCTTGACCATCGCCACCTCGACCGGTCCTGGCTTGATTCGGCCGCCGCACTCGCGGCCCGGGCCCGCGCTCTGGACCGCTTCGCCGAGGCCGCGGTCGCGCTCGACTGCGATGTCCGGCTGAACCGCGGGCTGGACACATCCGGCAGACCTGAACGGCTCATCGTGTTCCGCGCGATGCAGGCGCTTGCCGACTCGATGCGCTCGGCCCGGCCCGAAAGCCCGGTCGGCCACTTCCAGTGGGCCACGGCCACCGCCCAGATCGGCCTTGCCCAGCGCAACCTCGCCGCGCTCCAGGCCATCCCGGCCGTGCGCCGCGCCTATGCCCGCGCGCTCGAACTCCAGCCCGCTCACGTCGGCGCGCTCTACGGTTTGGCCATGCTCTGGGCCGGCCCGCCGCGGATTGCCGGCGGCGCCCCAGAGCGAGCCGACAGCCTCCTCTCAGTAGCCATCGCGCTCGACCCGCGCCTGACAATGCTGCGCGTCGAGCGCGCCCGTCTGCTCATCGCGGCGAAACGCCGCGCCGAAGCGCGAGTCGAACTAGGAGCGGTGATGCGCGAAACCAGCCCGAGTGTTCCGTCGGCCTACTGGCTGAACGACCGGCATACCGCAGAGAAGCTGCTGGAGGAATTGGAGCAGGCCCGGTGAGCGCAGCTGGTGCTCTTTCGCGTGTCCGCCCCCTTCATTTCCGCATGCTTGAAACCCGGGACCCGCGTTCCCATAAGGAGAAAGATGGCAAACACAACTGACAACCTGAAGGCGGCATTCGCTGGCGAGAGCCAGGCCAACCGCCGCTACCTTGCCTTCGCGAAGAAGGCAGACCAGCAGGGCCTGCCCGGCGTCGCGAAGCTCTTCCGCGCCGCGGCCGAGGCCGAAACCGTCCACGCCCACGCCCACCTGCGCGTGCTCGGCGGCGTCAAAGACACGGCTGACAACCTCAAAGAGGCCATCGCCGGCGAGCACCACGAGTTCGCCTCGATGTACCCCGAGTTCCTCGCCGTGGCCAGGGCCGAGAACAACGTCGCCGCCCAGAAGAGCTTCGAGTTCGCCCTCGCCGTCGAGAAGATCCACCACCAGCTCTACTCCGAAGCGCTGGCCGCGGTCCAGTCGGGCAAGGACCTGCCCGCCGGCGAAATCTGGGTCTGCAGCGTCTGCGGCAACACGGTCCACGGCGCGCCGCCCGACAAGTGCCCGATCTGCGGCGTGGCCCGCGACAGATTCACCCGCATCGACTGACCCGGTCGGTCAAAAAGAAGGCGGGCCCGCGCGGGCCCGCCTTGCGTTCTGCGGTCAGCTTCAGTCGAAATCCAGCGCGGCCTCCGGCCCGTTCTCGGCCGGTTCGACGCGCACGCCCGCGGGCAGCCCGGCGACCGCCTCATCGCCCGGGGCCGAAAGCGCGGCCGCGTCGCGCCGCGAGCGCGCCGCCGCGATCCGCTCCAGCGCGTCGCTGATTATCCGCACCCGCGTGTCGGCCGCGGCGCGGCGGTTGATGATGATCATCCAGCAGTCGCGCAGCCGGCACATCCCGCCCTCGCCCTGCACGTCGTCGTACACCAGCCTGATGCCCTGCTCGCGGCAGGCCTGCTCCAGCCCCAGAAGCCTCTTCTTCGGAGTCATTGCCACCCTTTCTCCTTGCACCACTCGAGAGTCTCGGCAAGCCCCCTCTCGAGCGTGTACTCCGGCTCAAACCCCAGCTCCGCGCGCGCCTTGTCCGGGCAGCACACCCAGCAGTCGTGCACCAGCTCGCGCGCCTTGTCCCGGTTGACATAGCTCCCGCCCGGGTGCAGCCACTCGGTCACGGTCGCGACCGCGAACACGAACCAGCCCGGCGCCCTGATGCGCCACACCCGGTGCCCGAGAGAGCGCGCGCCCAGCTCGGCGAACTGCGCCGCGGTGTGCTCTTCCCCGTCCGACACCAGGTACACCGACCCGCTCGGCACGTCGCGCTCTGCGGCCAGCAGGGCCGCGCGCGCCGCGTCCTTGACATACACAACAGAGAAAGAGCCCCACGGGTCGAGCAGTATGCCCCGGCGCAGCGCGTTCATTATTATCATCGTGTTCGCATCGTCCGGCCCGTACACCGCGGGCAGCCGCAGAATCACCGAGCGCAGCCGCTCGCGCAGCCCGAGCACCGCGCGCTCGGCCGCCAGCTTTGACTCGCCGTACCGACTCACCGGCGCGGGCGCCTGCGCCTCGGTCGTCGGGCGGTCGCGCGCGGGCGCCGGCCCGCACGCCGCCGTGCTCGACACGAACACGAATCGCTTCACGCCCGCCTCCGCGCACGCCTCGGCAATCACCCGCGTGCCCTCGCGATTCACCTGCACCAGGTCGCGGCCTCTGCCCGGCGACACCTCGGCCGCGCAGTGGAAAACCCAGTCACAGCCCTGCACCGCCGCGCTCACCGTTGCCGGCTCGCGCAGGTCCGCGTGGACAGCGACCGCGCCCGCCCCTGCCAGCCGGTCCAGCCTGCTCGTCCGGCGCACCATCGCCCGCACCTCGTGGCCGCGCTCGGCCAGCAACCGGCACAGGTGCGAACCGATGAAGCCGCTCGCCCCGGTCACCAATGCCCTCATCTACCGCAGGCGCGGCGCCAGGGCGCGCTCGAAGTAGTCGCGCGCCGCGAGCGCCGCCTCTTTCGGCCGCACCTCGAAGGTCAGCGTCGCCCTGGTCCGGGCAAGCATCGCCAGGAGCGGGACAAAGTCAATCCGGCCCTTGCCCGGGGCGAGGTGCTCGTCGCGCACCCCGTTGTTGTCGTGCACGTGGCAGTGGCACACGCGCGCGAGGTGCCGCCGAAAGAACTCCTGCTCGGCCGCGCGCTCGGCCGGCCTGAGGATGTTGGTATGCCCCAGGTCGTAGCACAGCCCGAGCCAGCCGCCCAGCATCCGGTCCAAGAGCCTCTGCACGAACGGGTAGCGGAACCCCCCGACATTCTCGATGCACAGCCGGGTCCGGCCCCGCGCATGGCCCTTCAGCTCGGCCAGGGCCGAACCGACCAGCTCGCGGTAGAAATCCGGGAAGTAATCGTGCGGGTACACGTACCCCGCGCCCTGCCCGTAATGCATCTCGAACCCGAGGTGCAGCACCGCCTTGGCGATGCCTGAGTCCCGGCACTGGTCCAGCAGCCGCTTCGTCTCGGCCACGCCCGCGGCCACGACCCGCCTGCTCGGCACGAAGAACGAGGGTCCCTCGATCGCGTGCACCGCCAGCGTCAGCCCGAGCCGCACAGCCGCGGCCCGGATGCGCCTGCGCTCCCGCGCCCGTTCGAGCTGCTCCGCGAAATGCCGGTTCCCGAGGTTCAGCTCCAGCACGGGAAAGGCGTTCGCCGCGGCGAACTCGATCGCCGCGACGATGTCGTCGAAGTCGAAGAGAATCTGCAGGCCCAGGCGCGAGCGTATGGCGTCTGCCGCGTGCACGCCCGATTCTATGGAAGTCCTCCCCGCCGTCAATTCGGTTTGGTTTTCTTTCGCGTCAAGTCCACGGATTGACAAGTCAGGGCGTCGGGTCGGGAATCGAAAGCACCTGCAGGCGCAGTGCGTCGAGCACGGTCTTCTTCAGCTCGCGCGCAATCCACTTGTTCTCGACCACCATCGCCTCGCGCCGCAGGGTCTCGCCCGTGAACCGCCGCTTCTTCTTCCACACCTCGCGGCAGAAATTCAGGTACCCGATGTAGGTGTGGGTCGGCACCCCGGCCTCGCCGAGTACCTCCTTGGCCTTGTTCTCCAGTTCGGCCAGCTCCTCCTGCACCTCGGTTTGCTTCGCGACCATCCGCTCGCGCCGCGCATCCACGAGCTTCTTGATGGTCTCGGTATTGTACTTCAGATTGTAGTTGTAGACGCGGTCGACCCCGGACTTCACTCCCACGAGTACGCTCCTTTCCCTGCACGCCGCAGCGGCAAGCCAGCCGCCGCCGCGCGCGCCTCAACCAGTCCTGAAAACGATGCCATAACGCCCCGACTCTAGCGAAATCAGGCCGGCCTGTCAACACCCGACAACCCGCTTACCTCCCGCCGCCCAACCCCTCAACCAACTAACCAACCAGCCCAACTCTCATACCGACCACCCTTGCATCTAACCATATAACCATCAACTACTTATTCAACCAAGTACTCATAGGTAGGGGCTAGCCCCCACACTAGCCCCCCGGCAGTACACTAGGCTGAATGACAGACTAAACTAATAGCGATACAGCTCGCCGATAGGGTAGCTATACGATGCGCTGATTACCGGCCTGCCATTAGGCCAACCCATCAGGCATTCCATCAGCCAGCCGGACCAATACCTTACACAGAAGCACCAGTGGTTTGTATGCCTTGTGCTATGCTCATTCATTCGAATTACTTACGGCTCGGTCACTCGATTCAGACCGATGCTGCGGCGTCCGGCCGAGCCGTGGCGCCCATCAACCTGCCGCTTGACGCGAGGCTTCCCAGCAAAACCACGCCGCCGGAGTCCGCTTCCCCGGCGACTCGTGCCAGTCCGTCAATCTGCCCGGCTTGCTGCCTTCGGCCAGCGACCGCAGTGTTGTCTGCTCCCCGCCGACCGACGTGCCGACCCACCACAGCGAGCGAGCCGGCGGCAGATGCGCCGCCGGCTCATAGAGACCGCATTGCCTATCGGGTCTTCACCGCCTTCTTGACCCAGCTTTGTCCGCCAGACTCCAGACTGAACAGGTAGATTCCCTTGGGCACGACGTGACCTCTCTCATCTCGCCCGTCCCATAGCACCTGATGGACTCCGCCCACTGCAGTCCCCTTGCTCAGCTCTCGAACGGCCACTCCGGCAGCGTCCAAGACTCGCAGACTGAAGACCGCATTTGCTGGAACGCTGCAAGTCAGCCGGATGCTCCTGCTGAAGTGGCTCGGCCTGACATCTACTAGCCCGACTGCGGCGCGACTCGTCCCTGGGGCGCCTGACTCGTCGACGGCAACTGTCTCCGTCCCGAAGCGGAAGACTGACGTAGAGCGCCTCGTACCCTCGCCATTTATGGCTAGAACGGACCAGAAGTACGTGGTGTTGTTCCTAAGCGGTACGACGCTGCCGTAATTGAACGACGTCCCAGTGGAACTACCCACTGTCACCTGCGGTGGATTCTGAGTGTCCAAGTTGATGTAGTACGACGTGGCACCAGCGGCGGCCTGCCAAGTCATTGTCCCTCGGGTCGCCACGCCTACGGCGTTGTTGACTGGCGTGAGCAATTCGAAGGGGCCAGGCCCGAGGGGAGCGGTCACGAAGTAGAACCTGCTATTGCACTCTCTCTGTCCTGCGCTATTTCTCGCAACAACGTACCAGTAGTATGTTCGACCTGGAAGACAGGAGTAAGGGGTTGATGTCCCCGTGACATTGCGAAGGAATCCTGGAGGATTCGTAAGCCCGAGGTAGACATCATAGCTCGTGGCACCCGATGAAGACGCCCAACGCAACGTACCAGTGGCCGGTAACTCACGCGAACCGTTTGCTGGGGAGGTCAGGTCAAATGCGCCTGGAGCAGCAATGACCGTGCTAAAGCTGAACACAGCGTTGCACTGCCTGCTACCTGAGCTGTTTTCCGCAATCACACGCCAGTAGTATGTCTGACCATTATCGCCCGAGTATGTGGTGGAAGTCGTCGGAGCGGTCACGGTCCTGAGGTACGGAGGCGGATAGGCCGTGCCGAAGTACACCTTGTAGCGCTCTGCATTTGAGGATGTTCCCCACCGCAGCGTCCCCGAAGTTGGCTGGTTCGTGGCGCCGTCAGTAGGTGATGTGAGACTGAATGGCCCAGGTGCCGGCTGGATACGAACTGCCCCATTCACATACACTGCGATGCGATTAACCCCCATCGTATCACTACCGTTCCAGATGTTCACCTTAGCAACGTTGTTGCTGGTGTTCCAGTTTATGGAACTCGAAGGCTTGGTGATGGACCAGAACCTCCAGGTCTCATCCAAGTAGGGCGTCGTACCAGAAGAGCTATTTATGCTGATCTGGGCGCTCGCGTTGCCTCCCTTTGCCGTTAGAAGCGCTACCACATCGACATCATCACAGCTCCCGTAGCCGGTCATGTTTAGGTTGTAGTACTCAACCGCGCCACCTGTGACCGGTATCCGCCAGCAATACGGGTTGCCGCTGATCCACGATATCCTCCCCACCGTGGTGTTGCCGGTACGCCTGAGTGATCCATTCCCGTTTGGATTAGTACCAGTGATTTCCAGAGCTCCTGTACTCGTGTTGATGACTGCCTGCTGGCTGAAGTCATCGAACGAACCGTCAGGCAGGTTGCCCTGCCCGTCGACCGGCAACGCAGGCTGACGTGACTCCCCGACAGGCAGGTCAAACCTGAGCGTAACCTTGCCGTTTCCTTCATCCGCCACGACCACCGGCTGAACGACTATGGCGTTCTCGATGCCGGCCGCTACGAGCATGAGGGCAATCATGCCCACGATCATGCGTACCTCCCTAGTCTTGCGCCCACCGCACCAGCGTGCGCTTGCCTGCGTCTCGGCTCGGTGCCGCCGTGATGGACTTCTTGGTATGTCGCATCGGGCAACAGAATGCACAGAGCGTGCCAAGCGGACACGAGGACGAAGTCAAAGGCCAAAAGCCAAAACTCAAATGCCAAATCGACCGAGGAACGAGGTCATCCCGAGGGAATCGAGGGACCTTGCCCCGAGAGCCTGGCCCGCAACTGTCACCGAGGAGTGACGGGAGGTGTAACCGGGCGGTTACGGGCGGGGCGTTTGCGAAGCGGTGTGAATGAGGCTAACGGATGGGTGAGTGGGTGCTGGAATCGCGGGCTGGACAGGCCGAACTGAGTGCCGGCGGCTCTTGGCGTGGCCCAGACGCGCCCCTGCGGGGACGCAGTGCACTTCGTTCAGAGTGACATCGGGCGAGGCAGCAATGCCGCGACATACTGCTCCTCGGCCTCTGCCAGCACCTCGTCCCGGAAGTACGGACTGAGGAACTGCGGCGTGTTCAGGTCCACCTTCCGCCCGAGAATCGCCGACAACTCCTGTTCCATGTCGAAGTACGCCAACCCCGGCACGTGCCCGGGCTCGAACTCCACGAGCACGTCCACGTCGCTGTCCGGTTGGAAGTCCTCACGCAGTGCCGACCCGAAGAAGGACAGCCGGCGGATGTGGTGTCGCCGGCAGAACTCCGCAACGCGCTCGCGGTCGACATTGAGGCTGATACTCACGCCAGAGGATATGCCGACGGCGAGGCCGCGTCAAGACGCGTCGGCCGCGATGCCGAGGCGTTTGAGGATGCGGTGCAGGCTCGGGCGCTCGATGCCGAGCAGGCGCGCGGCGGCGGTGATGTTGCCGTGGGCCTCGGCCAGCGCCTTTTGGACCGCGTGGCGCTCGGCCTCGTCGACGACGGCCTTGAGCGTGCCGTCAGCCACCGGTGCCTCACTACCGTCGAGGAAGGTCTTGAGTTCAGCGACGTCGACCGTCTGCGCCTCGGCAAGCACGACGACGCGCTCCAGCAGGTTGCGCAGCTCCCTGACATTGCCCGGCCACTCGTGCGCCGCCAGCAGCGCCACGCCGTCTTGCGATATGCTGACACGCCGGTTGTGACGGAGGCTGTACCGGTCGAGAAAGAACTCAACCAGCGCAGGGATGTCATCGCGCCGCTCGCGCAGCGGCGGCACGCGGATGGCCACGACGTTCAATCGGTGATACAGGTCTTCGCGGAAGCTCCCGGCCTTGACCGCGAAAGGCAGGTCCTTGTTGGTCGCGGCGACCACCCGCGCGTCCACGCTCAGGGCCTGGTTGCCGCCGACCCGCTGGACCTCGGCGTTCTCCAGGAACCGTAGCAGCTTGGCCTGCGCGGCCAAACTCATATCGCCAATCTCGTCGAGGAACAGCGTCCCGGTGTCGGCCTCCTGCAGGCGTCCCTTGCGCTGGGCCGACGCGCCGGTGAACGAGCCCTTCTCGTGGCCGAACAGCTCGCTTTCGATGATGTCCCGGCTGATTGCGGCGCAGTTGAGCGCGACAAACGGCCCGTCTGACCGCAGGCTCTGCAGGTGCAGGGCGCGCGCCACCAACTCCTTGCCGACCCCGCTCTCGCCGGTCACGAGCACGCTGGCCGTAGTCGGCGCGGCCCGCGCGATGAGCTCACGCACGCGCCGCATCGCCGCGCTCTCCCCAATCATCCGGAACCGGTCTTCCACCTCGGCCTTGAAGTGCGCCACCTGCCGCGCAAGCCTGCCCCGCTCGATGGCGTTGCTGACCGTCACGCGTATCCGGTTGGCGTCGGGCGGCTTCTCGAGGAAGTCGTATGCGCCGAGCCTCAGCGCCTCCACTGCTGCCTTGATGCTGCCCTGCCCGGACAACATCACCACCGGCAGGTTCGGCGCAATCTCCCGGACCCGCCGCAGGACCTCCAGCCCGTTGATGTCCGGCAGCATCAGGTCCAGCATCAGCGCATCGGGCACCCGCTCGGTCACCGCCTTCACGCCCGAGCCGCCGTCGGTGAACGCCTGTGCCTCCCAGCCGGCCTGCGTCAGTATCCGCCTGAGCGCATCGGCCAGCCGCGGGTCATCGTCCACGACATAGACAAGCATTGGTCTCACTTCAGGCATAGCAGTGCAACCTCTATGCCACGACCTTCGATACGGGCAGGACGAACCGGAACGTCGCGCCCTTGCCCGGTTCGCTTTCGACTTCCACTCTGCCGCCGTGGTCCTCGGCCACCTTGCGCACGATGGTCAGACCCAACCCGGTGCCGCCGGCCTTGCGCGTGAAGAACGGCTGGAACAGCTTGGCCAGGTAATCGGGTGGAATCCCTGGGCCGGAATCCGTTACAGCTACCACGACTTCAGCCGCGGACTCAGCCCGCCGCGTCGCCACCGCCAGCCGACCCTTGCCCCCCATCGCGCCGACCGCGTTGTTGACCAAGTTGCCCAAGGCCCGGACCACCTGCTCTTCGTCCAGTTGAACTGCCGGCAGGCCTTCGGCCAAGTCCAACTTGAGTTCGATATCTCGCAGGCTGGCGACGCCCAACTCATCAAGTGCACGCCGCACGACGGCGTTGATGTCCTTCGCCTCAAGTCGCGGCGGCTCGAAGTCAGCCAGCCTCATAAAGCCATCCGTCATCTTCGCCAGCCGGTCAACTTCCTCCTCAATCACCTTCGCCCCATCCGGGTCCACGCCTTCCATCGCCTGCGCGGTCAGCCGTATCGTACTCAAGGGCGTCTTGATGCCATGCGCCAGCCGCTGGGCAACCGGACCCCAAGCCCCAACCTTGCGAGCGTACTCGACCGCGGCAAGGTCCTCAAGACTCAACAGGTACCCGCCCAGCCGCAGGCGCGACAGCGCGGCCCGAAACGTCCGCTGTACCCCATCGACCTCCAGCACGACATCTGCGACCGCTCGCGGCAACCTGCCTTCCTTGACCTTAGGAAACTCCGCGCGCAGGGACGCGAATGACGGCTGCGTCAGCAGACCCTCAAGAACCCCGGTCCTCACACCCTTGGGCAGCACAAGCAACTCCGTTGCCCGTTTGTTGATGGATGTAACCCGCCCGCGACTACTGAACATCACGATGCCGGCCCGCTCGACCATCCCGCGTGTCACGTAACGCACGAACTCGCGATAAGAGGCGCGGGAGTACAGCAGAGCGGTCGCGGCCAGCAGAAGCAGTGCAGTGGCTGTGGAAGCAGCCCACGGCCACGGGAACGGCAGCGGTATCGCAACCAACTGGTAGAATTGCCAGCGTGGAATCGGTGCAACTCCTGCGCGACCCGACGTAAGTTCAGTAACTCCGTCGTGTACCATGAACCCTCCGGGTCTGCCAGCGCTGCGCCGAACAGGAACCACGCGCCAGTCACTCTGGATCGCCCCACCTTCTGCGGCCGACGTTCTACGTCGAGTGGCCGGATCCCACACCAGCAGATGGCCATCCCGCGTGGACACGAGAATCTGCTCGGCAGCCCCGGGGATGATGTATCCGAGCCACCACAGGTGTTCAAGCTGAACGCCGGCCGGGGTCGAGGAAACCGTTCGCAGGTTCAGGTCTCGTACCACGACCCTGTCTCTTTCGATGGTCACAATATCCGAGACGCCGTCACCTGTTGCGTCCAGCGTGACGAAACTGCTCGTGGAGTTGCGGACAGGAACACCCCGCAAGACCGTCCCTTTCTCCGGGTCGATTACCATCAGACGGTCGACGCTGTCTGATGCCCAATTGCTGCACGTATTCGCCACGAGCACCTGGCCGCCGTCGTCTGGCGACTCGGCCAAGGCAATCGAGACATTTGCTGCCGAGCTATCGTCCTCGGCAGGGATGCTCCATCGCAGACCACCTCGATCGTCGAAACTGAAGACGTACCCGATATGGTCTGCGAACCCATTCTCGACACAGCCGTTACACGGCGCACTGCCGCCAACGTATGTTTCCGGTCGCCCGTCCCCATCGACATCTCCGACAGCAAGTGCCCAAACCTGCGTGCCCATCCCGAACCGCCATAGCCTCTCACCGGTCACCAGATCAACTGCTGTTACGCTGCGCGGCTGCCACTGCCAGGCGAATCCCGAGACGACGCCCGCGACCATCTCCTTGACCCCGTCACTGTCCAGGTCTGCGAACGCGGCGTGCGGGATTCCACCGTCATACTGCCGTTCGCCCTTCTTGGGAGGCGCATCCACCACGAACCGGCGCAATCGCCTACCGTGGACATTCTCGACGAACACAAACAGCGACCCGGGGACGGCGGCAGTGACCACGATGTCCGGGACCGAGTCATCACCCAGGTCAACAGCCCAGGCGGTAGAGGTGGACGAACCCCGCGGCAGGTAGCTGTCGTGTGACAACAGGAACCTCCCCTCCACATCACGGGCGCTGGCAATGTAGTTACAGACTCCATACCGCTCGTCCGACGAGTCTCCGTCGATGTCGACGGCTGCTACCGCATAGCTGATGATGTTCGCGTCCGCAATCCGGACTACGTACCGCGGCTTGCGCTCGCACCGGACTGCGGCGACGATGAGCAGGACTGAAACAGGGAGTATCTTCCACCCCATGCCCGAATCATAGGCCCGGCCGGATTGGCGTCAAGCAGTAACCAGCCGACGGCTTGCGGCTGACGGCGGCTTTGACATCTGGCTCCCGGCCTTTGACTGCTGACTTGCCCCTTGCCCCTGCTCGGCTATAGTCTGCCCGATGCGAAGAACACTGGCTACCGTCCTCTTGCTCTCGGCCGCGGCTGCGGCCCTGCCGCCCATCTCCGACACCATCGACATCCGCGAGTGGATTGTCGGCGGGCCGTTTCCGGCCGCGCCGCGCGAAGGAATAGTCCCGGTCATCGACGACGCGGCGACGTTCCGGCCCGCGGTCGGCGACACGTACTACTCCGGCCTCGTGCAGGGCGGCGTCACGCTTGCCCGCAAGGTCACGGTCGACTCGCTTGGCTGGCTTGCGACCGACTGGCAGGGCGTGCGCTGGGACACGCTACAGGACTACTACGGCAACGTCGGGCTCTACTGCTCCGGCTTTGCCTATGCCGAGTTCGCCTCGCCGCGCGCCGGCCGCGCCGTCGCGGTCGCGACCGAACTGGGCGGGTTCACGCTCAATGGCCGCGGCTACACCGGCGACGCATACGGCGCGGGCTGGTTTGCCTGCCCGGTCGAGCTGGACTCGGGTCTCAACCGCGTGCTGTTGCGGCTGGCCAGCTTCGGCGACGACCGCGTGCGGTTTCGGCTCGTGCCGGTGCCGGCCGACGTGCGCACGGTCAGTGCCGATGCGACCCGCCCCGACCTCGTGGCCGACTCCGCGCTGGACGCCTGGCTCGGTCTGCCGGTCCAGAACCTGTCGTCATCATCGCTGAAAAGAGTCTCCGTACGCGTACTTTTCGCCGACAGCGCGGTCGGCCACACGACGGTTGACCTGCCCGCATATGGCGCGCGCAAGCTGCCCGTCCGAATCCGGCTGCCGCGCCAGCCCTGGGACAGCGCGCACAAGTCCCTGCCGCTCGTGGTCGAGACGCGCCTCGGCGACTCGGTCGCGTCCAGCGAAACACTGCAGCTCGACATCCGCCGGCCCGACGAGGTCCGCCGTGTCACGTTCCTTTCCGCCATCGACTCCTCGGTGCAGTACTACGCGGTGCTCTACCCGAGGGATTTCGACCCGGCGCGGCGCTACCCGGTGATTTACACCCTGCACGGCGCCGGGGTCGAGGCCGACGGCCAGGCCCGGGCGTACAAGCAGAAAGACTGGGCGTTCGTGGTCGCGCCGACCAACCGCCGCAAGTACGGCTTCGACTGGCAGGACTGGGGACGCCTCGACGCCATCGAGGTGCTCGACACGATTCTCGCCCGCCTGCCCATCGACCCGGACCGCGTCCTGCTCGTGGGCGGCTCAATGGGCGGCCACGGCACCTGGCACGTCGGCCTGACTCACCCTGACCGGTTCGCGGTCGCCTCGCCCCAGGCCGGCTGGCCCACGCACCAGCTCTACGTGCCGTGGTTCCTCCAGCGCAGTGCCATCTTTGCCCAGCCAAGCGCGCTGGCGATCCGCGACCGGGTCCTGCGCTCGGACAACACCGCGGCGCTGCTTGAGAACGCGCTCAACCTGCCGTACTTCATCCTGCACGGCGGCGACGACGACAACGTGCCGCCCCTGCACGCGCGCAACTTCAAGATGTGGGCCGACGAACTCGGACTCGACGTCACTCTGCGCGAGGTGCCGGGCCGCGGCCACTGGTATGTCTACGAGGACCTCGACCTCACCTGCGTCGACGACACCGCGCTGATGAACTTCATCCGCGACCGGCGCCGCGACCCCGGCCCGCGCCGCGTCCGGTTCCGCACCGCCGACCTCGGCACCGCGCATGCATCCTACTGGGTCGCTATCGACCGCGTGGGCGTGGTCGGGCAGGACGCCGTGATTGACGCTTGGGCTGGTGACTCGCTGGTGCGGGTGACGACGCAGAATGTTGACCAGTTCGCGCTGAAGCTCGACGGCGCGCCGTTCTTTGCCGGACCGGTCCGTGTCGAGATTGACGGTGCGCGCGTCGGCGGCAGACTGGCACCGCCAGGCCGGTTCACGTTTCACCGCAAGGACGGCAGGTGGCGCTTCGGCCCGAACTGGCTCCGGGGCCTTGCCAAGACCCCGGCGCAGTACGGCCCGGCGCGTCAGGTACTGATGCGGCCGTTCGCGCTGGTCTTTGGCACGCGCGACACCGCGCTGGCCCGCGACCTTGCCCATGCCGCTACTCAGGAAGCCCTGCGCTGGTGGCTGATAGGCAACGGCGATGCGCCGGTACTGGCCGACACCGCGGTCACCGACAGCCTGCTCTCCCGGCGCAACGTCGTGCTCTTCGGCGGGCCCGCTCAGAACTCGGTCACCGCCCGCATCGCCGCGCAGTTGCCCTGCCGGCTGGAATCAGGCCGGCTTGATTTCGCCGGCCGCGACCTCGGCGACAGCGCGGCCGCGGTGTTTGTCCGACCCAGCCCGTTCAATCCCGAACGGCTGGTGCTCGTGCGGATGGGTACTGACGCGGCCGCGACCCGGCTGGCCGCGGCCTGGGGATTTGCCTACTCCGGCGCGGGCGCGCCTGACTTCGTCGTGTTTGACCGGCGCTGGCGCCGGCGCGGCTGGGCCGGGGTCCGCGCCGCCGGGTTCTTTGACTCCTACTGGCGCGTTGACCCGCGCTCGTCGTTCTTCGAACGCTAGCCGCCCGTGCGCTCTGTCACGCTCCGCTCACCAGCCAAGATCAACCTCGGCCTTGCCGTCGGGCCGCGCCGGCCCGATGGCTATCACGACATCACGACAATCTTCGTTCCGCTGGACTTCGGCGACACGGTGCGCATCGAGCGCCGCGCCGCCGGCATCACCCTGCGCTGCAGCGACCCGACGCTGCCGACCAATGAAGGCAATTTGGCTTGGCGCGCGGCCAGGGCTTTTTTCCCGGCTTCGCGCCTCATTACCGGCTGTGCCATCAGTATCACCAAGCGCATCCCGGTCGGGTCCGGCCTGGGCGGCGGCTCGTCCAATGCCGCGGCCACGCTCCTGGGCCTCAATAGGCTGCACGGCAACCCGCTAGCGCCGCGCGCCCTCCGCCGCATTGCCGCGCGACTGGGCAGCGACGTCGCCTGTTTCCTCTACCCCGGCCCGACCGTGGGCCGGGGACGCGGCGAGCGACTGCGCCCCATCGGCCTGCCCCGCCTGCACCTGCTGCTGCACTTCCCCGGCCATCCCGTGCCCACGGCCTGGGCCTATGCCGCGCTTGACCGCTCGCGCCGGCGCGGTTTGACTCGCAGCGTTTTTTCGCCTAAGATGCTCTCGTTGCGTCTAAGGCGCAACGAGCTGGACAAGGCGGCCGCGCTCATCCAGAACGACTTCGAACCTGTCGTTTTCCGCGCCCACCCGGGGCTTGCCCGTGCCAGGGCGAAGTTCCTCGAATCGGGCGCCTGGGCCGCGGCGCTGTCCGGCTCCGGCAGTACGGTCTATGGCCTGGTGACTGCACAGGGCTGGCACGACCCGATGGCCGCGATGTCGCGCTCTGGTTTCCCCTGCATTCACGCCTGTTCGCTGTAGGCCCTGCCCGAGAGGCTTCTCTTGGGGCGTCGTTCAACTGGCAGGACCCAGGACTTTGGATCCTGTTATGAAGGTTCAACTCCTTCCGCCCCAGGCTATGATGACCGGCAAAGCGAGGTGAAATGACTGGCCAGTTGAAGGTGCTCTCCGGCCGCGCCAATCTGCCGCTCGCCCGGAAGATCGCCGCCCACCTTGACCTGCAGCTGGGCGCGACCGAGCTGCGCAACTTCGCGGACGGCGAGATACGGGTCAACATTAACGAGAGCGTCCGCGGCGACGATGTCTTTGTCATCCAGCCGACCCAGCCGCCGGCCGAGAACCTCTTCGAACTGCTGCTGATGCTTGACGCGCTCAAGCGCGCCTCGGCCGAACGCATAACCGCGGTGATACCTTACTACGGCTACGCGCGCCAGGACCGCAAGGACCGGCCGCGCGTGCCGGTCTCGGCCAAGCTCGTGGCTAACCTCATCGAGCACGCCGGCGCCGACCGGGTCCTGACAATGGAGCTGCACGCCGAACAGATCCAGGCCTTCTTCGACATCCCGGTTGACCATATGTACGCAACGCCCGTGCTTGTCGACCACTTCCGCAAGGACGCGACTGACGGGCTCATCGTCGTCGCGCCCGACACCGGCAGGGCAAACCGCGCGCGCGGCTTCGCCCAGCGCCTCGGCGACAACATCCCCATCGCCATCATCGACAAGCGCCGGCCCGAACCGAACAGGGCCGAGGTCCACAACATCGTCGGCGACGTGGCCGGTTGCCGCGCGCTGATATTCGACGACATGATCGACACCGGCGGCACGCTCGTCGGCGCGGCCCGGGCACTGCTCGCGGCCGGCGCGAAGAGCGTCACCGCGGTCGCCACCCACGGCGTGCTCTCCGGCCCGGCGCGCGAGCGCCTATGCGGCCCCGAGTTCGAGTCGGTCGTCGTCACCGACACCATCAACCAGCCCGAAACCGAAAGCAAGATCAAGGTGCTCTCCGTCTCCGCGCTCCTGGCCGAGGCCATCTTCCGCATCCATCGCGGCGAATCGGTGAGCTCACTGTTCATCTAGAGGAGACCCATGGCATACACCATCAAAGCGACCAGCCGCACCCAGACCGGCAAGGGCCCGGTCCGCCGAATGCGCTACAGCGGCACTGTCCCGGCCGTGCTCTACGGCCACGGCGACCCGTCGGTCATGCTCGGACTGGGCGCGCACGACTTCGAGATGCTGCTCATCCAGCTCCGCGGCCACAGCCCGATCGTCGACCTTGAAATCGACGGCGCCCCGGCCCTGCGCTGCGTCATCAAAACGCTCCAGCGCAACCCGGTGTCGGGCAAGCTGCTCCACGTCGATTTCCAGAAAGTCCACGCCGGCGAGAAGATAACGCTCGATGTGCCGGTCGTGCTCCACGGCACGCCCGAAGGCATCAAGATGGGCGGCATCCTCGAATACATCCGCCGCGAGGTACCGGTCCGCGCCACCATCGACAAGATACCCGAGCACTTTGACGTCGATGTCACCCACCTCGGCGTCGGCCAGAGCGTCCACATCGCCGACCTCAACCGGCCCGATCTCGAGTTCGGCCTGCCGCCCGACTCGGCCATCGTGACCGTGCTGGTGCCGCGCAAGATCGAGGTAGCGGCCGCGACGCCTGAAGCCGCGGCGGCCGCCGGCGAAGCCCCGGCCGAACCCGAGGTCATCAAAGAGAAGAAGCCGACCGAGGAGGAGGCCGCGGCCGAGGACAAGGGCAAGGGCAAGGCCGCCAAGGAAGAAAAGAAGAAGTAACGCGGTGACGGTCTTCGGCCTCGGCAACCCGGGCGAGGAGTACGCCCAGACCCGGCACAATGTCGGGTTCATGGTGCTGGACACTCTCGCCCGGCGTCTGCACGGCCGATTCCGCAGCGCCGGCGGCCGGATGGTCTGCCGCCGCGAGTTCGCGGGCCGGCCGCTCGTGCTCGTCAAGCCGATGCTCTGGATGAACGAGTCCGGCGTGGCGGTGCGCGAGCACCTCGAGCGCGAGCCCGACAGCTTCCTCGTGGTCTACGACGACATCGCCCTGCCCTTCGGCCGTCTGCGCATCCGGCCGCGCGGTTCGGACGGCGGCCACAAGGGCATCGGCTCGATCATCTACCGGCTCGGCACCGACAGCTTCCCGCGCCTGCGCGTCGGGGTCGATGCCCCGCCGCCGGGCGAGGACGCGGTCGGCTGGGTGCTCGGCCGGTTCTCCGCCGACGAGCAGGCCGCCCTGCCAGAACTCCTCGACCGGGCGGCCGACGCCTGCATCACGGTCGTCACACAGGGCATCGCCGCGGCGATGAACCGCTACAACCCGGCGCCGGCCGCGCCCGGCGCAGCGGAGGCCGAATGAAGGTCGGGCTTGTCGGCCTGCCCAACGCGGGCAAGTCCTCGCTCTTCAACCTGCTCACCGCGGGCAACGCCCGGGTCGACCTCTACCCCTTCACGACCGTCGAGAAGAACGTCGGCGTCACGCTTGTGCCCGACGAGCGGCTCGAGGCCATCGGCCGCGTCCTGCGACCCGAGCGGCTCACCCCGGCGCACGTCGAGTTCGTCGACATCGCCGGGCTGGTCAAGGGCGCGAGCCGGGGCGAGGGTCTGGGCAACAAGTTCCTCGGCCACATCCGCGAAGCCGACCTCGTCCTCCACGTCGTGCGCAACTTCGCCTCGGGCGACATCCCGCACGTCCTCGACACCGTGGACCCGGACCGCGACGCCGCGATAGTCGAGGCCGAGCTGGCAATCGCCGACCTCGCGATAGTCGAGCGCCGGCTCGAACACGTCCGCAAGGAACCCAGGACCCCGGACAACGCGCCCCTGCTCGCCGCGCTTGAGAAGCTCCACGCCGCGCTCGCGGCAGGCGCGCCTGCGCCGGAGCTGCACCTCGACGAGAAGACCGCGGTGCGCGACCTCGGCCTGATCACCACGCGGCCGGTCGTCTACGCGGTCAACTGCTCGGACACCGAGCCGGCCGACCCGGCCCGTTTTCCCCGCCTCGCCGCGCTGACCAACCTGCTCTTCTCGGCGGCGCTCGAGGCGGGACTCGCCGAGTTCAGCCCGGCCGAGCGCGTCGAGCTGAGAACCGGCCTCGGGCTTCACCCCGACGGCCCGGCCGGCATTGTCGAGACCTGCTTCCGTGCCCTCGACCTCATCCGCTTCTACACGGTGAAGGGGAACGAATCGCGCGCCTGGGCCGCGCCCCGCGGCATCACCGCGCACGAGGCCGCCAGCCTCATTCACACCGACATCGGCGCCGGCTTCATACGCGCCGAGGTCGTCAACCACGCCGACCTCGTGGCCGCGGGCGACTTCGCGCGCGCGCGCGACGCAGGCCACGTCAAGGTCGAAGGCAAGGGCTACACGGTGCAGGACGGAGATGTCCTGCTGGTGAAGTTCCGATGAACAACAGAACGAAGGCAAACCGAATGACAAGCCCGGTGTCGGACCGGGCTCAGGAGGCAGTTTGAATCACTACGAAATCGCTCTGGTCATAAACCCCGACGTGCCCGAGAAGGAAGTCGAGAAGATCGCGCAGGAGACGCGCGACCTGCTCGCCGGGATGCAGGCCGCGGTAGCCAGCACCAAGGTAGAGCGCCGCTCGCTCGCCTACCCCATCAAGCGCTGGACCGAGGCCTACTACGTCTTCATCGAGTGCGACGCGCCCGGCTCGATGCCCCAGGCCATCCGCCACGAGCTCAGGCACCGCGAGGGCCTCATCCGGATGGGCTTCGTCAACAAGCCGCTCCAGCCCGAGATGCCCGCTCCCGAGCCGCCCGCAGTCGAGCCCGCCCCGGCGCCCGAAGCCGAGCAGTTTGAGCCTGAACCAGTGCCCGAGGCCGACAATGCCTGAACTGCGCCTCGGCAGCCTCAACTACGTCGTCCTACTCGGCCGGGTGACGATGGACCCGGACCTGCGCTACGTGCCCAGCGGCACGGCCGTGCTCGGCTTCCGCATCGCGGTCAACCGCCGCTACAAGGACAAGTCCGGTGAGTGGAAGGACGACACGTCGTACTTCACGGTCAATATCTGGGGCCAGGCCGCCGAACGGTTGAGCGAGCAGATGAAGCGCGGCTCGGCCGTGCTCGTTGAGGGTCAGTTGCGCAGCCGCGACTGGGAGACAAAGTCCGGTGAGAAGCGCACCTCGGTCGAAATCTGGTCGACGCGCACCCAGGTGCTCGACAAGACCGGTCCGTCTTCAGAAGGCGCCCGGCCGGCGAAAGCCGAAGAGGAAGAACCGGACATACCCCGCGACCAGCTCGACGACATACCGTTCTAGAAAGAAGAGGAGCAAGCTCAGGGAATCCGGGCGCAACGGACACGGTCAGGCGACCAGCGCCGTGTTTGACCCTGAGTGCAGGCTTCTGACCGAACTGCCGGCGGCCCTACTGGCCGCAGACCGGACACTTGACCTCGAGCGATGCCGGCGGCTTGGGATGCTCATTGCGGCCCAGCCCCAGCGTACCCGAGTGCTTGTGATAAGCCTCGCAATGACAGACGAAGGTCTCGCGCGGTGACAGCCCCACGTCGTACCAGTAGTACTGGTACTCGTGGACGTGGCTCTTGATCGCGTCGCGCAAACCCTTCTCGGCCCGGTCAACGTACTCGACCTGTTCCGGGTTGTGCGCCAGGCAATAGACCCCGCCGACATTGCTCGGTATGGTCATGTCGACCCGGATCATCTCCAGACGATAAGGCCCTCTCATCAGTACTCCCGCGAAAGCAAAGCGACGCACCCCCTGCAGGAGGGCCGCCGTCGATTCGAACACCGCCTCTCGAGCGCCATGATGCAACCTGGTCCAAGTCTAACCCTCCCCCCTTTGCCTGTCAATCAGCCGCAGGTAAGTGGACGGTGAAGACCGAGCCCTCGCCCAAGACGCTCTGCACGGTCACTTCCCCGCCGTGCAGCGCGGTGATGTGCTTGACGATGGCCAGCCCCAGCCCGGTGCCGCCGGCGCGGCGCGAGCGCGACTTGTCCGCAACGTAGAAGCGTTCGAAGACGCGGTCAAGGTGCCGCCGCTCGATGCCGATACCGGTATCGGCGACATCGACTGCCAGACGGTCGCCTTCGCGCCGCAGCCGCACCGTGACCGATCCCTTCTCAGTGTAATTGACCGCGTTGTCGACAAGATTGACAAAGACCTGCTCAAGCTTGAACCGGTCGGCCTGCACGCGGCTCGCGCTCGGCTCGATCTCCAACCTGAGTTCCAGACCCTTCTCCCGCGCCCGGGGCTCGAACAGGGCGACGACATCGCCGAGCAGCGCGTCGAGCGCGACCGGCTCGAACTCCGGCGCGCGGACGCTGTCGTCCTCGACCTCAGCCAGCAGGGCGAGGTCCTTGACCATCTGGACCAGCCGGTCAGTGTGCCGCTGGACAATCGCCAGCGGTCGGCGATTCGCATCGCTGACGTGCTCCTCCATCGTCTCGACGAAACCCTTGATTGCGGTCAGCGGCGTGCGCAATTCGTGCGCCACGTTGCGCACGAAGTCACGCTTCATCCGTATGACCCGTTCCATCTCGGTGACGTCGTGGAATGTGACAAGCACGCTGTCCGGGCGGTCAAGCCGGGCCGCGGCGCACAGCCAGGTCCGGCCGTCCAGTTCGATCGGACGCGGCTGCGACTGCGCGAGCGTGCCGGCCGAACGAACCGCCTCGGCCAGGGCCGGGTCGCGGATTGCCTCCCAGTGAAACAGCCCGACAACCGATTCCCGTCCGCACAGCCGCAGAAATGCCTGGTTGGCCAGGGTGATCCGGCCGAAGCGGTCGGCCACGAGCACTCCGTCGCGCATCGCGGCTATGGTCGCGTCGAATGTCTCGCGCTCGGCCTCGAGCTGGCGCACCAGCTCGCCGGTGCGGAACGCCGACTCGTTGAACGCGCGCGCCAGCTCACGCAGCACCGGGTGGCTGCCCGGCTCGAGCCGGGCAGTGAAATCGCCCTTCCCGAACCGCTCGAATGCCCGGGTGCAGTCCCTGAGCTGGTGCTCGGTCGACCGGTAGAGAAAGAAAAGCAGCAGCCCGCCCAGCACGAACCAGCCGAGAACTATCACCGCCGCGACGCGTCCCGGTGTGAAAACCAGCAGCGCGCCGGCCGCGAACCACGCGCCGGCCAGCGCCAGAACCAGTCGGCGGTTCACTCGCGGTCGAGCTTGTACCCGACGCCGCGCACGTTCTTCAGCAACGCGCCGGCCCGGCCCAGCTTGCGCCGGAGATTGGTGATGTGGACATCGACCGTCCGGTCGATGACCGACTTGTCGTGCCCCCAGAGCCGGTTGAGGATTTCGTCACGCGAGTGCACCCAGCCCGGGTGTTCGGCGAGAATGCCGAGGATGCGGAACTCGGTGGTGGTCAGGCTAACCGGCCGGCCGTCGACGGTTGCCTCGAACCGCTTGTCGTCAATCGCCAGGCCCGGGGCGACCTCACGCGGCGCGCCCGGCCGGGGTGCCTCGCGCCGGCGCAGTACCGCCTTCACCCGGGCCTCGAGCTCGCGCGGCGAGAACGGCTTGGTGATGTAGTCGTCGGCGCCGAGTTCAAGCCCCAGCACCTTGTCTGTCTCCCCTGCCCGGGCCGTAAGCATCACCACCGGCACATCGGCGGTACGCGGCTCGGCGCGCAGCCGGCGGCATATCTCCATCCCGTCGGCGTCGGGCAACATCAGGTCCAGAAGCAGCAGGTCGGGCAGGTTGTCGTCAAGCCAGCGGTAGAACGGCTCGGCCTCGGCGAACTCGACCGTGCGGAACCCGGCGCGCTCTAGCGTGCCCGACACAAGTTCGAGCAGGTCGGGCTCGTCGTCGACTATGGCGACGAGGCGGCTAGCTGTCTTGCTGGTCAAAGTGGTGCTTGATGACCTCGCCGGTTGACATGTAGATGACATCCTCGGCGAGGTTGGTCGCGAGGTCGGCGATACGCTCGAGGTTGAGCGATACCATCATCAGCTTGAGCGCGCGGTCGATGGCCTTCGCGTCCGAGGTCATGTACGTCACCAGCTCGCGTTTGATCTGATCGTTGAGCGCGTCGACTATGGAGTCGCGCGCGCAGACATCGCGCGCCAGCCGCGCGTCGGCCCGCGTGAACGCGTCGAGCGCGTCCTTGAGCATCGCCACCGCCTGCTCCGCCATGCGCGGAATGTCGACCAGTGGCTTGAGCTGGGGCACGCCGATCAGGTAGGTCGCGGCCTCGGCCACGTTCACGGCGTGGTCGCCGATGCGCTCGAGGTCGTTGTTGATCTTGATGCAGGCGGCGAGCGTGCGCAGGTTGCCCGCCTCGGGCTGGTGCAGCGCCATCAGGTTGATGATGAGGTCCTCGTTCTCGACCTCCTGCCGGTTAACGACGCTCTCCTGGACTTCGATGATGTGACGCGCGGCTTCGGCATCCCGCTCGACCAGTGCCCGGATGCTGCCCGAGACCATGTCCTCGACCGTGCCGGCCATCGCCAGCAGGCGTTCCTTCAGCTCGGCTATCTTGCCTTCGAGTACGGTCAACTTTGACTCCTATTCTCGGTCGCGGTCTGTCAGATTATGGCCCTTCCCGCGCGGAACGCAAGCCCCTGCGTCATCCGAACTTGCCCGTCAGGAAGTCCTCGGTGCGGCGATCCTTGGGCTTGGTGAAGACACCCGCGGTCGGACCGGTCTCCACCATCTCGCCCAGCATCAGAAAGGCGCAGAAGTCCGAAACGCGCGCCGCCTGCTGCATGTTGTGGGTCACGATGACGATGGTGTAGTCGCGCTTGAGCTGGATGACCAGCTCCTCGAGCTTGGCGGTCGAGTGCGGGTCCAGGGCCGAGGCCGGCTCGTCGAGCAGGATGATCTCGGGCCGCACCGCTATCGCCCGGGCGAGGCAGAGCCGCTGCTGCTGCCCGCCCGACAGGCTGAAGGCGCTGTCGTGCAGCCGGTCCTTGACCTCGTCCCAGAGGTTGGCCGCGCGCAGCGACTCCTCGACGCGCGCCCCGATCTCGTTGCGGTTGCCTTCATGATGAATCCGCAGGCCGAAAGCCACGTTCTCGAATATCGACTTGGGAAACGGGTTGGGTTTCTGGAACACCATACCGACGCGCTTGCGCAGCTCTATCACATCGACATCGGCGAAGATGTTCTTGCCGTCGATGACGATGCGGCCCTCGATACGCACGCCGGCCACAAGGTCGTTCATCCGGTTGATGGTGCGCAGCAGCGTCGACTTGCCGCAGCCGGACGGACCCATAATCGCGGTCACGGCATTCGGCGGTATGTCCAGACTGCAGCCCTTCAGAACGTGGTTCGTGCCGAACCACAGTGAGAGGTCCTGTACCGAAATTCTGGTCTGGTCTGGCATTTCTCTCCTGTTCTCCTACACCTGCCAGCTGTTGGTCCGGGCGATGCGCATCCGTATCGCGAAGGCGATCGCGTCAAAGAAGAGCACCGCGACGAGCAGGACGATGGCGGTGCCGAAAGCCAGGGGCCGGACCTGCATGATCTTGTCATGCTGGGTCGCCAGAGTGAAAAGGTGATAGGGCAGGGCCATGAACTTGCTCGAAAGCGACGTCGGCAACTGCCGCGTGTAGTAGGTCACGCCGGTGAACAGTATCGGCGCGGTCTCGCCGATGGTGCGGGCCAGCGCGAGCAGCGCGCCGGTCAGTATTCCCGGGAACGCATAGGGCAACACGTTCTTGCGTATCGCCTCCCAGCGGGTCGCGCCCAGGGCCAGCGCGCCCTCACGGAACGACGAAGGTATCGCAGTGATCGCCTCTTCCGCGGTCGTGATGATCCAGGGCAGGTTCATCAAACCGAGCGTCAGGCCCGACGCGATGATCGACATCCCCAGGCGCAGGCTCGACACGAACAGCGCGACACCGAAAAGGCCGTACACGATGGAAGGTATCCCGGCGAGGCTGCGGATCGCCGAGCGCAAGAGCCGCGTGAACAGGTTGGCCGGCGCGTACTCGGAAAGGTATATTCCCGAGCAGACACCGACCGGTATCGAAAACGCGAGCGAAATGAACGTCACGAAAGCCGTGCCGACCACGCAGGGCAGGATGCCGCCCGCAGTCATTCCTTCCAGCGGCGGCTTGCTCAGGAACTCCCACGACAGCACCCCGGCGCCGTTGCGGAAGAGATAGAAAAACATGAAGGCGATGAACGCGATGAACAGGAACAGCGGCACCGCGAGCACGATGAACAGCGCGCTCGACGCGAACCGGGCGCGGCGCAGCCGGGCCTGACCCTCCGGGCTGCGGGCAGCAGGACTCGAATCGCTCATAGCATGAAGCTCCGTTTCTCGCGCCGGATGAGCGCTTCGGCCAGCAGGTTGGTGCCCAGGGTAATGGCGAAAAGCACCAGACCGAGCGCGAACAGCGCGTAGTAGTGCGTCGTGAAGAACGGAGTCTCGCCCAGCTCGATGGCGATGGTCGTCGTTATGGTGCGCGTCGCGTCGAACAGCGACCTGGGCATGTGCGGCGCATTGCCCGCCACCATCAGCACCGCCATCGTCTCGCCCACGGCCCGGCCAAACCCGAGCATGCACCCGGCAAGGATGCCCGACTTGGCCGCGGGCAGCACCACACGCGTTGCCGTGGTCCAGGGCGTTGCGCCCAGCGCCGCGGCCGCCTCGCGGTAGGAGTGGGGCACGACGCGCAACGCGTCGTCCGAAACCGATATGATGGTCGGCAGCGCCATCAAGGCAAGTAGCACCCCGGCATTGAGAATGTTCAATCCGGACGGCACGTTGAACAGCCGAGCGATGAGCGGCGCGACCACGACCAGACCGAAGAATCCGAGGACCACCGACGGAAACCCCGCGAAGAGCTCGACCATCGTCTTGACCATCACCCGCACCCAGCCGCGTAGCCGCTCCGAGATGAACACCGCGCTGGCGATCCCCAGCGGCACCGCAATCACAAGGGCCAGTGCCGTGGTCACCAGGCTGCCGACCAGCAGCGGCAGCAGGCCGTAGCTCGGCTCGCCGTAGGCATCCGGGTTCCAGACCGTGCCGAACAGGAACCTGGCGACGCTCGTTTCGCGAAACGTCCGCACTCCGTAAAGCGCGAGGAACGCAAGAATGCCGAGCAGCGTCGCCGACCCGATCAGTGCGTTGACGAAGAACACCGAACGGGCGGTGCGGTCGGCAAGACGGCGGGTGTTCATTTGATTAGCGGCGCGGCGCCTCCCGCCGCGCCCGGTTTGTCACTTCAGCTTCGCGTTGTTCTTCTCGACCCAGTCCCTCGTGACCGGCAGGAAGCCCTCTTCCTCGACTATCCTCTGCCCGGCCGGGCTGAGCTCGAACTCGATGAACGCCTTGACCGCGCCCTTGGGCTTGCCGTTGGTGTACTGGAACAGCGCCCGGGTCAGCGGGTAGTTGCCCGACTTCACGAGATTGTCGTCCAGCGGCGACACGTAGGTCTTGCCGTCGCGCGACAGGCTCACCGGCTTGACTCCGGTCATTTCTTTGAGGTAGCCCAGGCCGACGTAACCGACGCCGCCGAGGTCGGCCTTCACGCCCTCGATTATCTGGGCGTTGCCGTTCATCTGGCGCATCGCCGCCGAATACTCCGCCTTCACGACCTCGTCGCGGAAGAACACGAAAGTGCCCGAGGAAGGCTGGCGCCCGTAGAGCGTTATCTTGCGGTCCGGCCCGCCGACTTCCTTCCAGTTCTTGATCGTGCCGCGGTAGATCTTGGCAAGCTGGTCCATCGTCAGCTTCTCGACGGTGTTCGAGGAATTGACGATCACCGACAGCCCGTCGATGGCGATCGCAAACTCGGTGATGTTGACGCCGTTGGCCCGCGCCGTGCCGATTTCCTTCGACTTGATCGGGCGCGACGCGTTGGCGATGTCGGCCTCGCGGTTGGATATCGCGTTGATGCCCACGCCCGAGCCGCCGCCGGTGATGGACACCGTGGCGTCGGCCCTGGTCGCGCTGAACGCCTCGGCCAGCCGCTGGGTCAGGTTGAGCATCGTGTCTGAACCCTTGACCAGTATCTCACCGGCCAGGGCGGTGCCGGCCAGGGCGGCCAGGGCGAGCAGTGTGCCGAATCTCTTCATTTCGTCTCCTTGGTTCGGTTGCCTAAATCTCGGGCGGCGGCACGTGCGCGACCCACTCGAACCGGAACTGGGCCATGAACGTGTCCTTCGGGTCCACGCCTTCCTTGCGCGACATCTCGCGCGACCAGGCAAGCTGGAGCGCGGCCCCGGGCCGCCCGCCGGCGCGGCGGTAGAAGTGCCAGTTGGCCCCGGCCCCGATGCGCGAGAAGCTCGCGCCGAGATTGACCGGCATCGAATCTCCGGACTGCTCCTTGCGCTCCCAGGTCGAGAACCGGCCCCACGCTTCGAGCCTGCGCCCGAGCAGCGTCACGACCGGCATCACGTCGAACCCGCCCATCGCATAGTCCTTGGTCTTGGTCTCAAGTGTCGAGTCGATGAGGACGTTGGCCGTATCGTAGACGAGCTTGTACTGGCTGAAGGAACGGGTGTAATTGTAGCCGACATAGCTGCCCAGCACATAGACCGGGCCGACCGCAACGCGGACCATCGGGCTGAACGCGAGACGCTTGGTGTTGGCGGTGTCGGGCATCAGCCTGAGCTTGTTGTCGCTCGAGCGCTTGCCCCCGGCGACATCGTTCTTGTACAGCGATATGTCGCGCTCGTGGGTGAAGACCGAGCCGCCGAACTGCAGACCCGGGAACGGGGTCAGGCGCAGGTTGGCCAGCAGCTCGGGGGCCGTGCCGACGAACTTGCCCGCCATCTTGTAGCCCTCGCCGTTGTACACGCCGAGCTGAAGCTCGCCCAGACCCGAGGGCAGGAAACCGTTGACCGTGATACCGTAGTCGGCGCTCGAACACACGCCGCGGTCGTCAATCAGGTCCTTGTCCGGGTTCAGGTAGTCCCACGAATAGATGAGCCCGAAGTAGTGCTTCTGCAGGCCCGCGGTCAGCAGGAAGTCGGGCAGGAAGGGAATGGCGAAGTCCATGTAGCCTTCCTTCAGCCGCACGGTCGAGCCCTCGGTGTACTTGTCGGACGAGAACATGTCGACCGTGAACTTGGAGTACAGCGCCGGGGTCCAGCGGTGCGCCAGCCGGATGTAGCCGCGCTCCAGCGCGAACCGGCTGACACTCGGGTCGGTGATACTGAAGTTCGTGGACTGGTTCGTGTAGCGGAACCAGCCGTTCATCTCCAACTGAGTATGGCCCGGATCCTGGGCCAGTGCGCCTGCTGCCGCGATAGCGAGCAGCACGATTACAGCGGTCGTTTTCACTCAGAGCCTCCTTTTGTGAGTTTCGAGCGCAGGGCTATGCTAAGACCGCCTGTTATTGCCGGATAAGCCGAATGCTAAGACTTTCTTAACACTGCACCGAGCGAATCGAGGCTGTCCGGGATGCGCGATTGACAGCAGTTAGCGCGGTCAATATGATTGGCCGTGCCTCGCGCCTTGGTCTGCATCCCGACCTACAACGAGGCCGAAAACATCGGCCGCATCATCCCGGTCGCGCTCGCGCAGTCGCCGGAGATAGACGTGCTGGTCATTGACGACGGCTCGCCGGACGGCACCGGCGACATCGTGGCCCGGCTCGCGGCCGAGAACCCGCGCGTCCACCTGCTGAGGCGACAGGGCAAGCAAGGCTTGGGCACCGCCTATGTCGCCGGCTTCAAGTGGGGCCTTGAGCGCGACTATGACCGGTTCTTCGAGATGGACGCGGACTTCTCCCACCCGGTCGACCAGTTGCCCGTGATGCTCGAACTGCTCAAGACTCACGACCTCGTCATCGGCTCGCGCTATTGCGACGGCATCTCGATAGTGCGCTGGCCGATGAAACGGCTGCTGCTGTCCTATGGCGCGTCCATCTATGCGCGGCTGGGTACCGGCATCCCGGTGCGCGACCTCACTGCCGGGTTCAAGGGCTACACCCGCAAGGCGCTGGAATCCATCGACCTCGACCGCCTGCGCGTCGACGGCTACGGCTTCCAGATTGAGATAGTTTTCGCGATAGTGCGCAAGGGGCTGAAGTTCGTCGAAACGCCGATCGTGTTCACCGAGCGCACCGCCGGCGTCTCCAAGATGTCGCGGCGCATCATCTGGCAGGCCTTCGGGCTGGTCATCCGCCTGCGCCTGCGCCGCATCTTCGGGCGCGGCTAGTCCGCACGCGAATACCGCACCCAACCCGGCCCGGATGATGGCTGCAGGCCGGACAGACATCCATCTTCGCACTAATTGAACTTCGCGAGCGTTGTGTCAGTGACGACACGGCCGTCCTGAACTGCGACCCCGGCGTCAGACGGCGTATCAGCTTGAATGGTCTGTACTTAGTCCTGGTCTCGACCGAACTGCGGGGCCGCTGGGGGAACGGTTCCCCCACCCCTTTCCTGGCCTAACACGAATACCACGCTGTGTCAGATCGGCCGCGCCGGTGACCGTGGCGGTCACCCTGCCGCATTCCCTGCCGACTCCTCCCCTGCGGAACGACAGCTTCTCTGTGGGGCGCTTGGGCCGGCCCTCAGGTCGCGTTATACTGCGCTGAAGGCGGGTCGGACGGTCGCCCGGCAACGGGAGGAAAGTCCGAGCACCATAGGGCAAGGCACTCGTTAAGAGCGAGGCTGCGGGTCGGAGACGGCCCGTGGACGGAAAGTGCCACAGAAAACATACCGCCCGCAAGGGTAAGGGTGAAATAGTGCGGTAAGAGCGCACTGTCCCCGACGGCGACGCCGGGGACCGGCAAACCCTGCCGGTGCAAGACGAATATGGGAACAGGACCGGCCCGGTCCGTTACGATTCCCGGGTATGTCGCTTGAGACCGGCGGGCAACCGCCGGCCCAGATAAATGACCGTCACCGGCGCAAGCCGGTACAGAACTCGGCTTACAGACCCGCCTCCACTCTCGCCGCCCTGCGGGCTTGCCCGGCCGTTGACAACGGGCAACCCGTCCCTAAGCTGGCGCGATGCTGATTCAGGGCACCAATCTCCACAAGTCCATCGGCGCACAGGCCGTGCTTGCCGGTGTCTCGTTTGTCGTCAACCGCGGCGACAAGGTCGGCGTCGTCGGCCCGAACGGCTCGGGCAAGACCACGCTGCTGCGCATCGTGAAGCGCGAGATCGAACCGGACGATGGCGAGCTGGTGTTTGCCGGCCGGCCAGAAATCGGCTACTTCCGGCAGGACGTACTCGCCGACAGCGGGACGACGGTGTATTCGGCCGTGCTCGGCGAGATGGAGAACGTCCAGAAGCGCATCGACTCGGTGCGGCGCGAGCTGGAAGAGGACCCCGAGGATGAGGCCGCGCTGGTCAAGCTCGAGGCTTTCGAAGAGGAGATGGACGCGCGGTTCGGCCCGGACTTCCGCAGCCGCGCCGAGAAAGCCCTGGCCGGGCTGGGTTTCGGCAGGGAACGGTACGGGGACGCGGTCGCGGCGATCTCGCCGGGCGAGCGGGCCCGGCTGGAGATGGCACGCATTCTCATCGGCCAGCCCGAGCTGCTGCTGCTGGATGAGCCGACCAACTACCTCGACGTCGGCCAGCGCGAGTGGCTCGAACATTACCTGGAGGACTACAAGGGCACGGTACTGGTCGTGTCGCACGACCGCGTGTTCCTCAACGAGGTCGCCAACCGGATTTTCGAGCTGCGGCGCGGCAGGCTGAAGACCTGCGAGGGCGGGTACGACGACTATATCTTCGAGCGCGAGCAGGAACAGCAGCGCGCCGTGCGCGAGCACGACGAGCACAGGAAGGAAATCGCCAAGCTTGACCGGATTGCCCGGCGCCAGGACGCGTGGTCGGCGCGCAAGGAGAAGACCAAGACAGCGGCCGCTGATTCAGGCTTCGTCTCGGCCGCGGCCGCGCGGCTGGCCCGGCGCGGTAAGCAGGCCAGGCGGCGCATCGAAGCGGCCATCGAGGAGCACGAGGGCAAGACCCCGTTTGTCGAGAAGAAGCCCGCGCCGGTCATCTACAGCGCGGTCGAGCCCGGGCGCCGGGCAGTCCTGGTCAAGGGCCTGACCAAGAGCTTCGGCCGGCGCTGCGTGGTGAAGGACGCCGGGTTCGAGATTCGCACCGGCGAGCGCGTGGCTCTGGTCGGGCCGAACGGCTGCGGCAAGACCGTGCTGGTGCGGATGCTCGTCGGCGAACTGAAGCCGGACAAGGGCACGGTGACCCCGGGCGCGGCCGCGAAGGTCGGCTACTTCCCGCAGGACCTCGGCACGCTCGACCTCGACTGCACCGCGGTCGAGGAGGTGATGAAGTCCGGGGTGACGCAGGAGACCGCGCGCACCGTGCTCGGCACGCTGTTGCTGCCCAAGGACTTTGCCGAGCGCCGGCTCCGCGACCTGTCGGCCGGGGAACGTTCGAAGGTGCTGCTCGCGCGGGTTCTGGCGGGCGGCGCCGACTTCCTCGTGCTCGACGAGCCTACCAACCATCTCGACATCGACGCGCTGCTCGCGCTGGAGTCGCTGCTCGTTTCGTTCCTGGGCGCGATTCTCTTCACCTCGCACGACCGGGCTCTGCTCGACAAGCTCGCGGGCCGCGTGCTTGAACTGCGCGATGGCCGGCTCACCGACTTTCCGGGCGGCTGGCAGGCGTTTCAGGCGCAAAGCTCCCGACAGCAAGCCCCGGTTTCCAGACCCCAGACGCCGATTCCCGGGTCGAAGGCACGCGGGCCCAAGACCCGGACTCCACAGAACAAAGCGCGCAGGTAGCGGCAATCGGCTGAGCAGAAGCCGGGCCGCGCGGTCTTATGTCAGATGGACAGGATCGATGAGGTATGCCGAGGGGGTGGAGGTGCACTGCGGCGGGCAGGACCCGCCGCAGCCAAATCCCCACTGATGAGGCATGCTGATGGGGTGGAGGTGCACTGCGGCGGGCAGAACCCGCCGCAGCCAAATCCCCACTGATGATGTATGCCGAGGGGGGGATTTGAACCCCCATGGAGGTGAGTCCACTAACTCCTGAGGCTAGCGCGTCTGCCATTTCCGCCACCTCGGCAGTCACGGATTGTCGGGCGCGGTAAGGATAGCCGGCCGGGTCGGTCAGTCAAGCATACCCGACGAGAACGCCGCGGCGGGCAGGTTGCCCTGCCCGCCGCGCAGAGATTGCGGTCTAGAAGCTGTCGGCCACGTCGTTGATGCGAACCTCGTCGCAGAGCAGGTACTCGGGCACGCTGATTGCGTTGGGCGAGCGCCGGTCATAGGTGCCGGAAACGTTGACGGGCACGGTTTTCGAACTGACCGCGACGACGTGGTTGAGCACGCTCGGTATCTCGTCGGTCACGCGGGTCGAGAACAGGGGCGCGGTCAGCGTTCCCTTCTCGACGCGCATCGCGTTGAACCGCGATGAGCCGGTGAACATCCCTTTTGTCGGGTCGGGCAGGTGGATGTAGTGCAGGTGCGGGATGAACAGCGCGTCACCCGCGAGCTTGAGCCCGGCCTCGATGCCGGCCGGCGCGGAACCGGGCAGCATCGCCGCGTCGACCTGGCCGTCGTGGCCGGTGGGCTTGCGGCCGTACTTGGCCGCGGTGACGCTGTCGTACATCACGTTGCGGAAGATTCCGTTCTCGACGAGCACGAAGCGCGACCGGCGCATGCCGTTGAAGTCGAAGGGCATCCCGAAGCAGTCCGGGTTGGCCGGGTCGTCGACGATGGAGATGGCCTCGCCGAAGAGCTTGTCGCCGAACTTGAGATTCGCGGTGAAAGCGCGCTTCTCCTCGAAGCTGCGGCCGAAGAAGCCGCCCCAGACCGACAGCATGACCAGTTCGGCCACGGCCTGGCCCGCGAACAGCACGCGCTGGCGGCCGATGGCCGTCTTGTACCCGGGGTTCTTCTCGTAGACCGGCAACCGGGCGCTGAGTTCTTCGATGATGTCGGCCGCGCTGAAACTGCCGGCCGCTTTCTGGGTGCGCTCGGCCGAGAGCTCCCACTTCCTGTCCTGCTCCTTGAGCACGATGACGAGCTTGCCGTCGGTCAGCCGCCGGTACGCTTCGTTGTCGTTGGCGGTGCTGATCACGTACATCTCGGTCGCGCCGGTGGACCAGGACCCGGAGAAGTCGTACTTGCCGCGCGGCTTGAGTTCCTTGATGACCTCGGCGCAGAGCGCGGTCTTGGCCTCGGGCGAGAGCGCCTCGAGCGCCGGGTCGTAGCCGGTCGAGTCGTCGACCGTCTCCTGCACGGTGCAGAATATCGGGTCGTAGTCCTTGGGCACCGCCGCGGCGCAGGCGGCCCGCGCCCGCTCGATCGCGTCGTCGAGCACGGTGCGCGAGGAGATGTCCGCGGTCAGCGAGTAGGAACCGGTGCGGCGGCCGTCGGTCACGCCGACATCGAGCCGGGTGAGCTGTTCGCCGGTCGAGAGCGCGACCGACGAGTTGCCCAGTCGGATGAGCGAGGACTTCTCGCGGTGGAAGTTGAACTCGGCCTGCACTCCCGCCTTGCGGCAGCGGTCGCGGGCCTCGAGCAGCAGTTCGCGGATGCGATTGTCGAGCATGGCTTACTCCTTCTCCCCGGTTTCGACATTGCGGAAGCGCATCACCGGTATGCCGTGGCCGAGTTCCATTATCTGGTTGGGCTCGCCCTTGCCGCAGTTGGGCACTTGCTGGAGGCGCCAGGTCGGCTTCGACCCGACCATGTCGAGCGAGTTCCAGAACTCCAGGGTGTGGCCGTGGTAGGTCGGGTTCTTCCAGACCCCGACGCGCCTGCCGTCTTTCACCTGCCAGGCAATCTCGCAGCCGAAGTGGAAGTGCTCCCGGTTCGACCCGATGGACCAGGATACCGGTACGTCGACGATGACGCCGTCCCCGGTCGCAGCGGTGATGTCATCGAGCGAGCCCGAGTCGCCGTAGTCGATGTTAATGTTGGTCATCCGGTCGATGGGCGTGCGGTAGAATGCGCAGGCCCGGGCCGCGGCGCCCGATTCGGTCACGACCGTCCTGCCGGCCTTGGCGTTGGCCTCGGCGAGGTCGGCGCGCGAGGAGAGCACATTGACGAGGATGCCTTCCTTGATGAGGAAGTACTCGTGCTGGGGCGTGCCCTCGTCGTCGTAGCCGAATGTGCCGGGCGAGTTGGGCGTGACCCCGGCGCGGCAGTTGAGCAGCTTCGAGCCGTAGCGCAGCGTGCCGATCATCTCCGGCCGCACGTGCGAGCCGCCCGCGAACGACAGCTCGTAGCCGAGGATGCGGTCGAGTTCGAGCGCGTGGCCGATGGTCTCGTGCACCTGCAGGAAACCCTGACCGGGCAGGATGATCAGGTCGCGCCGCGCCGGGGGCATCGGCTCGGCCGCGACAATCTGGCCGAGTTCGAGCTTGATGCGGTCGGCGTTGCCCGCGAAGCAACAGGAGTCGGCCATCCACTCCCAGCCGCGCGTGCCGGTGCCGTCGCAGGAAAGGTCGGCACTGCGCCGCTGCATCCGGCCCTGCTTGTCCGGTGCCATCACCATCATCGTGCCGAAGGTGTTGAGCGCGCGGCGGTCGACCTCGGTGCCCTCGGTGTTGAAGTAGAAGATGTGGCGGCGCTGGAAGTGCGCCTGCACCATTCGGTGTGCGACCGTCGCGTCCTTGAGCGCGGCGTCGATGCCCATCAGCAGTTCGAGCTTCTCGGCGAGCGGTACTTCGAACGGGTCGCGCTCGACCGGCGGCCGGTACTCGCCTTTGACCGGTCTGGCTTCGCCCATGGTCTTGGGAAAGCCGGGGAGCCGGGCCGCGGCGCGGGCGTTGGCCAGCGCGCGGTCAAACACGGCCGGAATGGCCTCGAGCTCGGCCGCAGCGGCGAAGCCCCACGCGCCGTCAAACAGCACGCGCACGCCGATTCCCCGTTCCAGGCCGCCGCTGTTGCCCTCCAGGTTGCCGTCGCGGATGAAGAGCGACTCGCTGCGGTCCTCGTCGTAGAAGCGGGCATCGGCGAAGCTGCACCCGGCAGCGCTCATCCGCGCCAGCTCCGTACGGATTGCGGAAGCTGTCTCTTTCTGGGTCACGATATCTCCTAAGTAAGTATTGTTGCCTTCTGCGGTGCGGGCGACTCCATTATGCCGGGCCGGGCCGGGAATGCAAGCGGATGCCGCGGCGGCACGGCCCGGACTCGGACAGGTGTCCGGGCCGGCTTGACATCGGGCCGCGCCCGTGCGTAAGATAGAGCAGAGTTCAGCTTGATAAGCCCCCCGCGCATCGCCGCCCGCATCCTGTTGCCCGCGCTGCTGCTGGCAACCGGGTGCGCCTACTTCAACACCTTCTACAACGCTGAGAAGAACTTCAAGGAAGGGCTGCGCCTGAAGGACCAGAACCAGCAGGTTCAGTCCAAGGCCAAGTTCGACAAGTCGATCGAGCGGTCGGCCCGGGTCATCCAGCGCTGGCCCCGCTCGCGCTGGGTCGACGACGCGCTTTTCCTGATCGGCCGCAGCTACTACGAAACCGGCCAGTACGGCAAGGCGATGCGCAGCTTTGACCAGCTGACTCTGGCCTTTCCCCGTTCCCCGCTCGCGGGCGAGGCGGCGCTGTTCCGGGCCCGCGCCCTGATCGCCGACAAGCGCCAGGCCGAGGGCCTGCTTGCGCTCCAGGCCGTGCGGGTCGAGTACCCGCGCCTGGCCGACGATGCCACGTTCGCCATCGCCAGGTCGTTCGTCGAGCGCGACGACACCGGCGAGGGTACCGACTCGCTTGCCGCTTTTCTGGCGCGCTACCCGCGCTCGCCGCACCGCGACGAGGCGCTCAGGCTGCTGGCCGACGCCAGCTTCAAGTCCGGCCGCTATGATGAGGCGGAGAACTACTATGTCCGCTACGCCCGGGTCGCGCCCGACCCGCGGCGCCGGGCCGAGACCCAGATACAGGTCGCGGCGGCGATGGTCGAGCAGGAGAAATGGGAACCCGCGTTGCGTATCCTGCGCGATGTCATCGGCCGCTACCCCCAGCTTGACGATCGCGCCAACCTTCTGCTCGGTCGTGCCCTGGAGGGCGCGGACCGCAAGGAGGAAGCGGTCGCGGCCTGGCAGAAGGTCAGAGCCCAGAACGACCTTGGCGCCGAGGCGATGTACCGCATCGGCCGCCACCACGAGCAGACCGGGGACATCGCCGCGGCCAAGGCCTGTTTCGACACCGCCCGCACCCGCCGTCCCGAGTCGCGCTACGGCCTGCTCGCGGCGCGGCGCGGCGCGCTGGTTGAGGCGATTGACGCGTTGCGCACCGGGTCAAAGCCGGCCGATGAAGCGCTGTTCATGCTTGCCGAAGCCCACAACGTCAGCCTCGGCGAGTACGACCGGGCATTGGAGCTATATGCCCAGGTTGATGATTCGTTTCCGCAGAGCCGGTTTGCGCCCAAGGCCCGGCTGGCCCGCGCCTGGATACTGCGCACGCCCCGGGCCGATACCGCCGCGGCCGAGCCGCTTCTGCGCAGCCTCATCGCGGAATACCCTGAGACCGACTACGCCGACGAGGCGCGGCGCTGGCTCGGTTTGAGCGTGCCCAGGCGCGCAAGACCGGCTTCCGCTGAAACGACCGCAGCGCCGGCCGGCACCGGCGCGACAACGCCGCCTGAACCGGAATTCGAACCGACGCCCGAACCCCTGCCTCCGGAAGGCGTCACCGGCCGAACCCGGCCTGACGACCGTCGACTGCGCGAGCTGGCTGGCGAGCGCGAACCCGAGCCGGAACCGACGCCGCTGGCCGAAGCCGAGCCGGTCGCCAAAGACCAGTTGCCGGCGCGGCCCGACTCAGCCGTTCAAGACAGGCTCGAACTGGCCACCGTCTACTTCGACACCGACAGCTCGGCGATTCGGCCTGATGCCGCCGAGATACTGCGCCGCAACGCCGCGCAGCTCAAGGACGCCACCGGAGTCCGCATCACGCTTGTCGGCCATTGCGACCCGCGCGCCGATGACTCATACAACGACGCGCTCGGTCTGCGCCGCGCCCGTGCGGTGCGCGATTTTCTCGTCGCCGAGGGAGTGGAGCGCGGCCGCATCGCGGTGCGCAGCGAGGGCCGGCGCCGCACCGTCTCGTCCGGGCCGGATGAGTACTGGCTTGACCGGAGGGTGGTATTCGAACTGCGCTAGGCCCGCACCTCTGCCCGGTGGTTGCCCGGCGCGAGTCAGGACCGGGCATCGTTTCGCTCTGGCTCGACGCGCCACGCCTCGCGACGCGCATCCAGCCCGGCCAGTTCGTCAACGCGCGCGCGGGCGCAGGCCCTGACCCGCTGCTGCGCCGGCCGATTTCGGTCGCCGACGTCACCGGCGAGCGGTTGCTTCTGGTGTTCCGGGTTGCCGGCCGGGGCACGGCATTGCTCGCGCAGGCGCGGCGCGGCGACAGGCTTGACCTGCTCGGACCGCTGGGCCGGCCCGCGCCCCGGTTCCGCGATCGCGATGTGATCGTCTGCGGCGGCGGTATCGGCATACCGCCGCTGCTGCATTTCGCGCGGCGCAACCGCGACGCCAACCGCCTGCAGGTGCTGCTCGGGGCTCGGCGCGCGGCCGAGCTGGTCCTTCTGTCCGAGTTCCGGAAGCTGGGCGTGCCGGTCGCGGTCGCAACCGACGACGGCAGCCGCGGCCGCAAGGGCCCGGTGACCACGCTCGCTGAGCAGGCGGCCCGCGCCGCCCGCAGCCCGGTCGTCGTGGCCTGCGGGCCACGGGCGATGCTCGCCGACCTGGTCCGACGCCTCGACCCGATCCCGGTATGGGGTTTCATTGAAGAACGGATGGGCTGCGGCACTGGCCTGTGCGCCTGCTGTGCACTGCCCCGGCGCGAGGGCGGTTACGTGCGTTTCTGCCAGGACGGCCCGGTAGTGCTGCTCAACGAGGTAAGGCTGTGAATCTCACGGTGCGCGTTGCGGGCCTGGAGTTCGCCAACCCGGTGCTTGCCGCATCGGGGACTTTCGGATTCGGGCAGGCTTTTCCGGCCGTGGCAGCGCGCGTCGGCGGCATCGTCACCAAGGCGGTCACGCTCGAACCCCGCATCGGCAACCCGCCGCCGCGCATCTGGGAGTTCCCGGGCGGGGTCATCAATTCGGTCGGGCTGGAGAACCCCGGACTTGAGGCATTTTGCCGCGACATCCTGCCCGGTCTGGGCGCGCGCCGCAGCCGGCTCCTGGTCAATGTCGCCGGGTCGGCGATCGATGAGTACGCCGAGATAGTGGCCCGGCTTGACCCCGAGCCGGTCGACGGATTCGAGATCAATGTTTCTTGCCCCAACGTGCGCGAGGGCGGCGCCGCCTTCGGCCAGTCTCCGGCCGCGGTCGAGCGCATCACCCGTGCCTGCCGGGAGCGGACCGCGAAGCTGCTGTCGGTGAAGCTCACCGCCAACTTCGTTGACCCGGCCGAGACCGCGCGCGCCGCGGCCAGCGCCGGCGCCGACGCGGTTACTCTCATCAACACCCTTTTCGGTCTTGCGCTCGGGCCCGACGGCCGGCCGTTTCTCGGCGGCCGCACCGGCGGCATCTCCGGCCCGGCGCTCAAGCACTTCGCGCTCTATTGCGTTGACCGTGTCGCGCGCGCGGTGAAGGTGCCGATAATCGGCTCGGGCGGCGTGATGTCCGGGGCGGACGCGGCCGAGTTTCTCTCGGCCGGCGCGTCGCTGGTCGAAGTCGGCACGGCCAGCCTGGCTGACCCGGCCGCACCGGCCAACGTTGCCGAGGAACTGGCGCAGTGGTGCCGCGCGAACAGAGTGGAGGATGTCTCGACGATTGTCGGCCGAACACGGGAGACAGAACGATGACAAAGATAGTCCTGGCACTTAATACCGACACGAGCGCCGAGGCGCTTGGGTTCCTTGAGCGCGTCGGCGCGGGCGCGGATGTCTACAAGCTTGGGATGGACCTTTTCACGCGCACCGGGCCGGGACTGGTGCGTGAGTTTGCCGGCCGCGGCGCGTCCGTGTTCCTCGACCTCAAGTTCTCGGACATTCCGTCGGTCGTGGCCAAGGCGGTGAGCGCGGCGGCCGAGCTCGGCGTCGCGATGCTCACTGTGCACACGATGGGCGGGCCAAAGATGCTTGAGGCCGCGGCTCAGGCCGCAGAGAAGTCGCAGGCCCGGCCCCTGGTCCTGGGCGTGACGGTGCTGACCAGCCTTGACGAGGCCGCGCTGGAGCGGGTCACGGGCCGGCGCCAGCCCGTGCCCGAGCGGGTCGAGGCGCTGGCCCGGATGGCGCGGGACTGCGGTTGCGGCGGGGTCGTGTCGTCGCCCAACGAGATTGCCGTGATTCGCGCGGCCTGCGGCAGCGCCTTCAAGATTGTCACGCCGGGCATCAGGATGAGCACGGACGCCGCAGATGACCAGGCCCGGACAATGACCCCGGCCGAGGCGGCGCGGGCCGGGGCCGACTATGTTGTGGTGGGCCGGCCGGTGTATGCCGCGTCCGACCCGCTGGCCGCGCTGGAGCGAATCCGCGAGGAGCTCAGACAGGGAGGCGCGCAGTGAATTCTGACCTTGGCGCGATGATGAAGCGGCACGGTGTGCTGCGCGAGGGCCACTTCCTCTTGACCTCGGGCCGGCACTCGGACCGCTACTTCGAGAAGTTCCGTATCCTCGAACAGCCGCCTGTGTGCGAGGCTTTTGCCCGGGCGGTCGCCGAGCGGTTCCGCGACAGCCTTGCCACCGCGGTCTGCGGCCCGACGACCGGCGGCGTCATCATCGCCTACGAGGTCGCGCGCCAGCTCGGCACGCGCTGCATCATCGCGGAGAAGGCCGAGACCGGTCGCCGCATCGGGCGCGGATTCAAGCTCGGTCCGGACGACCGGGTGCTCGTCGTGGACGACGTGATGACCACCGGCGGTTCGATTCAGGAGACTCTTGACGCGGTGCGCGCGGCCGGCGCCGGGATTGTCGGGGTCGGGGTGTATGTCGACCGCAGCCCGGGCGTGGACTTCGGGGTGCCGCTGTTCGGTGCTTACCGGCAGCAGGTCACGACCCACGAGGCAGCGGACTGCCCGCTCTGCCGCGCCGGCGTGCCGCTGGAAGAGCCGGGCCGCAGCGGCAAGCGCGCCGGCTAGCGTTTCTTCTTTCTCTTCTCAGCCTCGTACTCGGCGCGGCGCTCCTTGAGTTCAGACTCCAGCTCGCGCAACTCGGCGACCAGCCGAACCACCTCGCGGTCGTCGGTCAGAGCGTTGCCGGTCCCGGTTTCGCCTGTATCCACCAGCCGGTAGATTCTGCCGCCGAGTCTGGCCATAGCCTTCTCGATCTCCCGGCTCAGCCGCATCATGTCCATCTTCAGCCGGCCGCGCCGGGTCAGGTCTTCGGCCTCGCGGATTGCCGAATCGGCCGTACCGGTCAGCCAGCCGGCAACTTCATCCCACAAAGACTTACGTTTCTCGCTTGCCACTCCGTTCCTCCTTGTCAGATAATCTCGCCCGGTTCTTCGGCCAGCCGGAGTATCACCGAGCCGATGCCGGCCTTGATGTTCACTTCGACCGCCGGGCCTGAGCCTGCGTCATTGACATACCTGCCGTCGCGCCGGGCAAGGCCGGGCGCGCTCACGTCACCGATCCCGCCCTCGACACTCACCGCCACCGGTGTCGCGCGTGGCAGCACCAGCACAAGCCTGCCGACCCCGGCGTTTATCGCCACGGACAGGGGCGCGCGGCGCGGCCCGGAGAGGTCGAGACGGCCTTCGCCCGCGCCCGCGTCGACCGACAGCCGTCGCAGGTCTATCCCGCGGAGGTCGAGCTCCGCGTTGCCCGCGCCGAACTTCACCTCAAGCCGCGTCGGCAGCGAGTCGCCCAGCCGGACGTTCCAGTCGTAGCGGATACTGCCGGGCCAGGTCACGCCGACCACGCTCGACGGCTGGGACAAGTCCAGCCGGCCGAGACCATCTGACGCCTCGTACGACATCACCGGCTTCCAGTCAGGAATGTTGTAGCTCACCGAAGCTTCGGCCGCGGCCTCGGCACCGCCCGCAACCTTCAGGGTTCCGACACCAACAGCAAGTGCGACGGTCAGCGATTCGGCTCCGGCCGGTTCCCAGCGCTCGGTCACGATCTCGGTCTTGCTGGCCTGCGGCGTCGGCACGTAGCAGCTGGACGCGACCAGGAGCGTCGCCGCCAGCGCGGCAAGGGTGATTCGGTTCAAGTTACCTCCGTTGAGCGGCACTGCCGTTCTGGAGTATGACGCGCCGGCGCGGGCCGATGTTGCCCGGCGCTTCAGCGCACGACCACGAACCGGCGGCGGGAAGCTCCGTCATCGAGCCAGTACACGCCGGCCTTGAGCCCGGCTGTCGAGACACGGCCGCCCCGGCCTTCGGCAGCGACGCGGCCATCCGGCCCGAACAGCTTCGCCCGGCCGGCAACCACCAGCGACGCACCGGCGCGCGCGATGCCGTTCCCGGCCAGCCGGGCGCGCGGCCCGCGGCCTCCTGTCTCGGCGATGCCCGCCAGCGCACCACGCCAGACGCAGACCGGGTTGTCCGACACCGCGCCAATCGAGTCGGAGTTGAACCCGGCAATCACGTCCTGCAGGAAGAACACCGCCAGCGAATCCTGTGTGCAATCCCGCGCCAGGACCGGGAACCGCTTCGAGGTGCCGTCGGGTGAGGTCAGCCGGACCGGCTCGGACCACGCGGCCCCGTCGTCCGACCACGCGCACCAGACTTCGGCCCGCAACAGCCCGGTGGTCGGCTCGACGTCCAGCGAGTCAAACTCCTCCCAGGTCATCCAGAATCGCCCGGTCGCCGGGTTCTGCCCGAGCGACGGCCGGCCGCAGAACGTCGCGCTCGACCCCGTCGAACCGGCCGGCGCTCTCGCACCGGCCCGGCGCACCCGGTGCCAACTCACCCCGGCCGACTTGAACACCCATATCTCGGCCGGGTTGCTGCGCGCGGTCTCCGCGACCACCGGCACCAGCACGGTCGCCAGCAGCCAGTCATCGTTGCGGTCGAACAGGATGTTCGCGCCCTGGCCGCAGGTCGTGGCCGTATCGCCGCCATACACGCTCGGCGGCACCAGCTCGGCCGGCGCGGCCCAGCTCGCCCCCGCGTCCGTCGACATCCGTACGAACAGGGCCGCCTCAGCGCCCGAGCCGCCGAGCCAGGAAGCGACCACCGCGCCGGTCTGATGCGAGGCGCACAGGTTGTGGCCGTACGCGCCTGACTGCAGCCAGCCCTGCGGCCCGTCCCAGTCGCACCAGCTTGTCGAACGCGAGTAGAACAGGTTGTCCGACGTGGCGAACTGGATGTGAAGCAGGTGCACGATGCCGCCCGGCGAGGCCGCGACCACGGGCAGGAAGTGATTGACAAGATTCGGTTCTCCGATGCACCAGTCGAAAATGCCGCCCCCGGGCGCGACGTCCCGCGCCACGACCGGGCACCACTGCGGCGGCATCCCGCCCAGGCTGTAGTGCGCCGCGACCAGCGCTGTGCCGTCGGCCGGGTCGAGTTCCATCGTGCCATACCCGGTGCGCCGGTTCTGGGAGTTCAGGCCCGACAGCATGAAGTCCTCCGGGTCCACCCAGTTCCACTCGCCGGTCGCGCGGTCAAGGTAGTTGTACTTCATTGTCCGGTCGGGCCAGTTCGACCCGCGCGCCAGCGCGCTATAGAGCCACGCTACGTGGATGCCGTTCGCCGGGTCATTGACTATCCACTGCAGGGCCGGGCCGGTGTTCTGGTTGTCGAACGTCGTGCCGCCGACGGTGTCGACCGCACCGGTTTGCGCGGCGGCGATTGCGCAGAGCATTGCGGTCAGAATCACGATACGTGTCATACAACCTCCATTGTGGCTGGTCTAGGGCACCAGGACGACCCGGCGAGTCTCCTCGCCGGCCCTGAGCCAGTAGACTCCGGGTCTGAGCTCATCGGCCGACCGGACCGCGCGGCCGTCGGCAGAGAACGCCTGTTCGGCCGGATGCAGGCGCAGGTCGGCGGCGCGACAGACGGTCTGTTCGCCGACGCGGCCGCGCGTCGCGCCCGGCCGCTCGACGATGCCCGATGCGTTCGCCGTGTAGCTGTAGGACCGCCGCCCCGAGGGAGTGTGGTTTGCCGGCACCAGGTACACCGACTGCCAGTCCGTGCCGAAACCCGGCACGCTGATGTCGGCCCGGCCCGCCGAGTCGAGCGCAATCGTGTCCACGAGCAGCCGGCGCCCCACCGTGTCCAGCCCGATCACGAACAGCCGGAACTCGGCGTCGTCGGCAGCGTCGAAGGTCGCGTCGAGACCGATCCCGCCCTGAAAGAGAATGTACTCCCCGGCCCAGCGGTTCAGGTCGCCGCTGCGCGCCACCGGAAACGTGAAGTGGTATCCGGCAACCCCGAACCGCGGCACGCGCTCGCCGTAGTAGCCGTACCGGCCGCCCGCGAAAGACGTATCGTTGATGCGGTTGGCCAGGACCCAGCTGTCAAAGACATCGGCGAACCGCTCGTCCAGCCCGGTCGCGGCGAAGGCCGAGTCGATGCCCTCAATGCTGGTGAATGGCGAGGCGATTATGTTGTGAATCAGGTCTGATCCGACCCGGCCGCCGTACTGCTCGTAGAGATAGAGGAAGAACAGGTAGGTCTTGATGTAGTCGGCCCAGGACCCGGTCCAGCTCGTCAGGTCGTTGTCCGGGTTCGACGGGAAAGACGACACCGGGTCGGGCGCGCCATAGAGCCACATCGCCAGCTCGCAGTTGCCCTCGGCCACCCAAAGCGACTCGGCCGGGTCGTAGTTCCAGTGAATCATGTGACCGAACTCGTGGGCGGCGATGGCGATGCGGTAGTCCCCGGAGGGGTTGTTGGGCCAGCAGTCGAGGTACACGCACTCGACCTCGTTGGAGTGATAGCCCCACAGCCGCATCGCAGTCGTATCGTAGTACTGGTCGAAGTACTGCCAGAAACCGTCGAAAGAGTAGCCGTGAAAGCTGCCGATGTCGTAGTAAAGCAGGTAGATGGCCGAGTCGTTGTCGATGGCGTCGGGCGGCATCCCCAGCACCGATGTGTTGTGCCCCCACACGCCCCTGGTGCTGTCGCGTGGGCTGGATAAGTCGAACCGCTCGGCGATGCGCGCGGCAGCGGCCGAGTCCATCTGCCCGGCCGCCCACGCCGAGTCTTCAACCATCACGTAGCAGTGCGGGCCGACTGCCCGGCAGGTCATGTTTGCCTGGAACTGCGCTGGCGGCATCACGCTCATATTCTGCAGCCACATCACGCGCGAATCGCCGATCTGCAGCCGCTCGGCCGCGGCGCGGGGCAAGGGCTTGGGCGGCAGCCCTGCGGACTTCAGTTCTTCGAACAGCGGGGTCGCGCAGCGCATCGGCACGGTCGGCGCCTGCGTGACGAGCGTCAACATGACAAGCAGCAAGATACCTCCTGTCGGCTCGGCACACAGATACTAGACCACAGGCGCGGCGCGTCAACCCGCAGGCGGGCACGCCGGCCGATGAGCCATACCGCGCACAGGTTCTGGTGAGGCTTGGCCGGAAACACCGGGGCTCCGAGTGAGGCGGTTCGGTCAGGATTCGGCGCAGCGGGAAGCTCTGCCCGCGGTCGGCACAGCGCCAGACGCCGGCCATTCGGTCGTGCCGGTAGCAGACCTGTCAGTCTTGCCGCTTGACCGGCCGGTTGGGCGGTCTATCCTGTGGCCACAGATGAGCTTTGAAAGGAGCGCCGCCGAATGAGCGACGAGCGGCCGCAGTTGCGGATGCGTTGGACCGGCGAGATGCCGGGCGCGCCGAACGGCGTGAGCCCGCCCGAGGGCTACCACACGCGCATCTTCCGGCCCGGGGACGAGCCGCGGTTCTTTGAGTTGATGGAGCAGTGCGGCTGGCCGGGATGGGACAATGAACGGCTGGCGTACTCGCTTGAGCGCGTGCTGCCGGACGGCTGGCTGATGGCGGTTGAGGAGTCGACAGACCGCATCGTCGGCACTGCGATGGCCCTGCACAACTACACCGGCAGGCGGCCGTTCTCGGGTGACATCGGCTGGGTCGCGGTCGACCCGGAGCACCGGGGACGGGGCGTGGGCAGGATGCTGGTTGCCGCGGTGACGTGGCGGCTGGCCGCGGCCGGGTACCTCGACTTCGGGCTGGGGACCGAGGACTTCCGCCTCCCGGCCATCAGCATCTACTTTGACCTCGGCTACGTGCCGGTGCTGGATTCGCCGGATGCGGCCGAGCGCTGGCGGGCAATCTGCGTTCAGCTCAGCCAGCCGTTTGAGCCGGAGAAGTGGGCTTCGCGCCCGGGCACTCAGGCAGACTGAGGTTGGCCGGTCACACTGCGCCCCGTTATGCGGGGCGCTCGCCATTCGGGCGGAAGTCAGTCGGCAGGTGTGAAGCCGAGCTTGTCGTAGGTCCGGCGGGCGGGGAGGTTGGCGGCGGTGACCACGAGCGAGAGCCGAGTGTGACCCGCGGCGGCCAGGGCGCGGGCCGACTGCAGTATCAGGGCCGAGGCGAGGCCGCGACGCTGCGCTGAAGGGCGGGTCATCGAGAAGGCTAGCAGTGGAACCACATCCGGCGAACCTTCATTGAGCAGGGTGATGAGGCAGGCCGACTGCAGGTCGCCGGCGCTCGCAGCCACGAAAGAGCAATCGGGCAGGAAGCGACCGTAGGCACCGGCCATCGTCCGGTCGATTTCGGACCGCGCGTCCTCGAGCGTCTCGCCGTTGTAGTCGACCGTGCCGCGGTAGGCGTCGAGCATCAGGTCGGCGAGCGCCGGGGCGTCGGCGTTGGAGACTGCGCGACAGTCGATGCTCGGCCCCGGCAGCGGAGAGGACAGGGAGAGGACCATCTTCAAGCGCTTGCCGGTCTGCGGTTCGAAAGTCGTGCCGCGGCGGCGAGCCAGCTCGATGTGCAGGGCGTCACAGCGGTCATACCAGAGGCGCTGGTACTCATCGGGAGGGACGATTCGGGTCCTGAGGTCTGACACCGAGCGGATGCCTTCATCGCGGCACCAGCGGACACACTCCTCGTATGCTTCCCAGTCAAGGTCGTCTGTTTTCCAGTAGACCGTCAGTTCGCTGATGCCGGACAGCGCGGCCGCGACCGCGCGGGTGTGGCCGTCGGTGAGCATCAGGCAGTCGGCCAGTTGTTTGACCGGGAGCGGCGCGACGTCGGCCGGGAGCAGCCGCTCGCGCCCGGCCATCACCGCGGCGAGCTTTTCTGAGCTGACCCAGAGTTGGCTGGGCTGGAGTTCGACGAGCCGTGCGGTGAAGGTCGGTTCGGTCACGAATGAACATAGAGCAGGGAGTAGTGCGGTCAAGCGCTTGACCGCGAGCGCGGGATGGTCTAGCATCGGCAGATGAAACGCGTGGTGCTGGGCCTGGTTCTGCTGCTGGCGGGCGCGCGGGCGTTGGATGTGCTGTTCGTCGGCAACAGCCACACCTATGTCAACGACCTGCCCGCGCTGTTCCGCGGGCTGTCCGAGGCGGGCGGGTTCGTCGTGAGGACCGCCACGAGCGCGCCGGGCGGTTACGCTCTGCACCAGCACGTCGCATACCAGCCGACCCTGGACTCGATCAGCGGCCGCCAGTGGGACTACGTGGTGCTGCAGGAGCAGAGCCAGATACCGGCCATCAACTGGTGCCGGGACAGCCTGATGCACCCGGCGGCGCGCAGCCTCGACGCGCTGATAGCGGCGCGCGGGGCGCAGACCGCGTTCTACCTGACGTGGGGTTGGCGCGACGGCGGCACCCACACCTATGGCGGTCATTCGAGCCCTGGTTTCCGCGATTACTTCGAGATGCAGGACAGCGTGTCCGTTTCGTACCGGATGATTGCCGACGAACTGGCCGCGGTGCTGGTGCCGGTGGGCGAGGCGTGGCGCAATGCGCGCCTGCTCAACCCGAGCATCGACCTCTGGCAGGACGACGAGTGTCACGCGACGCTGAAGGGCACCTACCTCGGAGCCTGCGTGTTCTACGCGGTCCTGCACGGCGATGACCCGACCGGCCTTGCGTTCCACGGCGGCTTGAGTCCGGCGGATGCGCGCTGGTTGCAGGAAGTCGCGTGGCAGACCGTGTCGGGAATTGCCGAACGGCCGGCCGAGGCAGTCGAGGGCGCAGGGCTGGTCGTGCCGTCGCCATTGCGACCGGGTATGAGCCTGCGTTGCCGGCAGACCATCCGCCTGTTCGCGCCCGACGGCCGACTGGTGGCGGAACTCCGGCCGCGCGACGGCCGGGTCGCCTGGGACGGCCGAGACCGCCGGGGCAGGCAGGTTCCGGCCGGGGTCTACCTGTACGCGGGCGGCGGCGCGGCGCGGCCGGTCGTGCTGGCGACCGGTAGCCGGGGAGCCGGACGGTGATTGGCGGCATCCAGTTCAACATAATGCTCACCGTCGCGTTGGCGGTGCTGTTGGGCACGTTCGGGGCGCGGCTGTTCAAGCGGCTGAAGATACCACAGGTCGTCGCCTACATCGTCATCGGCGTGGTTCTCGGTTCGAGCGGGCTGAAGCTCATCGACGCGCGCACGGCCGATGGGTTGACGCCGTTCAGCCTGCTGGCGCTGGGCATCATCGGGTTCATGATCGGTTCGGAGCTGAAGCTGACGATGTTCCGCAGACACGGCCGGAGCGCGCTGATCATCCTGCTGGCCGAGGGGGTCGGCGCCTTCCTTGTCGTCACGGTGCTCATCGGGTTTCTGACGGGCAACTGGCCGCTGGCGCTGGTGCTGGGCGCGATATCGTCGGCGACCGCGCCGGCCGCGACCGTGGACGTGCTGTGGGAGTACCGCAGCGCCGGAGTGCTGACGTCGATGGTGCTGGCGATAGTGGCGCTGGACGATGGGCTGGCGCTGCTCTTGTTCGGGTTCGCGGCCGCGGTGGCGCGCACGATGCTCGACCAGTCGCCGTTCTCGGCGTTGACCGTGCTGCGGCCGCTTGCCGAGATCGTCGGCGCGGTGGCGCTGGGCGGGCTGGTGGCACTGGCCTTCCGCTGGCTGGCGCGCCACATTCCCGAGCGCGAGCTGGTGCTGGCGCTGGCGCTGGGGAGCATAATGCTTCTGGTCGGCGCAAGCGAGGCGCTGCACGTGGATATGATTCTTGCGGCGATGACGTTCGGTGCGGTGTACGCGAACCTGGCCGGGCGCGAGTCGGACGAAGTCGTCGGCATCGTGCGCGTCTTCGCGCCGCCGCTGTTCGTGCTGTTTTTCGTGCTCGTCGGGGCGCGGCTATCGATAGGGGCGATGACCCCGGTGATGTGGCTTGCGGTGGCGGTCTACGTGTTCGGCCGGAGCGGGGGCAAGTTCGCCGGGGTGTGGCTGGGCGCGCGACTGAGCCAAGCCCCGGTGGTCGTGCGCCGGTTCCTCGGGTTCTGCCTCTTCTCGCAGGCGGGCGTCGCAATCGGGCTAGCGGTGCTGTCGGCGTCGGTCTTCGCCGGTCACCCGGAGATGAGCGCGGCCATCGTCGGCATCGTGACCGCAACGACGCTCATCGTCCAGCTCATCGGACCGCCTTCGGTGCGCTACGCCATCATTGCCGCGGGCGAGGCGGGCCGCAACGTCAGCCCAGAGGACCTGCTGGCGAGCTTCCGGGTCGGCGACGTGATGAAGATCGACCAGCCGTCGTTTGGGCTCGACGCGCCGCTCGAGACCGTCTTCGCGACCGTGGCGCATACCGACGCGGTGTACTTCCCGGTGGTCGATTCTGGCGGCAGGCCGCTGGGCGTGGTCACGCTCGAAGGGCTGAAAGCGACGCTGAACCTGCCCGACGTCGGGCCGCTGCTGGTCGCGGGCGACCTGATAGAGCCGGTGCAGCACACGATTCGGGCCGGCGCCAGCCTGAAGGAAGCGCAGCAGTTGATGCACGACCAGGGCCGCGACTACTTGGTCGTGGTCGACGAATCAGGCCGGTTGGCCGGGTTTCTGATCGAGCGGCGCATCCGCCAGGTACTGCTGGCCGAGATAGCCAAGCGCCGCGAGCCCGAGGTAGCCGCGGAGACGGCAGAGGAGTGATACGGTGCGACTCATCATTCACAACGCGGTGAGCGTCGACGGCAGGCTGACCGGTTTCGACGTGGACCTCGCGCAGTACTACCGGCTGGCCGGAACCTGGTGCGAGGACGCGACGCTGTGCGGCTCGGGCACCATCCTCGCCGCGCCCGAAGGCCGCAGGCGCGAGCGGGCTGGGTCGAGCTGGACCCCGAAGCCGGGGGACACGAGGCCGCGTGCGATGCTGGCAGACTCTGCGGCAGGCCGGGTTCTGGCGTGACGTGGTGGCGCTGTGCTCGGGGCGGACCCCGAAGGCGTACTTCGACTACCTGCGTGCTGGGCGGGTCGACTGCATCGTCGCGGGCAAGTCGCGCGTTGACCTGCGGCGTGCTCTCGACGCGCTGGAAGCGGAGTACGGTGTGAAGGTCGTGCGCTCGGACAGCGGCGGCACCCTGAACGCGGCGCTGCTCGACGCGGGTGTGGCCAGCGAGGTCAGCCTGCTGGTGCACCCGGTGGTCGCGGGCGCAGGCGCGGTCGACTTCTGCGCGCGGGTGCGCTCGTCGCCGGCGCTCAAGCTTCTCGAGGTGAAGAAGCTTGAGCGCGGCCTGGTCTGGCTGCGGTGGCGCGCGGGCTAGTCGAGCAGGACCACGCGCAGGGGGCGGCCAAGGCCCGTCGCGTGGATGAACGCGACGCCTGAGGGCAGTCCGGCGAGGTCGAGCCGGGCCGAGCCATCGCGGTCAACCGGGCAGTCCGCCCATTCGCGTAGCACCCGGCCGGCGCAGTCCCTTACTACAATCCGGCCTTGGTTCGTTCCCACGGGCAGTTGCAGTCTAATCGTCCCGGCGCGCAGCACGGCCGCGGAACCGTCAGCCGGCAACTGCAACGAACTGCCGGTGATGGGCTCCCGAGTTTCCAGCACGCCGGACTGGATTCTGCCGTCCAGTGGCCTGACATGTGTTGCCCGCAGTTCGCTGCCGGGAAAGTAGCGCCAGAACTCGTTGGTCTTGTTGCCTTTCAGCGCATAGAGCGCAACGCCGTCGGTTGTGATGTCGCCGCCCGCCTTCACGCGCTTTTTCCTGAGCGCGGAGCCGATGGCGGGTATCGTCTCCATCTCAGACCACACCATCGTTCCGGGGTCGAGTGCGTAGAAGTCCTGGGTGTTACCGCCCTTCAGTGCCCAGAGCAGGCTGCCCAAAAAAACCGCGGCGCCGCCGTCCTTGGATTTCTTGCTCTTGCCGGTATGGTGGCAAAGCAGCGGCATACCGGGCATTGCCGAGCCCCAGGTGTTGGTCCTGATGGAGTAGGCGTAGAGCTCGTGGTACTTCGCCTTGTGGGCGTAGATTCTGTCCTCGCCGTCGTAGGCGAGCCATGAACCCTTGTCCCACTTCGGCCTGGCGCCGGCCGGCGCGTCGGCGAGCGACGACCACGTTCCGGCGGCGACGCTGTAGCGGTGGAACTCGGATTTGTATCCTTTGAGCAGATAGACCCAGGCGCTTTCACCTTCGATGACAAAGACCAGGTCGGTGCCGCCCTTGACTTTCTTGTTGGACGGTCCGAGTGGCACGTCGGCGAGCTGGTTCCAGACGTTGGCGCTGGCATCGTAGCACCAGAAGCCCGCGGTGTTGTTGCCTTTGGTTGCGTAGATGCGGCCGTTGCCGTCAGCACACGCCGCCGAGCCCTTGTACGGCAGCTTGTTTTCGACGCCAGCCGGCCAGGGCGGCAGTTCGGACCACGAGCCGGCAGTGATGTCGAAATGGTAGCAGTCACCGGTCTTGTAGCCTTTGGCCGCGACAATGCTGGCTCCGGCTGCGTCGTATGCCAGCCAGGCCCCGTCTTTCGCGGCCCTGGCGCTCGTAGGCAGGGGCTCAAGTTCCACCCAGCCGAGTGGCCAGTCGGGTCGGGCTGTAATCGCGAACCTGCCGGTCAGGGTGTCGTTGGTCGGGTTGCCGTCACCGGCAATCCATGTCGAGCAGCGTACCGTGTAGTTGCCGGCCGGATGCGGCTTGGGCCAGGGCACGAATTGCTGACGCCATGTGTCGCCCGCGGCGAGTTCAGTTACCGTAACCGCGTCAGAATGAACCAGCCCGCCCGGTCCGGTCAACTTGACAAAGGCGGTGAAGCTTGCCGGCGCGGCTCCCCAGTTGCGGAAGGTCGCCGAAGCAATGACAGCCGCACTCGTATCGAGACTGCCGGTCGGCGCATTGATGCGCACGACGCCGACGTCCACGGCCGGACCGGGAAGGACCGTTCCGCCGCCGAGAGCCGTGTCGTTGGAGTGGTTCTGGTCGCCGGGCAAGATGGTGAACGCCCTGGTTATGTACGGCCCGACCGGACCGGCGGTCCAGCGACGGGCAAATGAGCGCACAACCGTCGAATCGACCGGCACCGCGATACCGGTCTCGGTCGTGTCATAGAGGATGTTGGGGGGGACAGCACTGTCGGTAATCACCAGTCGCACGTCACAGCTGACATTGACCGTGCCGTAATTGGCGACTTGGACCTGAGGGATGACGACGGTGTTGGCACCGACCTCGCCGGCCGGGACAAGTATCTGGCTGACGCCGACGTCCTTGCCTGCGTTCGAGTCGAGCACCGTGACGCTGGCCAGTAGTGAGTCGTTGCTGTTGTCACCGTCGCCGTCAAGTCGAGTCGAACAGGCCACCGCGTAGCTACCGGGCGACTGGAGCACATACCACGTGGGGAACTGGACGAGCCGGCGTTCGCCCGTACCGTGGTTTGTGACATCGACCACTTCGTCGTAGAAGCTGCCGATGCGCATCCGGACCCGGTAGAACGGCTCAAACTGTCCGTGGTTGTACACCGAACAGGCCGGCGTCACGGTCGTGTCGTAGGGTACTGAGCCGGTCGGCGCGAGCAGGCGGGTGACTGCGACGTCGCGCGTCGGACCGCCGCCGGCGTAGGAGACGATAAGTCGCGGCGCCAGGCTCGAGTCGTTGACCGAACTGCGTCCATTGAACCAGGCATTCCAGGAACTGGCGTTGACTCCGCGCAGGCTGAGTGCGGCCCAGCCCTGGGCAAGTCGCGCTTCGAGTGCGGTCAACCCTGCGGCAGTGAACCGGGCGGTAAGCCAGCCACTTGCCGTCGGATACAGCGTCTCGCACGCCACCGGGTTGGTCTGGGATTCGAGGAAGAACTGCTGGGCGAGCGGTTCGTTGATGTTGGTCAGCAGGTCGGTATTCATCGTCAGCACGCGGACTTCGATCGGACTTGGCACGGTTGTTACCTGCAGGCACCGTATCAACAGACTGCAGGCGACGATGTCCGAGCCCGGAGGAATGGTTGACACGTCGAACTTCACCCAACCCCGCGCTTCGATGCCGCCCATGTAACCGGTCTGCGCCTTGATGGTCGGTGTTTCGGTCATGTAGGTTCCGGACCCATAGGCGGTGGTGCCGGTCGAATTTACCGGCAGCGGGGGCCTGGCCCAGACTGTGTCGTGGATGATGTCGTCGGCGACCGCGGAGCGGCCGTTTGCGGCCAGCGCGGCTGCGGTCAACAGAGTAAGAATTCCGAGGCAATTGCGTTTCACGAATCCTCCTTGGCCGGCGTTGGCCGCTTCGTCGTTTCGCTCACCGGAGAACCAGCTTCCTGATGCTGCTGTGGCCGGTCGAACTGAGCCGGCAGAAATAGACGCCGGCCGGCAACCGGCGTCCGTGGCCGTCGGACAAGTCCCAGGTCAGCGGTCCGGTCGCGCGGCCGTCGATTTCAAAGCAGCGCACAATCCTGCCGCTCAGGTCGATGATAGCCAACCGGCCGTGTTCGTCCGCGCCGAGCCGGCAATCAAATCGGACCAGGCGGCCGGCCGGGTTTGGGCCCACAGTCAGGCCCGGCAGTTCGATCGGTTGTGGCGGTGCAGTGATGCCTGCCGCGCTCGCGGTCGCCGCGAAGTGCAGAGCGTTGTGCCAGACCAGCACCCAGTCACCGAATCGCTGGTCCGGCCGGGCAATGCTGCCCGGGTACTGGTTCAGCCCGACAACTTTCCGGCTGGCACTGACAGCAACAAACGGCCGGCCGTCGCGCCAGCGGGCGATTGTCTCGGCACCGGCGGCAAATGTCGCGCTTGCCCGGTAGAAGTCGGCCACCTGCTGAACTCCGGCCATCACCGGGTGCGATGAACGGTGCGGTCCCAGTGAGTCGAGACGGAAGTTGGTCGCACCCGGCACCAGGGTTGCGTGCTGGCCGGTCATGATTCGTCCCTGCATCCGCCAGCCGGTCGTGAAGCAGAACTCACCGAGCACGACACCACCGCCGCGGTCGGCGAACGCTGCCAGCGTGTCACCGAGCGCTGCCGGAGCAAGAAAGGTGAAATTGTCGAATGCCGCGACTGCATCAAATCCGAGCAGGTCGGCAAGACGCGGCGTCTGTTCGTGTGCATCGTAGGTCGCGACGCTGTCGCCGAGTCGGCGCAGACCGGCCAGGAGGCTTTCCGGCACGGCGTGGTCCGAATACACCACCAGTACCGCCAGTCGTTCCGATGCCGTGGAGCGGGTGCGGATCGTGTCACTCTGCCGGCGTTCGTCGGTGGCCAGTTCGTGCCAGACCGTGGTATTGTAGACTGCACCTTGAGGCCCAACAGCCCATTCGGCGAACTGGCAGCGTACCTGGCCGGACTCGGGCAGGACGGCAACGACCGCCGAGTCGCGAAAGACCGTGACTCCCGCCGATTCCACAAGACAGTGAACCGAAAAGTCCCTTTCGTCGTATTGACCCTGGTTGTCGAGATAGACGATGGGGGACAGCCGCCTGCCGGCCAGCAGTCTCGGCCGAAAGTTGGTGAAACTGATTGCCGCATCGTGGCCGCGCGAGACGGTCAGCGCGACCAGCGTGTCGTTGAATCGCGACGTGTCGTTGGCCAGACTGTGCCAGCAGATGAGGCGGTAGGACTGGAACCCCGGGCCGACGTTCCAGGCCGGGAAGTTCACCGTGTCGCAGGCAAGCGTGTCGATGGACGGCAGTGTCGCTGACTGCTGGTACACGGCCACCCCGGCCGACTCCACCCGGCAATGGAGTTCGACCCCGTACTCGCGGAAAGTGCCGCGGTTGGTCACCGCCAGCCGCGGTACGACCGGTTCACGCTGGTTGACCAAAGCGCCGGGTGCTACCAGCCCGGTTAGAGCAATGTCGTGGTGCGGAACGCCGTAGCGGGTCTGCTCGACCGCCAGCAGCGCGTCGACTCTTCCGGCGCCGGCGGTGTCGGTTTTCGGTCGGGAGCTCAGCGGCACTACCGAGTTCTGGAGTATCGAATCAACCGCGCGGGGGCTCAGGCCCGGGTTCTTTTCCAGCATCAGCGCGCACACTCCGGCAACGGCGGGGGTGGCCATCGATGTGCCCGAGCTCAAGTAGTAGCCGCCGCCGATGCGGCAAGAGGCAACGTTGACGCCTGGTGCGGAAAGGTCTGGCTTGAGCAGGCCCGGGGGGTAAGGGTAGTCGTTATATGGCGCGATGCCGGTCCAGGACACCGGCCCACGCGATGAGAATTCGGCGACTGAGTCTCGCTGGTCGGTTGCCGCGACCGCGATGGCCCCGCCCAGTCCGCCGGGAGCCTCGGCCGGATGCTTCCAGGGTCCGGGTACGTCGGCGGGTGTGGTGATGTTGTCCGGAGGCTGGCCCCAGCCGTCGTTGCCCGCCGCGACGAAGAACGGCAGGCCGGCCGCGGCGAGGTTTGTCGCCGCCTGCCGGAAGAGCGCCCGGCGCGGCCCCCAGCCGTGGCGGAGACCCAGGCTCATCGTGACCAGGTCGGCGCCGTTGTCGGGCGAGGCGGGCGGAGCGATGCAGAACTCCATCGCCCGGAACATCGTGTTCTCGCTGACCGTGTCGGGGCCGGGCCGGGTGTATAGTGTCTTGACCCGGCATACCATTATCCGGGCGCGGGGTGCGATGCCGGTGGCCGTGCCGCCGGTGCCGTCGCCAGCAACAGTCCCGGCCGTATGGGTCCCGTGGCCGTTGGTGTCCATCGGGTTGTTGTTGTCGTTGGCAAAGTTCCAGCCGTGGAACGGGTAGGCGCTGTCGGTCCACATATGGGTGGCGAGGTCCGGGTGGGTGTAGTCGCAACCGCCATCGATGTGACCCACGACCACACCCTCGCCGCGCAGCCCGAACCGGAGCCAGACGCTGTCCGCCTTCATCTGGCGTACGTTCCAGCCGACGTCGTCGGTGGGCGGTAAACTGCCTGCCGCTGGTTCGAGCCGGGACCCGCACGCCACCGGCACCCGGTCGCTGCCGATGAACCAGATGTCGGGCCGCGCCGCGATACGACCAATTGCCGGGGCTGAGGCGCGGCAGTAGACCGCATTGGCGATCCACAGCGGTACGACATCGCTCACCTCGCCGGTTGCGGTAAGGCTCTCAAGCAGAGAGAGCAACCCGGCCTGCGACTCGCCGGCATGCTCCTGCAATGCCTGTACCACATCGTGTCGCTGTTGTGTCTTGTCAGCGCCTGACGACAGCAACGGACGCGAGTCCAGGAAGCGGTTGAGCGCCAGCAGCACTTCGAAGCGATGTCCGGGTCCGGCAAGGTCCATCTCACGCGCCAGTTCCGGCTCGATGCCGGCGTTTGCGACTCGAGTCAACGGGACCGGCGTGGCGAGCAACGCGAGCACTACAGCCAGCGTTGTCATCGCGCATCACCGGATGCAACTGCCAGTCGGCACGACCTCGCCGACGGGCCGTTGCCGACCTGAACGATGTACACGCCCGGCGGGAGTCCGGTGACATCCAGCAAGGCCGTGCCGGAATGGACAGGCAGGCCGAGGGTCCTCGTTACTCGGCCGGTGGCATCGTACACCCGCGCTTCGGCTCTTTCGTGCGGGGGCATTGCGTAGCGCAACGTGGCCCGCCCGCCACGAACCGGGTTGGGCCAGACTTTCAGGTCATGTCCTGCCGGCAGCGGTGCAGGCCTCTCTGCCACGCCGGCGCAGGCATAGTCGACTATCAGCTTGGGTCTGAACTGCCAGCTGCTGTCCAGCCCGACATAGCGCGCCCAGGAGAACGGCAACTGCACGCCGGTCGGGCTGAGGCCGACGGCAAACCAGTTGTCGGGCAGCTGCCTTTCAAGGTCGCGCGCCGCGTCCCGGCTCAAGCGATAGTCGTGCCAGACAAAATCCCGCGGGCGGGCAGCGCTGGCGTAGGTAGCGCCATCACCACAGTCCTCATACAGCGCCCGCGCGGTATCGCCGTTCTGGCTCCGCCCGTAGACAGAGGGTCGGCAGTTGATGTCGTGAATCTCCACCCCACCGATTGGCGTGAACCCCATCATGTCCGAACCGAACAGCCGTACCGTCACGCGGTCAATCGTGACGCTGTCCGGTATCGACGAGGTGTTCCACTCAGCCCAGGGTCTTGAGAAGACCGCTATGAAGAGCGCGGCGAAGTTCCACAGCTTCATCTCTCCACCGGGCGTGGATACGTGTAGCGGGATCCCGTAAGCTATCCAGTACTCGGTGAAACCGGCGGTGACCGCGATCAGCGAGTCGGGGACGTCGGTGTCGCCGTGCTCCTCGCCGCCCAGCACGGCGCGGATCGAGCCGTCGCCATTGGAAAAGTGCCGCGCGCCCGGCGCGCGCAGTTCGGCCAGCTCGGTGCCGGCCGGCAGCCGGCCCGCCGCCCCCAGGTCCAGTCCCGAGGCCCCCAGCGCGGTCAGCGCCAATCCCGTCAACAGCCGGCGTACGCCCATCACTTGCCTCCATCCTCGGAAAAGTAGCCGGCGATGTCCTCACCCTGCTGCCAGAAGTGCTCAAATCCTGCCCTGAGCATTCCAACCAGTTCCGGGTCGTTGATGAAGAATCCGGTGCCGCCCTGCTGAAACCGGGTCAGGATGAAGATGGCGGTGCGGTCGTCCACAATCTGGATGCTCATCGGCAACTTCTCGGTCGCGCGCGCCTGCTCGCCCCGGGCTACCATCCTTGCGAACCGGCGACGATTGGCCGGGTCTGCAAGCGCGGCACGCTCGTACACACAGCGAACCGAGACCCCGCGCCGGAGCTGGTCCAGTTCAATCTCATCGAGAGCGTCGAAATCCTGCTGCTCCGCGCCCTTGCCCTCAAAGCGGTAGAAGTGCAGGACCTCGTGCTGTGCCGAATTCAGCCGCCGCATCTGCTCGTCCATCGCGGTTCGTCCGGCCTTGATGACCTCGAGCACATCGGCCGGGCCGGATGTCTCAGTGCGGCGGGAGTAGACGTCAGTCAGCTTTCTGATGGCCGCGGCCTTGGCTTCAAGAACGGCCTTGCCTTCTGACAGGATCTTGCCGAAGGCGACATCGGGCGGCACCGCCGAGTAACTCCACACGCTGTTCTTGTGACCGAACGCCAGCCCGCGGTCGACTAGTCGCCGCAATGCGGTGTGAATGTGCTGACGGGGCAGGCTGACCAGCCTGGTCAGATCGCTCACTCGTGCCCGGTCGATGCCGAGGAGAGCGCCGTAGACTTTGGCCTCGTGACTGGTCAGGCCGAGCAACATCAAGTCTCTTTCGTGGGACATGGTTATTCATTCTAGATCCCGATTGCGGGCTGTCAACCAAAGCGCATACACAGCCTGTTCGTTCTAACGACCTGAGGGGTAATGATTGTAGTCTGGTGTCAGATGGTAACGGATGTTGGGCCAAGCAGGTCGGCCCGGGCCTGTACAGGCTAGTCGAGCAGGACCACGCGCAGGGGACGGGTCAGGCCGGCGGCGTGGATGAACGCGACGCCTGAGGGCAGTCCGGCGAGGTCGAGCCGGGCCGAGCCATCGCGGCCAACCGGGCAGTCGGGCCACTCGCGCAGCATCCGGCCGGCGCAATCCCGCACCACGATCCGGCATCTGCTCGTTCCCACAGGCAGTTGCAGTCGCATAGTCCCGGCGCGCATCACGGTCGGGCTGGCGGGCTCGGCGGCGCGATATCGGGCCGGGCGTTCGGTGACGGCGGCCAGTACCGGGTGGTAGGCGCCGGTGCGCTCGCGGTTGAAGCGGAAGGTGGGGCAGGGCAGGCGGGACGGGTCAAAGGCGGCATCGGTGTCCCACTTGTGGAACGTGCCATCCGAACCTTCCATCAGAATCTCGATAAAGCCATCGGCGTCGATGTCGGCAAGGAAGGGCGTGCGCGACAGCGGGATGATGCCTTCGAGGAATGCATAGGACCCGCGGTCAGGCAGCCAGTAGGTCGGGAAACCGGTCTTGGGCCAGCCGGGCAAGCTGTTGCCCTGCGCGTCTAGGGCGTAGAAGGTCGAGTCACAGCCGGCGGTGAGAATCTCGAGGCTGGCGGTCGCGTCGACATTGCCGGCCGCAGGCGAGTACCAGATTGCGTTGCGCGTCGGGACCGGGTAGCCGCGGTAGGGCGAGCCGTCGGCATTGAAGGCGTGGACCCGGCCGGCCCAGCGGGTGTTGCAGGTCTCGCGGCCCGAGGTGCCGACGATTATCTCGGGTGCGAGGTCGCCGTTGAGGTCGGCGATCGCCGGGGTCGAGAAGGCGCGGGTCACCCCGATGTAGGAGTCGTGGTAGCGGGCATCGCGGTGCAGGTCGACCGGGAAACCGGGCCGCATATTGCCGAGCGTATCGTAGCAGTCAAGCCAGCCGTGTCGGCGCGCGACCAGTATCTCGGGCGCGGGGTCGCCGGCGATTTCGCCGACCGTCGGTGAGGCATAGTCGGGCGAGTAGGTTCCGCCCGGGCCCTGGGTCTGCCAGTGGCGCCGAACCGTGCCGTCGTGGTTGAGAATGAACAGCCGCTTCTCGATGACCGGGTAGGGGTACTCGCGGGCAAACCAGCCGACGTGACAGATGATTTCCTTGCGGCCATCGGAGTCGATGTCGTAGATTGCCGGGCTGGAGTAGGCGCCGTGGCGGTCGAGCGTGTCGGTGTAGAACAGGAACTTCCAGAGCGAGTCGCCACTGGGCCTGATGACGTAGACGCCGGCTCCGGGCTTGCGGATGGAGCCGAGGTCGTCAACCTGGACGATTATCTCCAGGGTGTCGTCGTCGTTGATGTCGGCAACCGCGGCCTCGGAGTGGGGCTTGTGATACGGGTACTCGGGCCAGCCGGGCAGGATGAAGGGCCAGCCCGGCTTGGTCGCGCCGGTCGCGCCTTCGAGGGCAAAGATGCGGGCCTTGTACAGCGGCGCGGTCGCGTACTGGGTCTCGGCTGTCGGCATTATGATGTCGTCGCGGCCGTCGCCATCGATGTCGGCGATGGTGACCGATACCATCTCGGGGTTGCCCGAAACCCCCCAGGAGTCCTGCCACATTACGGTCAGGTCGTGGTCGAGCACGACGAGCTTGGTGATGTTGAGGTTCTGGGGCGCGGGCGCGGACAGTCGGCAGACGAACTCAGGCCACGGGTCGGCGTCGAAGTTGCCGAGGTTGACCGTGATGCCCCAGCGGCCCTGTAGGTTCATGACCGTGTCGTCATACTGGCCCGGGCCGATGTCGTACAGGCTCGTGCCTTCGGGCGTGGTGCGGCAGACGGTGGCAGTCGCGCCGGGCGGGACGAACAGACCGGGCAGCAGGATGATGACCGACAGCAAAGACATTGCGCCTCCTTGAGGTCTTGAGTATTCTCGCGAGCATTATGAGCCGGGACAGAGCGCCGTCAACCCCGCGGGCCGGGGGCTGACCATCGCCGGGCCGCGCGTGCGGCCGCGGCCGCTTCAGGAGTCGGACATTGTCGACTACGCGCGCTGGACAGGCTGCGGCCTGCCCGGAAAGGGAGTCTATGGCGGCACGCGATGCCACGCACGCGGTCGAGGGACTGACGGATGCAGCCACGGTCGGCCGGTCCAAGCCACGCGCGCCGCGGCCCGAAGACGTAAGAGGCGGGCCTGCGCCGTCAGACAGAGACGGCCAGCCCGTTCTCCGACGCGCCATGGCCCACGGCCGGCCACGACAACCGCAACTCCGCCCGTGCCGGAGGGCTCTGAGCCGGGATAGCTCTACCGCAACTCAGTCGACAACAACGCGGAGGCGGGCCAGCCCCACAGGACAAGGACGGGAGCCCAGTGTGCCGGCTCAGGACGCCGGGCTCTGCGTCTCTTGACAGACAGGCCTGCCAGCCTGCTAATGTCCTATGGATTGGCCGGGGTCTGGTCGCTCCCCATCGACGTCGGGGTCTGTTGCCTGCCAGGCGTCGCGGTGGTTCCGCTGCGGTCAGCGCGTCGTGCCGCTGGCGCTGAGCCTGCTCTGCCTTCCGCTCGCGGCCCCGGCGTACGAGTTCACGCCTGAACTCAGGGTGAATTCTGACGCGCCCGGCCGGTATGCGCACGTGCTCGGCTTCCCCAATGGCCGTTCGATTGCCCGGCTCGAATCCGGGCCCGGACTGGTCTGGGACGGAAACCAGGAGAACGGCTCGGACTTCCACGTTTACTTCTCGCGCAGCAGTGACGGCGGCAGGACGTTTGTCGACCCTGTCCGCGTTGACAACCAACCCGGCGGCTACACTGCCCGCGACCCAACGCTCGCCGGCGACGGCGACTCGGTCGTCTGCGTCCTCTGGGGCGATGGTTCGCTCGGCACAGACCATCTGTTCTGCTCGGTGAGCACCGATGCCGGCTGTACGTTCGGCGTTCCCGTGCGGGTCGACTCGCAGGGCGGTCACGTGCCCCAATTGCCCAGCGCCGCTCTGGTCGGCGACAGCCTGCTCCTGGTCGCGTGGGCCGCCTGGCAGGAACCGCAGATGATACACGGCAACATCTACGTCACGCACAGCACCAACCGCGGCGCGTCATTCGCGCCCGCGACGCTGATACCGTCGACGCTCAATCTCCACGCGACGGCGCCCAGCCTCTTCGCCGACACGACGGGTGGCATCCATCTCGCCTGGCGCGACGACCGCTCAGACACGGTTCGCCGCTACTACCACGTCTACTTCAGCACCAGCACCGACAGCGGCCGGACCTTCACCCCGCCAGTCATCGTGGACTCTGCCGGGCCGTTCAGCGGGTCGTTCCCCAGCCTGACGGGCACACCGGACGCGGCGCTGCTTGTCTGCGCCTACAAGGCCCGGCCGAGCGGCACGCACCACGTCTACTCAACCATCAGCACCGACCGCGGCGCAACGTTCGCCAGCCGTGTCCGACTGGACTCGGCAGGGACGTCCGACACGCCCAGCGCTGCGTACCACTCGCCCGGTTCGCTGGCCGCCGTCTGGCACGACTCGCGCAACGGCGGCTACGGCGACGTCTACTTTGCCTCGTCCGAAGACTCCGGGCAGACATACTCACCCGGTCGGCGAGTCCATACCGCGCTAACTCCCGGCGTGCTCAACCCGCACGTCGCGGCCGGTCCCGCCGACACGGTCTGGGTCGCGTGGTCTGACCGGCGTCACGGCGACACCACGCCCGATATCTACTTCGCCCGCGGCTGCCGGGCACCACAGCGGCTCACCGAAGTACAGTCATACCGGAAGATGCGTGTAGCCGTTGGCCCGAGCCCATCTCGGGGTAACGTGCAAGTCCGGTGGACGGGCGTGTCCGCGCAGCACCGGGTCACACTCACGCTGCACGACGTTTCGGGCCGCCTCGTGATGTCGCGCGTTATGGACCTCATGTCGTCCGTGGAGCTGTCGCTGCGCGACCTTCCGACCGGCGTCTATGCCCTGCGCTGGGCAACCGCAGGCAGCCGCGGCCAGTCGCCGGTCGTCATCATCAAGTGACCTGACGGACCGAGATAGCACAAGGAGGAAGCTATGCCAGACCAAGAGCTGCAGTTGGACGAGTGGTTCCAGATTGGCGCAGAGACAGGCGCAAGCGTGCAGAGACGAGACAGGCCAATTCAGCAACCACAGGACCACGCTGTGCTGGACTGGAGCGTGACGAACCTCGTATTTGGCACCATAAGTGTTGCCCAGGTTGACCTGACGCTGCGCTTCCCTGGGGCGTCGATGTTCACCGAAATCCTCGAACGGATTGAAGTGTCCACTCACGAAAGCGCAGCCCTACCACCCTTCATGAAGAACATAATCAGCGTTCAGCAGCAGAACCTGAACCAGGGTGATGAACTCACCTTTCGGGTGACACTGAACCACCCGGTCACGACGGATGATTCGTCTGCCCCAACATATCAGCTCAACATCAAGGTCTACGGCAACTACGAGTAACGCAGCAGCAAGACGCGCCGGCGGGCCCTCAATCTGGACCCCCATCGTACTGGCCTTCATCCGCACCGAGGTCTTCAGCATCGTCGCCCCGACGCCGTAGTCCGAGCCGACCGCCTCACGCCCGACACCCGGCGATGGACAGGCTGCGGCCTGCCCGGAGTGGGAGTCCATGGCGGCACGCGATGCCACGCACGCGGTCGAGGGACTGACGGATGCAGCCGCGGTCGGCCGGGCCAAGCCACCAGCGCCGCGGCCCGGCAACGCAAGAGGCGGGCCTGCGCCTGCCTCCGCGACCTGACCAAACACCCTACTCCGCCAGCACCACCTTCCGGCTCAGCCGTCGCTCTCCGGCCTCAAGCCGGACCACATACGTCCCGGCCGGCAGCCGCGCCTCGCCGTCGGTGCCGTCCCACCAGTACTGCAACATCCCACCGCTGAACTCGGAGTCGACCATCGACCGGACCAGCCGCCCTGCCGCATCATAGAGCTTCAGACTGACCCTGTCCGCGCCGGCTAGCCAGACCTTGATGACTGCGCCTCGACTCACCGGGCTCGGCACGATATCGAGAGAGGTCTTGGGTCGTCGCGGCAGTTCCTTGTCGGCAACGCCGGGTGCGTCATCACGCAGGACGTACAGCACCGAGTTCTCGGCCGCCACGACCACGTAGCCCGAGTCCGGGTCTACGGCCATGCTTCGAATCTCGTGGCCGATGACCGTCCAACTGACCACCTCGTCGGTCGCACAGTCGATAGCCGCGACCATCGACGGCTCGGGAATCTGCCCGACCCCGCCGTGCGTGGCGACGTACAGCTTGTTGCCGCGCGGATTGTAGACCGGCGTCACGGGTGCGCCGCGCGAGAAGTAAATGGTCGAGACGACCTCGTTCCGGTCGCAGTCGACTACGTTCATTGACACGTTGGGCGCGTAGCAATAGAGCTTGTGTCCCGTTGGCACGTAGGTGAGCGAGGAGAGCACCGGCAGGCCGGGGATGTGAGCGATGACCGAGTCGGAGGCGCAGTCGACCGCCTTCAGGCGGTACGACGCGTCGTCGGTGGCGGCATACACCCGGTCGTGGTCGCTGTCCCAGGCCAGCGCAACCCGGGCTACCGACAGACCGCTCTCATTGGCCAGCCGGACCGCTTCCAGCTTGTACTCACGCGTGTAGTTCTTGCGGACTCCGGAC
>CBFGIY010000002.1:0-28494 GCA_965648935.1 Caldifarciminota bacterium
TCACACCCTGGTTTGTGTCTGGCTCGGGTTTCGTGGTGGGGCCGCGCGGCGGCCACTCTGGCCGCCGCGCGACGACTGACACGCGTGCTATTCCACCAGCACCAGCTTGCGCACCGGGCCTGAGGCGCCGGCGCGTGCGAAGTAGAGCCCGGCCATCACTCTCCTGCCACCCGCATCGGTCAAGTCCCAAGCCACCCTGCCGGCCGGCTCTGCCGCCAAGGCACGCACCAGAGCTCCCCTGACATCGTACACGGCCAGCTCTCGGCCCGGCTCAGGCTGGCCGAACGCGAACCAGACCTGCCCTGAACTGCGCCGCACCACTGCCGGGGCCTCGAACAGCGGCAGTTCCCTGACTTGCCGCCCTTCTTCGAGGCCCTGAAAGAGCACCCGGAATGACCATGTCCCGGTCCAGTCACCCCAGCCGTAGCGGTTGTGGCCGCGCACGATCCATTTGTAGGTTCGGTTGTAGACAAAGGGATAGCCGGCCAATGAGCAGCGCGGGCTGGTGCCGGTCTGACGCATGATCGTGTCTGTGCCGTACATCACCTTGAACTCGAAGCTATCCGACCGGGCGCGCGCCGAGTCGACTATCAGCACGACTGGCGGGTTCATTACCGGCAGGCCGTTGCCGGGCGCAAGCTGGGGCGGCGGCAGCGGCTCGCGAAGAATCCGGAAGTTGCCGAAGCTGCCGTCACCCGAAGTCATTGTGGCGCCATCGTACTGGCGCAGACGCAGCCGCGCCGAATCGTTGCGGGTGAGTTCCGAGCCGACTACCCATCGGTACTGGCCGTTGTCGGGAATGGCCGAATCGAGAACGGTCCAGTTCTTGCCGCCATTCAGGGACAGGTCAATCCCGACGTGCGTGCCGGGCGCGCCCGAACTGGCCCAGCGTACGATGACCGTATCGCCAACGTAGAGCTGCTCTCCCCGACCATTGCCGTTGTAGTTGGTGTCGCCCTTTGGATACAGCAGCTCGAGCTTTCTAGGATTGCCGCCCCACGGATCGGGAGACGCGACGTGCGCGTAGTCATTACCCGAGTGTCCCCACCACTCGGCCGGCGCCCACCACGTGTTGTGGACATAGACATCCTTCTGCGGCTCGCGGTAGCCAAATGCGGCCAGCGAGTGGATCGCCCAGAGAGCGGACCAGACGTGGGCTCGGCCCGCATCAATCTCCATCTTGATCGTGTCCCAGCACCAGTCGTTCCAAGACGCGCCCAGCGCGTCGAGCATCGTGAAGATGTAGCCGTTGGCCATCCCCACCGACTGCAGGCCGCCTGAAATGCCGTATATCGACGTGCCGCCGCGAGTCGTGTCGGTGCCCATCCCGATGGCGCACTCGCGCTGCGTGTTGGGAATCTGCCAGTCGGTTTCGCCCTCGACCATGTCATAGCGTTGAGCAAACCACTTGACGAGCTTACCGTAGTCCTGGGTTCGGTCAACATAGCCGAGCACGATCGCACCCGAAGTGGGGGTGCAGCCATAGCTCCAGTCGTAGAACGGTGCGCGACCTACGCTGGGTACGAAGACCTCGGTGTAGTCGCTGAAGTCGGCCGCAAGCGCATCCTGCCACTCGGAGAAGTGAATCGCTGCGGTTCGTGCCTCATCAGACCCGTGTATTGCCTTCATATTGTCGATGGTCCGCTCAACCTCGACGGCGAACGCCTCCCGGCTGTCCCAGGTGCGCTCGAAGTGCTCGCTGTAGACCACACGACGGCCGGCCGTGCCTTCGAACTCGAAGTAGACCACGGGATGAACGAAATAGAGCCGGGTTAGCCTCGCCTCGTCGCCCAGCGCCTGCCGGGCGCGCTCCAGCGCCGCTGCGCCGACCGCCCAGTACTCGCCAGCGCCGTATCCGTAGCGCAGGATCGGCCTGCGGTCGTAACGCGCCGAGACGGTCACGTGTGCGTACTTCGAGCGCCATCCGGTCAGGTCGGTGTTCGGGCCGAGCAGGGCGCGCTCGGCGAAGATGTCGGCACGGACATCGTCGTAACTGCCCATCCTGTTGCCGTCAACGCGGAACACGAAGCTGTAGGCGACGGTTGCACCGGTCTGGTCAACATAGGGCAACTCGATGCCAAGCCGGGCACCGGGGTACTCGGCCGCTGCCTTGCGCAGGGCCAGGTCGCGAACGGTCGAGTACTCAACCGCGTTCGGCGGCTGAAAACCGCTCTCAGGCAGAGGCAGGCCGAAGGTGAGCCCGGCCATAAACGAAGCGACTGCGAAAGCTCTCATCTGTTTCTCCTGAAGTTCACGGATACTGCATCAGATTCTAGACGCCAGCAAGCGGCTGTCAAAAGAGCCTAGGGCGTCAGTCGGTACCGGTCACGCGGGAAGAAGCTCGCTTCGCGTATGTTGGTCAGGCCCAGAAACTGCTGGGTCAATCGTTCGGCACCGATTGCCAGCCCGCCGTGCGGCGGCATCGCATACTGGAAAATCTCAAGATAGAACCTGAAGTCGTCGGGATTCATACCGCGTGAGCGAATGTTGTTGCAGAGCATCTGGTAATCGTGGATGCGCTGGCTCCCGGTTGTTACCTCCAGCCCTCTGAACAACAGGTCGAATCCGAGCGTGTACTCCGGGTCTTCTGGATCGGGCATCGTGTAGAACGGCCTGGCCTTGGCCGGGTAGTGGCTGACGAACACGAATTCGCTGCCCAGGCTCTTGCGTGCATACTCGCATATCTGCCTTTCGCCCTCCGGGTCGAGATCGTCGACTCCGCTTGTGTCCCGGCCGAAATCCTTCGCCAGTATCGCCAGCGCCTCCTTCAAGGGTATGTCCGGTATCTCAGCCGGCACCTCGGGCAGCTCGGCCCTGAAGAGCTCCAGCTCCTCGGCGCAATTCTCGCGGAGATTGCGCATCAGCTGACGCAGGAAGCCGGTCTCCATCCCGGTGACGTCACGATATGAGTCGATGAAGCCCATCTCGAAGTCCAGTGACAGATACTCATTGATATGACGCGAGGTGGCGTGGTCTTCGGCCCGGTACACGAAACCGGTCTCGCACACACGCTCAAAACCAGCACCCACAAGCATCTGTTTGTAGAACTGCGGGCTCTGGGCCAGGAACGCATCCTGTTCGAAGTACTTCATCCGAAACAGCGAAGTACCGCCCTCGGTGCCAGCCGCGACAATCTTGGAAGTATGAACTTCAAGGAAACCCTGGGTTCTCAGGTATTCCCGGAAGGTGCGGACGATTTCGGCCTGCACCCGGAAGACCCAACCCAGTTCGGGGTTGCGCAGGCCAAAGGCACGGTGGTCCAGCACCGAGTCTATCTTGAGATTGAGCTTCTTCTTGGACCGGTTGACCTCGAACGGCAGCTCGGCAACCGGTTCGATGAGAGTTTCGACTCCTTCAAGCATCAGCTCTGCTCCGCGCCGTGCCTGCGGTTCGGCCTTCACCGTGCCAGTGACTGCAACAATGCTCTCGCGCTTGAGTTTCCCCAGGTCGAATCTCTGCGGCTCGGTCGTGACCGCCTGAGCCAGCCCAGTACGGTCGCGCACGACGATGAAGGATATTGTCCCCAGTTCACGCACATGGTGCAGCCATCCGACCAGCCGCACTCGCTCGCCGATGTGATTTCCGATCTCAGCTGCCAGTGTCCTTTGCATGTGGCCAATCTACCCGCGAGGGATACGGAGTCAAGCGTGCGGCCGGCTGTCACCGATCGAGCGCGAGACGATACTGGTGCAGGACGAATTGGTCGGTCTCAAGCACGCGCGCCGCGGCAAGTCGCTCACGAAGAACCTGACTCAAGACCTTGCGGCAGGCTTCGACCGAGACCAGGCGTACGAACGACTGCGGGTGTGTCAGATACCTGCTGGCGACATCGCCGACACGCTGGCGCAGGTCCGTGCGGTCAACACTGTCCGACCGGGCCGCAATTGAGCCGAGAGCACGTACTGCATGTCCCAGTGCCGGGTATCCCAGACCGGGGAGCGCCTTCAGCAGATGGTCGGCCGCGGCTGTGTCAATCGCCACGAGCGCGAACTCGGCCGCTGACCGAACAGTGATAAGCCGGTCAGAGAGCGCCCGGGTCAGCTCAGGCACGGCCACCGGATTCCTGAGTTTGCCGCAGGCCTCAGCTGTCACGACGCGGGACGGCTCGAACCTGTCGCGCAACAGATAGAGAATCCGTGGCACGACAAGCGAATCGCCCAGGTCACCCAGCGCTCCTGTCGCCCGGCGCGGACTGACGCGCTTGTCTCTGAGCGCGGCCACGATCGAGTCCACGCCGTCGCGACCATCCTTGCCCATCTTCCCCAGGAGGTACACGGCGTTCGAACGCGCCTGCAGCCGTTGATCGCGCATCGCGCGGTAGACATAGGGCCGGGCCGAGTCAGGCAGCGCCTTCACAAGCTCCTCCATTGCCCGCAACTCAAGTCCGTCCTTGGTGTCTGCCTTCTCCCGGAATGCATAGTCAAGGGCGGTGACCCCCAGCGCGACAAGCCGCCGGCGCGCCTGCCTGACCTTCTTCTGGACATTGCCGACTTCCCACAGAGATGCGACCTTGAAGACCGAGTCCACCGGCAGGCTCACCGAGTCGCTGTCAAGCGCGCTGGTGTCGACATCCGGTTCCAGGTCGACTACCGTCGCTGGCCGGTCAAGGTCGATGCCTGAGCCGAAAGTCCCCTTGGTCCAGGCACCGTTCTCGACCGCGCCGGAAACGTTCGTGTACCGGTCCGCCCCGGCAAGGTCGGCGAACAGACCGATTCCCGCAAACCCGCGCGCGGTGTTGGCGCTGCCCTGACCGAGGAGAGAATCGCGCGTCGCATAACAATCGTTGCCGTCCACTTCTATCAGCAATCCAACCGAATTGGTGAGCCCGACGCCCTGTCCGCCCGAGCAGAAGTAGGCGTCGTCACCGCCGCCATCGTACAGCACCCCGACTGAAAGATCATGCCCTTGGCCCTGGCTTGGGCCAAGTCGTGAGTAGTAGGAATCGCAGCCGCCCTCATCAACGAGTGCGCCAACAGCAAGGTGAATACCTGCCCCCTGGCTGTACTGCGCGGCGACGTAATGGTCATAGCCACCGCCATCCCAGAGCATCCCGAGAGAATACCAGTAGCTGGTCCCCTGACAGTAGACCTCGCCGTTGTAGCAGTCATTGCCCTCGACATCGCAAAGGAAGCCGATGCCGCCGGCCGCGTCCGGCCTTGAGCCTATGGCGAAGCCCTGTGCGAATGAGCGATACTCGAACGGCAACAGCGGTTCGTGTTTGTAGCGGCCGCCAGCAGAATAGCCGTCGTTGCCGGCGCGGTCCGCGAGCAACCCGTAACCCCATGTTCCGGCAAAACCCTGTGCATAGCAGTCAGCCCGGTAGGTGTCGTTGCCCCGGACCGAAACCAGCATGCCGGCACCGCAGTATCCGCTGCCCTGGCCGAACACGCCAAGGTCGAAAACGTCGTTACCGCCACGGTCGACCAGGCAGGCCGTGCCGAACATCGCTGCTCCCTGGGCGCAGTATCCTGACCTGTAAATGTCTTTGCCAGCTCGGTCTACTAGCACGCCGCAGCCAAAGAGCGCAGCGCCCTGAGCGAAAGGCTTGTGGCAGAGGTAGCTGTCATCGCCCTCGATGTCGATGACCACGCTGAAGGCCGGGCCGAGCATTCCGACAGCGCCCCCGGCTCGGTTCAAATAGGTATCGTCCCCGCCAAGGTCAACGATGACCGCGCAGTCGACCCGGTAGATGTTGGGACCAGGTCCGCCGACGACGACCAGGCCCCAGCGTGTCTCAGCGGCATAGAGCACTTCACCATCGACGCCCGAAAGCGCAACCGGCGGCGCAGCGTCGAGAAAGCCACTGGGGCCGTCTGCAATCATCCGCTCGGCCGCCATCGCCGCCATCACCACCGCAACGCCGGAGCGCCCCATTTCGGCTCGGTCGATGCTGCGAATGTCCATCAGGAGCGTCTCGGACCTGACCTTCTTGGCGGTATCGTATGCCTGGCCAAACTCACGATGGAGAACTCCGGAAAGCGACCGCTCGGTCGTATCATCGGAGTTCTGCCACATGGCCGCCGCCTCGCCGACCAGGCGGTCAATCTGATGCGGTGCAAGCCCGGCCACGGACTTAGCAAGGTGTCGCTGGCCGACAGCGAATCCGGCGAGCAGATGTCTCAGTCCCCTGTACAGCCCGGCGGGCAGTCGCTCTCCTCCAGGCAGGTCAGGTTTCTCCGATGCCAGCTCATTCTCAAGCGCCGCCACCTCGTCAATCCCGATTCCGGCATTGAGCTCAGCCCAGAGGTTGATGACCAGCCGACCCGGACCGAACCGCGACGCTCGCTCGGCCTGAGCACGGGTATGGCTGACGCAATGGAGCGGGTCGTCTAGCAGCCGATCCACGGCAGGCAAACGGTACCAGGAATCGGCTGCCCACTGTTTGTGGAAACCCAGCTCGGCTGGCCCGACTCCATGGGCGGCCAGCCCCATCGCGACAACCTTGGCCTCCACCGAGTCAAGACCGCTATCATCCTGCGGCCAGACTGGCGCGGCCAGAAGGACAAACAGCAAGACGGTAGTCAAATCATCACCTCTGTCTTTCGGTCCAATCTATTCTGCCATCCCGGCGCGTCAACCGGTCTCAAGTCCATGCTTGACTGAGGAGGCAGCCGCCGTAGACTTCAACCATGGGTGGTAAGCACATTCTTGTCATCGACGATGAACCCGGGATCCGACTGCTGCTTAGAAAGCTCTTCGAGCACGCCGGCTATCAGGTCAGCGAGGCGGCGAACGCGCTCCAGGTATTCAGCCTCGACCCGAGCGTTTCCTACGACGCCATCATACTGGACCTGCGTATGCCCGGCATAGACGGCCACCGCGTGCTCAAATCCTTCAAGCGCGACCCAAAGACATCGCCGCCGATAGTCGTCTTCACCTCCAGCTCTTCCGAAGCTGAACGACACCAGACCCTTGCTGAGGGCGCTGACGCGTTCATCACGAAGCCCGGCGACAATGACACTCTGCTCCAGACAGTAGCCCATCTCATCGCTCGACGCACGAAGACCTGAGCTGACGCGGCGGCAGAGCTGTCCGGGCCCGCCCGCGACCACTCCCCACTGGCCTTCAGGGCAGGATGCTGGTGACGAATCGCTGTCCCTCTGTCGTGTACTGCAGGACCGCCGCAGTCTTGATTGGATTGCCCCACTCGTCGAAGGTTATCCGTCCCGAGACGCACGGATAGTCCGTTGTCTGCGCCAGCGCATCACGAATTGCCACCGGTGTCGGCTCCGGCGCTCTCCTGAGCGCATCGACAAGCAGCAGCGCTGCATCGTAGCCCAGCGTCGCCAGCGCGTCAGGCTTCTGACCATGCTTCTTCTCGTACCTCTCCACCCAGTTCTGCACCTCAGGCCGCGGGTCATCGGGTGAGTAGTGATTGGTGAAGTAGCCGCCCACGATATCGGTCCCCGCGATTGAAAGCATCTCGGGCGAGTCCCAGCCATCGCCGCCCATCAGCGTGGCGCGGGTCAGGCCGAGCTGGCGTGCCTGCTTCGCAATCAGCCCGACCTTGGTGTAGTAATCGGGCAGGAACAGCACGTCGGGGTCGAACTGCTTGATCTTGGTCAACGAACCCGAGAAATCGACGTCGACCGTGGCGTATGACTCGGCGGCGACGACTCTGCCGCCGCCATTCACGAACGACCCCTGGAAGAACTCGGCCAAGCCGCGTGAGTAGTCATTGCTCTTATCGAACAGCACTGCCGCGGTTCTCGCCGCGAGGCTCTCGACCGCAAAGCGGGCCGCGACCGCACCCTGGAACGGATCGATGAAACAGGCGCGAAATACGAAGTTTTTGCGGTTCCCGGCTTCGTCCACGGTAACCTTGGGCGCGGTCGAAGTCGGAGTGATCATCGGTATGCCCGCGGCCTGACATCTGTCCGAAAGTGGCGCCGAGCACTTCGACGAAACAGAGCCGAGAATCGCCACCACCCGGTCCATATCGATGAGCTTGGACGCTGCGTTCGACGCCTCGGTCGGGTCGTTCTTGTCGTCGGCTAGGACGATCACCAGCTTCTTGCCGTTTATGCCGCCCGAGGCGTTGACCTCGTCAAAAGCAATCATGGCGCCGTTGCGGGTGGATTCGCCGAACGTCTTCACATCACCGGTCAGCGGCACCATCAGGCCGATCTTTATGCCGTCACTGCCGCCGCAGGACAGCAAGGTAACGACGACCGCGACCATTGCGCGGATGCTCGTGACTCTCATTTTCATCCTCATCCTCCTGGCAGCTGGCTGCCCATATGAGTTGATTCCGTGTCGACAGGGTCAGTATTGAGTCTGCTGAGCAGCCCGGTCGACCACTGCCTGAAACATCCCGATTCGATGGCTCGCCTGATCCCCTGCATCAATCGCTGATAGAACCAGACGTTGTGCAGGGTCAGCAGCTTCGGTCCCAGCGCCTCACCGGTCACAAACAGATGGCGGAGGAATGCCCGGCTGAACGTCCGGCAGGTGTAGCAGTCACAGTCCTCGTCCAGTGGTGCAGGGTCATCAGAATACCTGGCGTTGCGGATGACGATCCGGCCGGTGCTGACGAACGCCGTGCCGGTGCGGCCGTTGCGTGTCGGTAGCACGCAGTCGAACATGTCGACGCCCCTTCCGACGGCGGCGACTATGTCCTCAGGGTAACCTGCGCCCATCAGGTAACGAGGCTTGTCCTCCGGCAGCAGTGCCGTACACTCATCCACCAGTTCGTAGGTCAGGTTCGACGGCTCGCCCAGGCACAGCCCGCCCAGCGCGTAGCCGGCAAACTCGAGCTCGACCAGCTCCCCTGTGCTGCGCCGCCGCAGGTCAGGGAAAGTCGCGCCCTGTATGATACCGAAGACGTTGGTGTCTGCAGATTGGGCCGCGCGCGTGCGCCGGGCCCAGAGCGTAGTACGCTGCACCGCTTCCTCGGCCGCAGCGCGCGCCACGGGAAACGGCGGACACTGATCAAGGCACATCGCGATATCGGAACCGAGTGCCTCCTGCACGGCAACAACGAGCTCCGGCGTGAACCTGTGTCGGCTGCCGTCGACGTGCGACTGGAACTCGGCGCCATCATCGCTGACCCGGGTCAGGTCGGCAAGGGAATAGACCTGGAACCCGCCCGAGTCCGTGAGTATCGGCCGGTTCCAGCCCGAGAACCGAGCCAGACCGCCCAGGGCCCGAACGCGCATGTGGCCCGGCCGCAGATATAGATGGTAAGTATTGCACACGATCATCTCGGCGCCGGACTCGACGAGCTCGGCCGGGGTCAGTGTCTTGACCGTACCCTGAGTTCCGACCGGCATGAAACACGGGGTCTGTACGATTCCGTGCGGCAGTTCGAGTCGCCCCCGGCGGGCGCGGCCCGGCTCCGAAGCCTGCTCGAGTGCAAAACGAAACACTGATGGCGGGCCTATCGCTTGCGGCCCGATGCGCCGGTTGCGGCCAGCCGGCGCTTGAGCTCGTCGATGCGCACGATAGTTTGAGGGTTCACACCCTGCAGCCGGGCCAGTTCGAGACTCAAGAGATCACCCAACATCACCAGCCACAGCATCCGTTCGAACCGGCCCTTACCGGGAGGAGCAAGCACCCGTGCGCATCTGTATGAGCCGCGAGCTATGGCCAGGGTCTCGGCCACGCGTGCCAAGGTCCGTGGGTGTGTCTCGTTATCGGCCAGCACCATAACAGCGGCACTCCTGGCGACTTCAAGCGGACCACCCATACCGACAATCTCGTTGTGGTCGAGTTCGGGTAGCTCATTCGTATGACAGACCAGCTTGGCATTCTCATTGAGCTGGCAACGCCAGCGCTCGGCAACCGCGTCGAGGTGTCGCGCTGAGGACCAGATCACTGGGAAGCAGCCAATGACAGAAGACGCCAGAGCTCTGGCCGAACGCCGCAGTCGGCCAGCTTGAGTTTCAAGCAAACGCGCTGCCGCGATGACCTCCCGGCTCGCCCGCGGCGCCATGTCCGCTGCTTCAAGCACTCCAAGACAAGCGCCGAGCAAGTACCCAAGCGCTGCCCGTGGCGGCAGCCCGCCGGGCAATGTTATCAGTGGCCAGCCTGCGTCTCGCGCAAAGGACGCCAGCGTGCCGCCACTGCTAACGGCGACGACTCGGCAGCCGCGGGCGCGCGCCTGTCTCACGGCTGAAAGCGTTTCCTCTGTCTCTCCCGAGTAGCTTATGGCGACCAGCAGCGCACCTCGTGCTGCGGCGGCAGGCAGGTCATAGTCGCGGCATGACAAGACCGGCTGCGCCGCCCGGTCCCAGAGCAGCGACCTGCAGATGCTGCCACTGATCCCGGAACCGCCCATTCCGCACACCACGAGGCTGCGCGGCCGCCCCGGCCGCAGTGCGATAGCCCTAGCCGCGGATAGCCCTGCCCGCAATTGCTCCGGTAGTGCAAGAGTCAGATCAAGCATCGATTGATAGCCGTCAGGGACGCGCATTGCCGCCTCCTCGTGCCTCGGACAGTAGGTCATCCAGGGCCGGGAACCGACGGTGAATCTCGCGCCGCAGAGTGCGCTGCACCTCAAGCGCAGTGCCCCCTTTCATCGCCAGCGCGACTACATCGGCAGCGGCCTCGGTATCGATCGCCCTTATTATGTTCTTGGTCTCAGGCACGGCGCCGGCCGAAACCGAAATCTCATCGATCCCCAGCCCGAGCAGCACAAACACTCCCAGAGGGTCTGAGCCGAACTCCCCACACAGCCCGGACCAGATCCCGTGGCGATGCGCCGCATCGATAGTCTGCTTTATCAACGACAGCACGGCCGGATGAAGCGGATCAAACAGCCGCGCGACACGGTCGTTGCCCCGGTCCACGGCCAGCGTGTACTGGGTCAGGTCATTCGAACCGACCGACAGGAAAGAGCACTCACGCGCAAGCCGGTCGGCGACTATCGCGGCCGATGGTATCTCCACCATGACCCCAACGTCGAAGTTATCGTCATACTCCAGACCGTCGCTCTGCAGTGCGCGCTTCGCCTTCTCCACCTCCAGTTTCGCTCGGCGCAGCTCCTCGACGGTCGCGACCATCGGGAACATCACCTTGACGTTGCCGTGAACCGATGCGCGGAGAATCGCGCGTAACTGAGTCTGAAACATCGGCAGATTCTCAAGCGATAACCGTATGGCCCGAAAACCCAGAAACGGGTTAGGTTCGCTGTAGCCGGCCAGCACCTTGTCGCCCCCCAGGTCAAAGGTGCGGATTATCACAGGGTGCGGGTCGAACATCCGGGCCACCTCAGCGTAAGCTTGATACTGCTCCTCCTCGGTCGGCAGCCGGCGCTTGGCCAGATACATGTACTCCGTGCGGAAGAGCCCGACCCCCAGCGCGCCGTTTGCACGCGCGGCCCTGGCCTCAGCCAGGAACTCGATGTTAGCCGACAGGTCGATGGTCTTACGGTTCAGGGTAACCGGCGCCTCGTCAGCCAACCGCGACAACGACTGCAGGTGCCGCCTTCGCCGCCCTATCTCGACATCGTAGGCGCGCAATCGATTGTGGCTCGGCGCCGCGATGGCCAGTCCCCGGAACCCGTCAACAAGGATCTCTTCGCCGTCTTCGACCGCTCCGGCTACGCCCTCTGCTCCGGCCACCGCAGGGATGCCTTTGGCCTTTGCCATTATCGCGGTATGCGATGTCTTGCCGCCGATCTCCAGCACGAGACCGGTAACCCGCTCCGAATCAAGCAAGGCAGCATCGGACGGCGGCAGGTCACGTGCAACCAGAACCGTGCCCCGTTCCACTTCCAGTACCGAGCGCGACTCGTCGCCAAGCAGGTGCCGCAAGACGCGGTTTGAGACATCGGCGATGTCCAGCAGCCGCTCCTTGAACAGCGGGGTCGAACCCGCCAGCGGCGCGGCCAGCGTCTTCAGTGTTTCGGAATAGGCGAACTCGGCATTGCGGCGCCTCTCGGTGACCCACTTCTCGGCCTGCTCAAGCACGGCCGGGTCGGCCAGCATCGCCAGCTGCACGCCGATGAAGTCAGCGAAATCCGGCCCCATGTCGTGCGTGACCTGCTCGACCAGACTCCTCAGCTCCCGTTCCGCCATGCGCACCGCGCGCCGGAATCGACCCAGCTCGTCACGTACGCTCTCGGGCGGCAGGACTCGCTCAACGAGCTCGGGCAGGTAAGGTCTGTAGACCAGCACCTTGCCCGTGCCGAAGCCCGGCGCCACCGGGATACCCCGGAATATTCTTTCGCGCTTACGTCTCACTACTCTCCAGCTTGTGTTTCAACTGCTCGAATGCCTCGGCCTCGTCGAGCCCGTTGACCTCCAGCAGCACCTCGCTCCCGGATTCGGCAGCCAGCGTCAACAGGGCCAGTATGCTCTTGGCGTTGACCTTCATCCCGTCCTTGGTAAGGCGAACGTCAGAACGAAAACGCTCGGCGATACGCACGAACTCGGCCGCGGGCCGCGCGTGCAGCCCGACCGGACCGCCAATCTTGACGACCCCACGCTTCACACGACAACCCTCACAACAACCAGAGCCAGCAGCGCCAACGGCAGGAGCCAGGCGCCCATCCGCCTGAAGCCAAACAACAGCCAAGCCGCGACACCGCTCGCCATCACTGTCAGCCAAGGTCCGGCGACAATCGCACGCACGCAGAGAAACCCGCTCAAGGCTGCACAGACCGGTAGCATGATGGTGTTCAGCCGGCTCAAACCACCAGCCAGCCGCAGTGCGGCGTCCTTTCCCCGCGCAAGGCCAGCAACAAGGCCCAGACAACGCGTTCCCTGTCCTGCAACCGCGAACGGCACAAGTAGCACCAGCGGACCGAGAACCGAAACGAACCCGGCGCTTGCCACCGCGGCGACCGAGAGCCCGGGCCTCAGTGTCCGCCAGAAGAACACATCGCCAACCGCGGCCAACGACGTCTGCAGTGGACCGGACAGCCGTGCCCCGTCGGGCTCGCCTCGCGCCTCGTGGTGCGCCACGACACCGGCGACAACACCGGCAAGAAACGGATTGGTATTGAACTGACCGCGGAAGCTTCGCCACAGCTCGTGGCGCAATCCCGCGTCCCGCGCCAGCGCCAACAGCACCACGCAGAAGCCCAATCCCTGAGCCCCGCCATAGGACCAGGAAGCCTGTACCAGGGGCAAAGCCAGCATTGCCAGCATGACTCCGGCCATACCTGTCGTCTGCATCTCAGCTCACGAAGCGGGTATTGCGCACATTCACGATTGTATCAGACGCGGCTGAACCGTCACGCCGATCGTTCCTCATCGACCTGTCACGAGCCACAGAACACCGGCTGCGGCCCCTCCCGCCGCAAACCACGGTACGCGCCGCAGGCTGACAAGCATCCGCACTACACCAGCCACGCCGATAGCCAGAGTAACTCCCAGAACCTCAGCACGATCGAATTCCGGCAGTGAAGGAACGAACCGTGCAAGACCAAGCCCTATCCCCGTGATCACGGCAGCCAGCGCCGCGCCTCGCGCCCAAGAAGCGGGGATACCGACCAAATGCCAGCAGACCGTTGCGGCAGGCGTCCGCGCACGAATGCCGGCATCGAACAGCCTGTTGTTCATCCGCTTGAGTGATGAATCGAGAATCTCGCCAATCACAGCCCCGACAAAGGCGATTGCCAGTGCCGCGAAGTACAGGCGGCCTTCGCCCGCATCCGGCACCACCCCGCAAAGCACGCGATAGCCGACGATTGCTGCGACTCCACCGCCTTGATAGTCCACATTTCGCGACTTACCCAAAGGCAACGCCGCCACCCAGACCAGTTGCAGAGCCGAGCCCAGGGCCAGTCCGTGACCGGGCATGCCCATGAGCCAGCCCAGCAGCGGGCACGCCACTATCGGCTGGGAAACCCCCACCTCGCCGACTGCCCACTTGTCCAACAGCAGAAGTCCACAGAGCGCCCACACCCCGGCCATCTCCAGTAGCGTCAACTGCCCTCCAGCAAGCTGGCCAGGTCCCACGCCTGCGAACCGGGCAACATCCGGGCCTCCAGCTTCACGCCCCGTGCAACCAGCCAGCGGCAATCCGCGCGCTCCTCCTCCGAAAGCCAGACGAACGGCAGCAACTCGGTGCGCCCCTCACCCCGATGCACACCGCCCACGTTCAGCGTGGGAACATGAAGCCCGGCCTCGACCAACCGCCGGGCATCACCCACCGAACCCACCAACGCAAGTGTGCTCGGGCGGTCCGCTTGGCTCAGCATCGATGACGCCTCTGCAACAGGGAGGCAGACGAACTCGACGCCATCGGGCAGGGCGGTGCGATACAGCTCCCGTTCCAGCTCGTCCGCAGCCGCAGCGTCGTTGGCCAGCACGACTACCTTGATGTCCAGCGGCTCGACCCAGCCAGCCGAAACCTGGCCGTGCACCAAACGGTCATCAACGCGCACGATGAGGCCTTTCATAGCCGCTAACTATATTCCCACTCTCCCGTCCGTCAATCCCGCCCGGCTATGCCGCACGGTGGCCATGCGAAGGCCACCGACGAACCGCAGCCCAACCTTGCCCCCGAGTTGACTCACCGACTTCCCGGCCTATGCTTGCATCATTCACTCGATTGGGGGATCGTCTAACTGGCAGGACAGCTGACTCTGGATCAGCCAGTCGGGGTTCAAATCCCTGTCCCCCAGCTCCATTGCGGCCGGCGCCCAGGCGCCGGCCCTGTCTTTCGGAACCACGGGATTGGACGCGCGACCTGCCCTGCACGTTCGCATCGGCTCAGTCGAACCGGATCTAGGTCGGCCTTTTCACCTATGTCTGACGCACGCCGGCTGTGTGTCTCATTCCTGCCTTCGCGATGTGGCTCGTCCTCCATTCTGAGACCTGAGTGGACTTCAGTCTGGGCACAGGGCTGAACCAGATATGCATCCCCGGGGTCACCCCCTCCACAACCTGTAGCGCGACTACTGTGGTCAATCCACAACTGACACAGATCATCTCTATCTCTGGGCTAAGCCACCTCTCTCGCCGCACCTGCCATAAGCCCCGAGACACGCCACGGACCCGACCGCGCGTCGATCAAATCACCCTCGCGTCCCTCGTCCGCTCATCCCGCCATGCTACCTCTGCCTCACTAACGAAAAACGGTGCGCCGCCAACACGGAAAAGTGAACCGGCCAGACTGGGCACGGTTCTGCTACCGGCAATGCCACTGCCGAGTGGCCGCCGGTTCCTCCTCTGCCGGCATCCCGCCACAGCGGCGCGCTCCAGCAGTCACCCGACCAAGTCCTTTGCGCTGGCGGCTGGACCGGCGTATCGAACCGTCAGGATGCGGCGGCTGCGCTCGACATGCCCGACTGGCATACAGCACTGCTCTCATCTGCTGGTCAACTGGTATTGCGGCTGAGTCCGAGCACCAACAATGTCGAACGTCTCCCCTCAGGGGTGTGTTGCTCCAAGACCACCAGCGGTTCTGTTATGGGGCGAGTCGTGCGCGTGCGCTGAGCCGGCGCCGGCAACATCGGCCTCGCCAGTGCGTTGTCTGTCCTAGCGGTACCGGTCCACCAGCTCGTCGGCATAGCCGACCACAGAATGGGCAAGTTCAACCACCTCCTCGGTACCGATATCAAGCATCTGCGAGCTTATGAACCTGTTACCAGGGTGCCAGATGTATGACACCGATATTGCCGAGCCATACCCCGGCTCTTCAGGATCCAGGTCCATACTCACTACATAGAGCTCAAGCCGCGCCTCGCTGGCTGAGTAGACTGACCTCAGACCGAAGTCACGCAACTGACGTCTGAGCTCACGCGCAAACTGCGCCCCGACCACATCGTCACCAGTGTGACGGACATAGACCCCAATGCGGGACCGCGGCACCCTTGGCGCCGACCGAACGACAACAGGCGGCGGCATGTAGACAACTGGCCCCCAGAACCAGATGAAGCGCCAGTGACCGTAGTGCATATACCGATCGCGACGCCAGTGGGAACGGCGCCGGTGCCGCGGATCACCGGGACCAGGCCGCCCTTGACCGCGCCGGCCGTGGTCGATAACCGGGGGGGGGATTGGAACCACGACCCCGTCCGCCTCGATGGTCTATCTCGAGTCTGGCGTCGCCGCCTGCCTCGGTCGTCCCGACAGGTGCAGACGAGGCCCTCGCTGCCGCCCGGCTCTCGGGTCTGACACTGCCAGTGGCCGGCCTGCCCGGGTCAGGCCTGCCCGAACTTGTTGCCAACGGCGGCATGGACGAGTTGCTTGCAGATGGACGGACAACCGCCCTCGACTCGGCGGTCTCCTGTGCTTGCAGTGCATCTGTCTCGCCGGCAAGCACCGAACCAACACCGGCAAGCAGTAGCACGGTGCAGAGAAGTGACACTCTGACTTCCACTTATCCTCCTTTCAGATGGTTAGACCACCCGATAGACTGCCGACTTTCCCCAGTCGCCCGCCGCTTGGAGACACTCATCGTCATTAACGGAGTTACATCGTCGGGACCTGTTCTATTCCGTCCGGTCATGTCTGACCACGGGCATCACCTGCCGTGAATTGACTTCGGTATCCGATGTGCTAACATAGCCGCCCATGCCGAAACTAACACCGTTCTACGATCGCCACTTGGCCGCGGGTGGCCGGATGGTCGACTTCGCGGGCTACAGCCTCCCGATCCAGTTCAAGGGCATCATTCCCGAACACAAGCTCGTGCGGACTTCGGTGGGCGTGTTCGACGTGTCCCATATGGGCCGCATTGAAGTTCGCGGACCGCACGCGCTGGACTTCATCAACGGAATGACGACCAACGACGCATCCCGGCTTGAGGTCTGGCAGGCCCAGTACTCGGTGCTCTGTTACCCTGACGGCGGCATCGTCGACGACCTAGTTGTCTACCGTCTGCCTGACCGCTACCTGCTGGTCGTCAACGGCGCGAACAGCGCCAAGGACGCGGCCTGGCTCGAGGAACACGTCATCGACGGAGTCACCATGGAGGTCGCCACACCGCGCATCTCGCAGCTCGCGGTGCAGGGTCCGAAGGCTGAGCCAACGTTGCAGAAGATTACCTCGGCAGAACTCGGGCGGGTGGGGTTCTATTGGTCGGCCGAGCTCGAAGTTGCGGGTGTGCGGATGCTTGTCTCGCGCACAGGCTACACGGGCGAGGACGGTTTCGAGCTTTACATCCCCGCAGAACGATCACTCGAAGTGTGGGACGCGGTTTTCGATGCCGGGGCCGAGTTCGGCATAGAACCCATCGGCTTGGGCGCGCGCGACACGCTCCGGATGGAGATGAAGATGGCGCTCTACGGCAACGACATCGACCAGACCACGAACCCGATAGAGGCCGGGCTCGGCTGGGTAGTCGCGCTCGACAAGTCCGATGGCTTCATCGGCCAGGACGTTCTGCGCGCTGTGAGCGAAAGAAAACCCGACCGGCGTCTCGTCTGCCTTGAGATGCAGGACCGCTCCATACCGCGCCCCGGCTACGCGATAAACGCCGATAGCCGCGCGGTGGGACACGTCACCAGCGGCACGCTGTCACCGTCGCTGGGCAAGGGCATTGCACTTGGCTATGTCGAGCGGCCGCTGGCCAAGCCCGGCACCGTGCTGGGCATCAACATCCGCGGCAGCGTGGCGCCCGCGCTGGTTGTCAAACCGCCGTTCTACAAGCACGGCTCCCGAAAGCAGTAGGAGGATACTGTGGCTGAGTTTCCCAAGGAACTGAAGTACTCCAAGACCCACGAGTGGATTCGCGTCGAAGGCGACATCGCTGTCGTCGGCATCACTGATTTCGCCCAGAGAGAGCTTTCCGATATCGTCTACGTAGATGTGAACACGGTCGGCCAGACGGTCAGCAAGGACACGCCCATTGGCACCATCGAGGCGGTCAAGGCTGTGTCTGACCTGAACGCCCCGGTCTCGGGCGAAGTCGTCGCGGCCAACGAAGCGCTCAAGGACAACCCTGCCCTGGTCAACACCGAACCCTACGGAGCGGGCTGGATAGCCCGGGTCAGAATCACGAACAGAGTCGAGATCGACGAGCTGCTCGATTCCGCGGCATACGCCGAACTCGCCGCCAAGTCAGCACACCATTGAAGTACACACCGCATACTGAGTCCGACCGCGCCGCGATGCTTGAGCGCATCGGGCTGAAGTCCGTCGAAGAGCTTTTCGCGTCGATTCCTGACGATCTCCGTCTCAAAGACCCGATCGACCTTCCCCCGGCGCTCTCGGAGATGGAGGTGCTGCGCGAACTGCACTCACTGGCCCGTGCCAATCGCGGTACCGGATCCCTTGTCTGCTTTGCAGGCGCCGGCGCATATGACCATTTCATCCCGGCTGTTGTCGACACCGTTATTTCACGTTCCGAGTTCTACACCGCCTACACGCCCTACCAGGCCGAGGTCAGCCAAGGCACTCTCCAGGCCATCTACGAGTTCCAATCGCTCGTCTGCAGGCTGTACGGAATGGAAGCGGCCAACGCCTCGATGTACGACTGCGCATCTGCCTTGGCCGAAGCGGTGCAAATGGCGCGCGACATCACGCGGCGCAGCAAGGTCATCCTGCCTGAGACCCTCAACCCGAGTTACGCCGCGGTCGTGCGCACCTACGGCCACGGCCACGCGGTTCCGTTCGTCACGGCCGCGGCCGCCAGCGGCCTGACCACCGAGCCCGCTTCCATTAGCTCATTCATCGACGGCGACACCGCTGCGGTCGTCATCCAGCAGCCCAACTTCTTCGGCTGCATTGAGCCTGTGGAGGACATCGTTGCGGCGGCCCACGCGGCCGGTGCGCTCGTCATCGTCGCGGCCGAACCGATATCGCTTGGCCTGCTGCCTCCGCCCGGTCAGTGGGGCGCTGACATAGCGGTCGGCGAAGGTCAGGGTCTTGGGATCCCGCTGGGCTTCGGCGGACCGTATCTCGGCCTGATGAGCACGAAGAAGAAGCACGTGCGTAATCTGCCCGGCCGCATCGTCGCTCGCACGACCGACATCGACGGTCAGACCGGTTACGTGCTGGCCCTTCAGACACGAGAGCAGCACATCCGGCGCGAGCGCGCCTCGTCGAACATCTGCACAAATCAGGCTCTCTGCGCTCTGGCCGCATCGATCTATCTGTCATGGGCTGGCCCGGTCGGTCTCGCCGAGGTCGCGCGCCAGTGTTATGCCCGGAGCCATTACCTTGCCGACCGTATTCGAACGCTGAGGGGCTTCGAAGTAGCACCGTCGCCGTTCTTCAAGGAATTCGTCGTCGCCACGCCCGCGCCTGCGTCTGAGATAGTCGCGGCCGGGCTCGCGCACGGGATTCTGGCCGGGGTCGACCTCGGGCGGTTCAGTGCTGACTGGCGCCACAGACTACTCATCGCCGTGACTGAGAAGCGCACCAGAGACGAGATGGATCGACTGGTTCGACACCTGGAAGGATACGGACAATGAAACGCGAGTGCCCGACCGCGGCTAACCGCACAAGATGCACCTGCACCTATGAACCGTGTTCCCGCAAGGGCGTCTGCTGCGAATGCATCGCCTATCACCGCTCGCTCGGTGAAGCCCCTGGCTGTCTCTTTCCGACCAAGGACGAGCGCTCCTTCGACCGCTCTCTGCGCAGACTGGCCGTTGCGGTGAGAAGATGAAAGCCGAACCGACCCTCTTCGACCTGTCTGCTCCAGGCCGTTCGGCCTGGTCTCTCCCCACGCTCGATGTGCCAGCCGCTGCACCGACGTTCGCCTGCCGCGACGGGCTGCCTCTGCCCGAGCTGAGCGAAATCGACATCGTGCGCCATTACACGCGGATGTCCATCCGCAACCACCATGTGGACAAAGGATTCTATCCGCTGGGGTCGTGCACGATGAAGTACAACCCCAAGGTCAACGAGGTCGCCGCGCGACTCGCCGGACTCATCGACCTGCATCCGCTCCAGCCCGATGAGTCCGTGCAGGGTGCTCTCAGGCTGATGTACGAGCTTGGCGAGTGCCTCAAGGCAGTCACCGGCTTCTGCGACATCACACTCACACCGGCCGCCGGGGCGCACGGCGAGTTGACCGGGATAATGCTCGTCCGCCGGTACTTCGAGGAGCGCGGTGAAGCAGGCCGCGACACTGTCCTGGTTCCTGATTCGGCTCACGGAACAAACCCGGCATCGGTCACGCTTTCGGGTTTCCGCGCGGTTCAAATCAAGTCCGGACCAGATGGCCGGCTTGACCCCGCGGAATTGGAGCGTGCCTGCAGCTCCTGCGTCGCCTGCCTGATGGTCACGAATCCGAACACCCTCGGCATCTTCGAGTCCGACGCTCGCCGCATCTGCGAGATCATGCACGCGCAGGGTGCACTCGTCTACCTCGATGGCGCCAACCTCAACTCGTACCTCGGCATCCACCGACCCGCCGATGCCGGATTCGACGTGATGCACATCAACCTGCACAAGACCTTCTCCACCCCCCACGGCGGGGGCGGCCCAGGCTCAGGCCCGGTCGCCGTGACCGAAACGCTCGCCCCCTATCTGCCAGTGCCGGCGGTAACGCTACGCGACGGTCGCTACACGCTGGACTACAACCGGCCCAAGAGCATCGGCCGGGTTGTGGGATTTCACGGCCAATTCGGAGTCATGGTGCGCGCCTGGACCTACATCCGCATGCTCGGCGCTGCAGGATTGAAGGACGCCGCTGAGAACGCGGTACTGAATGCGAATTACTTACGGGCTGGCCTGGAAGGCATCTACGACCTGCCCTACAAGGCGCGCACTCTCCACGAGATCGTGTTCTCAGGCACGAACCTGCGCGCGCAGGGTATCAAGACTCTGGACGTGGCCAAGCGCCTGCTCGATTTCGGACTGCACGCGCCCACCGTTTACTTCCCGCTGATTGTACCCGAGGCCTTGATGATCGAGCCGACCGAGACCGAGTCTCGCCAGTCGCTCGACGAGTTCATTGCCGCGATGGAAACCATCGCGCATGAGGCGGTAGCCGATCCAGACCGCCTGCGCGCCGCACCGCTGACAACACCGGTTCGACGCCTTGATGAAGCACGCGCCTCGCGCGAGCTCGACATCTGTGACCTGCCCGAGAGAACGTAGTGTTTGCATCGGACATTCCGCTCGATCGCAGGGAGGAGATGCTTGAACGCATCGCCCGCAAGGTTGTCGAGCTACGCCTCGCCCCGATAGCCATCATCTTGCTGGAATCATCGAAGCCGCTATCCTTCGTCGGCAGCCAGCTGATGGTCTTCTTTCAGCCAATCGTCACGGCGGTGTTTCCCCTGCGGTCCTACGACGACATCGCAGTGCTGTTTGAGGACCGTCAGAACGTCGAAGCGCTCATCCGGCGGATTGAGACACTGGAGGACATGAAGAGTGATAGAAAAGTCAAGGATCACCCGAATACTCGCCACTGACTGCGGCTCGACAACTACCAAGGCGATACTCATAGAGAAGCGCGGCGAGGAGTTTCGGCTCGCCACCCGCGGAGAAGCCCCGACAACTGTCGAGGCCCCGTTTGAGGACGTCACTCGTGGCGTGCTGAACTCGGTGATGGAAGTCGAGGAGCTCTCCGGCATCAAGCTGCTCGATGGCGAAACCATTCTGAAGCCAAAGACGGGCGGAGATGTCGGCACGGACACCTACATATCGACATCTTCGGCAGGGGGCGGTCTGCAGATGATGGTCGCGGGCGTAGTTCTGACGATGACGGGCGAGAGCGCCGCGCGTGCCGCGCTCGGCGCTGGCGCGATCGTGATGGACGTCATCGCTTCAAACGACGGCAGGCTGCCGCACGAGAAGATTGAGCGCATCCGCACGCTTCGACCCGACATGATCCTGCTCTCGGGCGGCATCGACGGTGGCACCGTCTCGCACGTTGTTGAACTCGCGGAGCTGATTGCCGCGGCTGACCCGAAACCCCGTTTCGGTGTCGGCTACAACTTGCCTGTCATCTACGCCGGCAATGTCGATGCGCGCAAGCTGGTTCTTGAAACTCTCAAGGAGAAATCGGCGCTCGAGGTGGTGGAGAACATCCGACCAGTGCTCGAGCGTGAGAACCTGGGCCCGGCCCGGCACAAGATCCACGACCTGTTCATGGAGCACGTCATGGCCCACGCCCCTGGCTACCGCAAGCTGATGGAGTGGACTGACGTGCCGATAATGCCCACGCCCGGTGCGGTGGGCCTGCTGATTGAGAATCTTGGCCGGTCAAAAGGTATCGCCGTTCTGGGTGTTGACATCGGCGGTGCGACGACTGATGTCTTCAGCGTATTCCAGGGAGTGTTCAATAGAACGGTTTCGGCCAACCTCGGAATGTCCTACTCCGTATCCAACGTTCTGGCCGAAGCCGGCGAGCGCAACATCGTGCGCTGGTTGCCGGTTGAGCTTTCTGCTGCCGAGGTGCGCAACCGGATCCGCAACAAGATGATCCGACCAACCACGATTCCATCGACTCTGGAGGAACTCAAACTCGAGCAGGCCATCGCACGCGAGGCTCTGCGTCTTGCTCTCGAGCACCATCGCTCGATGGCAGTGGGACTCAAAGGCGTCCAGCAGGAACGCACCATATCGGACGCATTCGCTCAGTCACGCACCGGTGAGACGCTGGTCAGTATGATGGAGCTCAACCTTGTTGTCGGCTCGGGCGGAGCGCTCTCACACGCCCCAAGGCGTGCCCAAGCGGCCCTGATGCTGCTCGATGCATTCCAACCCGAGGGCATCACCCGTCTGACGGTCGACTCCATATTCATGATGCCTCACTTGGGCGTGCTGACCGAGGTACACCCTGAGGCCGCCTACGAGGTGTTTGAAAAGGACTGTCTGGTTCACCTTGGCACTGCTATCGCACCGACCGGTATTGGCAAGGATGGCTCAAGGTGCGTCAAGGTGAAGATCAGCCGCAAGGATGGCTCGTCGGCGGAGACGTCAGTACCTTTCGGAGACATTCAGGTCCTGCCTCTGCCGGTCGGCGAATCTGCCATCGCCACGATCGATCCGGAGCGCGGTTTCGATGTCGGCGCCGGTCCGGGCAAGCCCCTCGAAGCACCGGTAGAAGGTGGGCTGTCAGGGGTCATCATCGACTGCCGAGGCCGGCCGCTGGCGTTGCCTGAAGACGACAAAAGACGGATGGAGCTCCTGCGCAAGTGGGCGGTCCAGATGGACGCTTACCCCGCTTGACGCACGTTCAGTCCGGCAGGACTGCCCCGGAATCGATCAGAAGAACTCGGACGGCAGGGCTCCGGACTCTCTGTTCGACTAGCTTACACTGATGTCACGCACCGAAGTAGTGCAAGACTGAGCGCGTCCTGCCTCCGCGGCTTGAGTCATGCCGCGCCTACTCCACCAGCGCAGCCGCCATCGCGTTCAGCCCGTTCCTGGGCGCCCAAGTAGTCTGCCAGAGCTTCCCGCCACGGCCGCAAGCTTCGCCCGAAACGACGCCTGAACTCGCGGTTCTCAAGCACGGAGTAGGCAGGTCGGGCGGCAGGTCGGGTGGCCTGTGCGCTGGATTGAGGCAGCACACTGCACTTCGCCCTCGTCATCCTCACAACCTCAAGTGCAAGTTCGTGCCAGCTGCACTGACCCGAGTTCGTCACATGATAGATGCCGTACTTGTCGCAGCACGCGATTTCGACCAGCGCCGGGGCCAAGTCTGTGGCCAATGTTGGAGAGCCGAACTGGTCATTGACGACACGTAGCTCTTCTGTGTCCCGTGAAGCACTTCGAATCGTGTCGACGAAGTTGGCGCCGGCCCGGCCATAGAGCCAGCTTGTGCGGACAATGAAATGCTCCTTGAGTGCTCTCGCGACAGCCTGCTCACCCAGCAGCTTCGTGCGTCCGTACGCATTGAGCGGATTGGGTTTGTCTGACTCGCGATATGGTCTTGCCCTCCTACCATCAAAGACGTAGTCAGTGCTGACGTAGAGCATCCGGCAACCGACTTCTGCTGCCCCCAGAGCCATTGCCCAAGTCCCTTGAAAGTTGACCGCGGTCGCTCGGGCAGGGTTCTTTTCGCAGGCATCCACATCAGTCCACGCCGCCAGATGGAACAGAATGTCCGGCCCGACCTGATGCACTCCGTTGATAGTCTCTTCTACCCGAGTTACATCGTGTTCCGGCAGATCCCACTCCACAACGCTATGCCTCGCGGCAGTCAGACATCCGACAAGCTCGGTACCGAGCAGACCTCGAGCGCCGGTGACCAGGATGCGTGCCACCCTACGCAGCGGCCGGACTAACCCTCACAGTTCAGACGTACGAGAGCCAAAGAGAACATCAGAGATTCTGCCAGCTTCCGCATCCTTGACCTCGGCCGCCAGAGAGTCAAGAGTGAGATTGAGATCACGCTGTCCGAGCCGGATCACAACGCCGGCGTATACCTGACCGATCTCAGGCCTGTGCCCTGACGTACGGAGGTCGGCGGCATCCTCAGCGGAGACAACTGCAACCGCGCCACTCCCTCCGTACGTATTGACAAGGTCAGCAAGACGCTTGCGGTAGTGCGTTCCGCCACGGATCCGTCGAATCGCCTCCTCAATAACCCTGTCAATCACACGCCAGCGCGCGGCAAGCCGCGCATTGCGGACCTTCAGCCTGGCCGCACTCTGCGCTCGCTCGACCAGCTGCTGCGCCTCTAGGCGAGCACTCTGAGCAGCAGTCTGTTCCAGCTCTCTCACCTGTTCAGCTGTCCGCTGTCTAATGGCTGCGACGGCGTTCTCTCGCTCAAATCCGATGGCTGCGATACGTTCCTTGCCATCGCGCTCGATACGAGCGATGAGTTCTTCTCTGCCAGACATCAGGCACCGACCTTGACTCCCATCTGGAGAAAGATGGTCGCAAGAAGTCCGAGCACCGCGTAAGTTTCAACCAAAGCCCCGAAGATGATTCCCTTCGCACCTTCGGAAGCACGCTTCGCAACCAGCTCAGCACCGGCTGCGCAGACCTTGCCCTGCATGATCGCCGTCACCAGACCGGCGAAGCCGACCGGCAGGCACGCAACAAACATCTGCCAGCCCTGTGCGACGGTTATCGGCACCAGTTCGCCAAGGATACCGAGCTTCATGATCGCCAGAAAGGCACCGAGAAACCCGTAGAACCCCTGGGTTCCGGGCAGGGCAACCAGTACGAACAGGCTGCCGAACTTCTTCGGGTCTTCTGCCAGCACGCCGCTGGCCACAGTGGCAGCATACCTGATGCCAAGTGCAGAGCCAATGCCAGCCGGGATTGCCGCTGCGGCACAGCCCAGCAGTGCCCACATCAGACCATACGGTTCAACCACTATTGCCTCCTTGAGTCTACTTGACCACTACGAACTGGTGTTCTTCTCGAAACGGCCGGAAAGGCTCTCCACCGCCGGCATAGAACCGCGGGAAGAACTCGACATAGTTCAAGCGCAAGGTGTGCACGAATGCTCCGAGGACGTTGACAGCGATGTTGTACGCATGTCCGAAGACCAGAACCAGTACCCCAAGAACGACGCCGATGACCGGAACGTCCATGACCATCCATGCAATCACGTTTATTGTTACAGCGATGCCACCGGTAACCATCCCGAGCGCCATGAGCCTTATGTATGACAGAACGACACCCACATAGCTCGTAGCACCGTACAGCGCGTAGCCACCCCAGGCCATCGAGACGAGTTGCCGCCGATCCTCGGCCGAGAAAAGCAGAAAAGGCAGTGCCAGCGGCAATGCAATCATCCCAGGCACCAATCCTGCTGCGCTCAGGGCTCCAGCCACAAGGCCCAGCACTGCCAGCACGACAGCAGAGAATCGCAGCTTCTTGGACAGCTGAAGCCGTCGCAGCGTGAGTCCGTAACCGACCGCGACCATCGCCCAAACTACCCATTTCGCCAGCCCAAAGGCTGGCGGCAGCCAGCCGATTTTCCGGCCAACGACCAACAGGGCAGCTCCAAGAATACCGAACCACAGAGCTTGTCGGCCGAGCGCACCGGGGTCACGCCTGGTGAATACGATGATTCCCGCGACCGAAAGGATCACAAGAGCCACCATGCAGGCGCGCACCTCAGGCGTGACGCGCGGTCCGAGCAACACAACTGCGACAAGTCCATTCAGAAACACGAACCAGGGCAACTGCCCCAGTATCGCCCCGGCGAAGTCACGATTGCGGATGCAGTCGAAGATCTCAATCAGGAAGCCGTACATGAGATGGAGGTAACCGAACGCCAGCGACAGCACGAAGAACTTCATCGGCTCCTTGACCGGGTCAAACAGCATCAGGCTGTCTTTCAGGCGTACCAACCACGCAATGGCGAGTCGATCCGGGATGTCGCCAAACCACCCCCCCACGATCATACCAGCAGGGATCGTTGCCAGAGCGCCCCACAGGAGTATTCCGGCGAGCTTGTGGTCGGTACCCAACTTACGCAGCAGAAACCACGCCATAAAAGCCGTCACAATTCCGTATCCCGCATCGGTCAGGCACAGCCCGAAAGACGCCACGAAGAACGGCACGATTAGAATTGTTGGGTCGAGCTCAGAGGGTGAGGGCAGGCTGAACAACTCGAGCACCATCTCAAATGGTCGAAACGGCTTGGGATTGGAAAGCGAGACAGGCGGCTCCTCGCCCGGTTCCGGCGTGGTCTCCTCCACAGCTCCTGCCCCGGCATCCCGCACCAGCACTTCAAGACGACGCAAGTCCCTCCGTCTAACCCAGCCCGTTACTATCGTGGTCGACTCGGTCCCGAGCAGACGACTTGCTGTTTCGCGACGCGCATCGCGATCTGCCAGCGCATCAGCAGCTATTTTTAGGTCGGCCAGTTCGGCAGCCATGCTCTCGAACTCGCGTCGTAGTTTGACGATCTCGCCCTCGATCAAGGCCCGCTCGCGCAGTAGCTGGACGATAGCTTCGGCGGGCCGCGCTGTCATTGTGCTCAAATCGACGGATTCAAAACGAAATCTTGCAAGCAGGTCCGTCACGCGTTGCCAGTCAGGTGTCAAAGCGGCGATCACTACGCGCTCGCCCCCGACAGCGGCAGCGAGTCGCGTCACATGCACGGGGATGTCCTGAGCCTCATCCTGGAAACGCTGCAATTCAGAGCCGTCAGCAAACATACCGTAAGCGACTCGAACGCTGCGCAGGGACCCGGCATCGGCCGGCGCGTGCGCAAGTTCACGCCAAGGCTCCAGCCGAGCCACCTCGGCAGCAATCTGCTTCAGCCTGTTCTCTGCCTCAGCCCGACGGCGCTCAATCCGCGCCATTCGGTCAAGCACAGATGATGGATCATAGCCTGCAGAGCGCCGGTCATACTCGTCTCGGCTCAGAATCTTGCGCGCACTACCGAAACCTGAAAGCAGACCTCCCTTGCGGGTCGCCGCTTCCAGACTTTCTACTGCACTAACCACACGAGCCGCGCTGAGATGCCCGGTCTTCCCATCAGCAGAAGGCTCGCACTCGTGAGCTTCCCGGGCGGGGCCAACGCCTCCACTGCAAGCGTCGACAATGTGAAGAAGACCAGCCCGCTGCAGCCTCAAGAGCAGGGCCTCGCGATCGGCCTGGTGGACGGCGACTACTACTTTGGCCAGCCGCTCTACTGCCACCGCGCTTCAGTTGCCTCCATGACCAGCCGGACCGCACGCTCGAAAGACCCGTCACTGACAGCCTCAATCTTGGTCGCCTCTGCCAGCGTGACTGCATCCGCCTGTGCAAGCAGCCTTGCGGCCTCGGCACGCGCGGCGGCCAGCACATCTGCACGTTCATGGCGCAAGCGCTCGCGAACCGACGCCAGATCAGCAGCAGCTTGAGCGGTCGCCTCCGCGAGGGCAACTTTCCTGTCCTCCTCCGCAGCCTTCATAGCGGCAGCGACTCGTGCTTCGGCGCTCTTGACCTCACTCACGATATCAGGTTCGATTGTCATGGTAGCGTATGATGCTAGCCACTGCGGCCGCCAAGTCAAGCTAGCCAGACAATCTCGAATCAGGACACGGACAAAGCTGACTACGCAGACAGCTAGCTGCGCTGCCGACCGGGCTGTTCGTGCCCTGAACCGACGGCACTCACCGTTGCGTCCGGACGAGACCGTCCACCTCGGCACCTGTGCCGCTCATCAATCCACACGGGAGCATTGACACTACCTTAGCACATGGTTCCCGCTGTTGACAAGCCCCAAGCCGAGGGTAACATAGCCCATTGGGTGCTCATAGGAACCCGGCACTCGATGTGACAAGAGATGGGTTCCCATGTCCGCTTGTGGTCGGTGAGGGTCTATGTGTCCGGTCAGGTTCTGCCCGCACCCGTAGTCCGAAACGATTCTCAAGCGCAGTACTTACTCTCTGGAGGCATCGTAGATGGGTAAGCGCGTGTTCGTGGGGAATCTCCCCTTCAGCGCAACTGAGGATGAGTTGCGCCAGCTCTTCAGCCAGCACGGAGAAGTTGTGACGGCCGAGATCGTCAAGGACCGCTACACCGAGCGGTCGCGCGGCTTCGGATTCGTCGAGATGGCAACGGACGAAGGTGCGGCGGCCGCTGTTGCGGCACTGAACCAGTACCAGATGGCCGGTCGCCCGCTCACGGTGAACGAGGCACGCGCCCGTGCCGAGGGTGACCGCGGCGGCCGCAGAGGTGGCCGCGGCGACAGCCAACCCGGGAACCGCTGGTAGGTTCTGTTCTATAGGAGCGCGGGGCG
>CBFGIY010000002.1:28504-69776 GCA_965648935.1 Caldifarciminota bacterium
GGTATGAAGGGCCCGCCCCGCGTTTCTATTCGACGTCGCTACTATTTCATCGCCTCCGCCTTGGCCCAAGTTCGATCAATCCGGAACTCATCAAGGGGAAGCGCAGTTGAGCCGCAATCCATCATTTCAGCCATAAGGCTGCCCAGCGCGGGTGCGAACATGAAGCCGTGTCCACTCATGCCGCTGGAAACATAGTAGCCGCGCACTGGCGTGGCGCTGCATATCGGGTTGCCATCCGGGGTCATTTCGTATGAACCGGCCCACTGCCGCAGCACCTTTACGCCGGCGAGTCGCGGGACAAGTCGCACCATGCGCCGCGGCATCTCGGTGATGAACTCATCACTCGAATCAACCCTGTGTCCTGGAACAATCGGGACCGGTGTGTAGCAGCCCAGGAAGTGTCCTGTCCCGATGTGCTGGACGAAATAGCACCCATCAGCGCGATAGTCCACCAGCATCGGACTGAACACCCGTTCAACCGCCTCGGTCACGATGGACTCGTGCCGGTCAGGTTTGACTGGTACTGCCACTCCCGCGAGCGCGCCTACCGACTCGGCCCAGGGCCCGGCTGCATTGAGCACCTGGTCGCAAAAAATCTCGTCACCGTTGTGCGTTGTCACCGAAACGACGCGGTCCCCACGGCAGGTGATCCGCTTAACCTCGGCCTGAACGCAGAGCCGGGACCCGAGCCTCTGCATTGCCTCGATGTACCCGAAGGTTACCTTGAACGGATTGGCCTGACCATCCGTCGGACAGTAAGCCCCGCCTAGCAGACCGTCAGTATTGAGCCCTGGGGCGATCTCGGAGCATGTTTCGGGCGAAACGAAATCAACCTTCAGGCCGTAGCCAGTCTGGATGCGAATCGCGTCGAGGAAAGCAGCACGCCGCGCCTCATCGAACGCGAGGAACAGGTAGCCGCCCTGGTACCACTCCACGTCCTGCCCGAGTTCTTCGCTAAGTTCGGCGAACATCCTGACGCTCGACAGCATCACACGAATGGTCAGGTCGTGGGAAAACTGCGCTCGGATACCGCCGATACAGCGACCGGTCGATCCAGAACAGGGCCAGTCTCGCTCCAACAACAACACCCTGCGCCCGCGCTTCGTCAAGTAATAGGCGGTCGCCGCGCCGATGACTCCGGCCCCGATGACAACCACATCGGCGGTCCTATTCACGTTCACTCCTTCCGAGCAGGCCCAATGGAAGTGGCTTGAGCGGCGGCCGGACGGCCGGAAACCGCTGCTCTGCCGCGCTCTTGCCGGTCTCCTGCTGTATGAGCCGCGCAATCAAACGCAGACAGCCGCGGCCCTGGCAATGTCCCATACCAGTGCGCAACACGCGCTTGATCTCCTCCAAAGAGTGATAGCCTAGGCGTATCGCGTTGCGCACTTCCGCCTCTGTCACCTCTTCGCACCGGCACACAACTGCGTCCGCCTGGACGCGTCCTGTCCTGCGAATACGTGCCCGGGCCGTAGCTTTCTTCTTCATCTCAGCAGCTCCTCCAGCACTCGCATAGTCAGCGCGTCACGCAGCGCTACCAACCCGAGGTCTCGACGGGGGTAGACAATGTACTCACACTCTCCTAATCCTGCCATCCCACGGGCACAGTCCAGCGCAGCCCGCAGGCCGCCCAGCGAGTCGACCAAGCCAACCCGCAGTGCGTCAGCGCCTGACCAGATACGTCCCTGTCCGACCGAGTCAACAGCGCCTTGACTCATTCCGCGACCGATAGCCACCTTCTCGACAAACTGCTGATACCACCAGTCAAGCTGGGCTTGGATGGTCGAATCCTCGTCCAGTGTGTAGCGACGCAGGCCGAGCTGCGCATCGGCCCGCTCACCACGCTTGACCACTTCGCGCCTGGCGCCAAGCTTGTTGAACAGGCCCTCCGTGACAAGCCCCAGACCGAAGATGCCTATCGACCCGGTCAGCGTCGTCCGTGAAGCAAACACCCTTCGGGCGTTGCAGGCGATGTAGAAACCGCCAGATGCCGCAACCGAACCCATCGATACGACCAGCGGCTTCTGCTTTCTAAGCAGCTCGAGCTCGCGCCAGACAATGTCAGACGCGAAACCATCGCCGCCGGGCGAATCGATGCGTAGCACGACTGCTTTCACTCGTCGGTCCTTGCGCACAGCGGCAATGGCTCCCGCGAGCGTCTCAGAACCGAGCCGTTGCCTTCCCGTGATGAAGCTTGTACCCGACCTGCCAGTCGTGATGTCTCCAACAGCGTAGACGACAGCCACAGCCGGCATCTCGCCCCAATGGTCGGGATGGCTGTCGTGCCGACTGTAGTCAGCTTCTTTCAGCCGAATCGCCCGACCGAAGACACGTTTCGCCTCAGCGGCGACCTCATCGTAGTAGAGCAGTGTGTCAACCAACCCTGCAGCCTCTGCCTCACCGGCGCGAAACCAGGCCACCGTGACAAGTGAATCGACCCAGCCTGTCGTGTTTCGCCGACCGGCCGCTACGTCGTCCCGAAATGCGCCATACACCGCGTCAATGTACTCACCAAGCTGCTCACGACTTGCCGGCGACATCGAATCCTCGGTGAACATCTCTATTGCAGACTTGTAGCGGCCATGCCTGTGGGTCTGCACTTCAAGCCCGAGTTTCTCGAGCGATCCTTTGAGAAACAAGGATTGCGCCGCGTAGCCGGGAATATCGACGCCGCCCAGTGGGTGACAAGCAATCCGGTCTGCGACCGAAGCAAGGTAGTAGTCATTCATTCCCAGGCCCGGTGAGTAGACCAGGACCCTTTTGCCCGTGGAGCGGAACTGCTCCAAGGCAGCCCTCACCTCCTCGGCTTGAGCCATACTCATCTGCGGCATGTCCAGCCAGAGCAGCAGTCCGATTACCGACCGATCTCTTCGGGCACGCTCCAGCATCCCGACGATATCCGACAGCTGGCGAGTCTTCGCGCCGAATGACAGACTCGGTTTCTGCTCTACGATCCGGCCGGAAAGCTTCATCTCAAGGTAACGCGGCATGCCCGGCAGCAGACTCGGCCGGTCGGGCGACCGCACCCGGAAGTACAGACCGCTTTCACCGAGCCGGGAGTGCCCCGGCGCAACCGACCCGAGCCAGCCCAAGCCGGCGTTCTTGCCGGACAGCTCCGCGCCCGCAGTCCAGCGCGTCTCACGCAGGCTCGCACCCGGCGCGGCCGCGATAGCGACCGAAACGCCGTCAAACGGCCTGGCCTGTATGCCAAGGACACCCGTCACCGGTCGGATCAGAGCAGCGTCGGCGAAGATTGTGACGCGTTCAGTGAAAGGCCGCACCGCAACGCTGGCCTGCACATGCGAGCCCTGCCCACCAACTGACTTGAGGACTGCGCCAACCGAGACCCAGCGCACCGGTCGCACCAGCGTTCCGAGATCGAACTTCGAACCTGTGCTGTCCCCGGCAAGGCGCGCACCCAAGTAGACGCCGCGGCTGCCCAGGCCAGCCGCAAGACCGTAGCCGGCCGGCCCCGGCTCCAAGTATGCACCAACCGGTCCGGCTGCGGCGAGCAGGGAGTGATTGCGCCAGGACTCACGCACGAGCCCCCCCTGGAAGCTGTACAGCCAGGCGAAGTCGAGTCCGCGGTTAGCGCCCAGGGCGGCCGGATTCATCACAGTGCTGAATGCGCCATCGCTGCAGGCAACGGAAACGGGCGGCAACGGCAGCACCGCAAAGAGCAGCAGGAGCGAGAGCATCACTTGTCGCGCCGGACGCGGATTCCGCGAACAGTGTTACATAGCCGCTTCGGCACCTTGACCGTCACGACGGCGCACCGGTTCTGCGCCCTGGTATCCTGCACCTTGAGAACCTCTCCCTGGCCGACGCGGGTACCTGAGCGGTCAACAAGCCCGACTCGCGCGCCAACCGCGGGCCGCGGCAGCATCTCCCAAGGAAGAGTCACGGTCGAATGAGACTCTGACCAGTCACGATGAACCACGAAGATCGCCAGACCAGGGCACTTCGCGATGCAGACCGTGCAACCATTGCACTTGTCGAAGTCCACCTTCGGGGCATCGGTCAGCTTGCCATCAATTGTAATTGCCTTGCGCGGGCAGGCGTAAGCACAAGGGTTGCAGGGGATGTCCTCGATGCATTCAACGACCACTACGGGACCCTTTGTCATACGCTCAGTCGAGGGCAGCGCGCCACGCCGCGCCAGTTCACGCTCACTCAGGACTCCGGACCGCTGGTGCTCAGGCAGTCGCCCAGCCAAGCTACACCTCCTCCAGTCGAAAACGGCTGACAAAGTGCCGCATCGGCAGCTCTGCACCATACTCGATGCGCGCCGCGGGCAGACGATCGCGCCGCTTGTAGAGCAGACCGATTGCCTCAGCCAGGGCGGCGAAGTCGACATCCTCGTAGCAAAGCCGCGGCACAGCAGCCCTGACATTGTTGACGCGCGGGTCAGGCGCGATTTCGCGGTCGCCTTCGCGCCTGCCGAAAGCATATAGCCCGAGTTCGCAGAGCCGATGCCCGGCGACTAGCAGAAGCCCGGTGAGGCCGATGCCGGGGAAATCTGTATCCTGCAGCCGGGTCCCGGCGAAGAATCGGTCCAAGTCAAGGTAGACGGCATGCCCGCCATAGGGTTTGACCGTGACGTCTGCACCACAGGCTCGGTCTACTGCCGCGCCGAAACGCGCGACTTGGCCGACGCGGTAAGCAAGATAGTCCTCCCGCACCACGGTCCTCAGTCCCTCGACGAGTGCTTTGAGATCCCGGCCGGCCAGACCACCATAGGTCGGGTGGCCTTCGACAAGGACCTGGTGTCCGGTCAGCATTGCGGGCAGGTCAGGGTAGCGCCGCACAAGCTCGCCGTCTTCTCGAACGACCAGCGCGCCGCCCATGTTGCCCAGGCCATCCTTCTTCAGACTGATATGAAACCCGTCCACCGCCTCAAACATCGCATGGACCACTTGCGGCACTGTCATTCCTCGACACGCCTGCTCGTGCTGCGTGATGAACCAGGCGTTCTCGGCGAACCGACAGGCGTCAAGCATCAGCGGGATCCCGTGGGTACGGCAGATGCTCGAGACCGCACGGATGCTGGCGAGCGACACCGGCTGGCCACCGCCGGTGTTGTTGGTCACGGTCAGGTAGACCAGCGGCACGCGGGAGCGCGTCGCCGGGTCGGCCAGCATCGCCGCCAGCGCATCGACGTCGGCATCGCCCTTGAATCGCTCCGACTGATCCTTGGCCCGCGCCGCTGCACAGAAAAGGTTCCGCGCTTCGAATCGGTTATCCTCGAGGTTCGCCTGGGTCGTATCGAAGTGACCGTTTGACGGGATGATGTAATACGGCTTGCCGTCCTGGGTCGACCGCCCGCGTGAGCCGAGGATTCGGCCGAGACAGGTGAACAGCCCGTGTTCTGCGGCCCGCCCCTGGTGGAAGATGAACGTGTTCTCAGCCTGGCCGCGGTTCTCATAGCCGGGACCGAAGGTGTCTACGACCTGTCGCTTGAACTCGAAGTAGCCCTCATTTGAACCGTACGACTCATCGCCCAGCAGCAATTGCGACCATTGACGCATCGTCATCGTCGTTGTGCCTGAGTCGGTCAGCAGATCGCAGCCGGGCAGCATCGCGGCCGGGAACCGGAAGACGTTCCAGCCGACCGATTCGGCGATGCGCAGCCGCTCGGCGGTCGAGCGGGCGGCCGGCTCGCGAAACGACACGGTCGAATTGCGATAGGGCCTCGGCGTGACAGCCAAGCGGTCCAGGGACTCAGCCCATTCGGTAGGGTTGTATGGCACGCGCGATTATAGAAACCGGTAGCGGCCAGTCAACGCCGGCCCGGCCGACACGCTCGTTGACCCGCGCCGCCGAGAGGCTAGAATGACTCGTGTCGGCTCAGCCGCCGTCCAAAGGAGGACACTTGAGAAAGCTCTCTGCGATTGTTGCCGTCCTGCTCGCAGTTGGTTCGGCCTCGGCGCTCGACCGTAACGGCCCGATAGTGGAGGCCAGGGTCTACTTCGACAACACCAACACCCTCGCCTTGCTCGGCGACCTCGCCGGCGAGCTTGACGTCTGCACTTGGCAGGAGGACGAGACTGGCGGCTGGCTTGTCATCAACACCGATCAGGCCCAGCTTGATGCGATCGGCGCATCCGGGCTGCACGCCGAGGTGATATGGACCGACGTGCGCGACAAGTTCCGCGCCGTAACCGGCGTTGACCCATTTGACATCGATGCGGGTCGGGACTTCGGCTACTTCTTCACCTACTACGAGATGGCCGACACGCTCGACCGGCTCGCCGCCAACTACCCGGACCTCTGCATCAAAGCGTCGGCCGGGCTGTCGTTCCAGGGCCGCGAGCTTTGGTACCTCAAGATATCCGACAACCCGGGCGTGGCCGAGAATGAGCCGGCCTGCTTCTTCAACGGCGCCACCCACGCGCGCGAACCGATGGGCACGCACGCCTGCATCCACTTCGCCGACCACATCCTGCGCAACTACGGAATCGACCCTGTCGCCACCTGGCTGATCGAGAACCGTGAGATTTACATCCTGCCGGTGATGAACCCGGACGGCTACGTCTACAACTCCGATTCGGGCGGCGCATCCTCGAACTGGCGCAAGAACCGCCGCGGCCCGGTGCCGCCGGCCATTGGCATAGACCTCAACCGCAACTACGGCTACAAGTGGGGCTTTGACAACCAGGGTTCGTCCAGTACGCCTTCAGCCGAAACCTACCGCGGCCCGGAGCGTTTCTCCGAACCAGAGACCCAGGTCGCTCGCGACTTGATGACAGTCAATCGGTTCCGTACCCAGATGGACTTCCACTCCTACGGCCGCGACAATCTTTATACATGGGGCTACGCCAGCACCCAGCCGCCCGACCAGCAGGTCCTGCGCGAGGCAGTCGACACCTTCCGGATGTACAACAACTACCCGGCCAACCGCACCGGCCAGGTCAACACCACCATCTACGCCTGCAACGGTCTCTCAGTCGACTGGGAGTACTCCGATACTGCGGGCAAGTTCGTTACCTACGCCTACACTTGCGAACTCGACAGCGTTGACTTCTGGCACGGCTGGAGCGACTCTGTCGCCATCCGCATCGAATGTGTCCGCAACCGACCGGTTCTTTACTACCTTGCCCGCATCGCGGGCGTGTACTTCGAACCGGTCGCTGTCACGCTCGTTGACCAGTCGGGCAACGGCCGGCTCGAGCCGGGCGAGACTGCGGGCGCGTGGTTCACGATTCGGAACCGCGCAACCCACCCGGTCGATTCAGCCTACTCGATAACCGCAACGCTGCGCTCGGGCCACCCCCAGCTCGTCGTGACCGACTCGGTCAAACCTTTCCCCAACTTCGCACGGCGGTCACAGGGCAGCAATCAGTCATCGCAGTTTGCCATCGCGGCCGACCCGGCCATACCGCCGAACACTGTCGTGCCGCTTCAGCTTGTGCTTACCTACTATGACGACGGCAATACCTGCATTCAGGCTGTGGACTTCTCGATAGTCATCGACACCCCCTCTGCCGTGGCAGAGCCGCGCGGCGCGCACCCGCTCGCCGCGCTCTCGGCACTGCCCAATCCGGCCCGTGACAGAGTCTGCTTTGGCACCAACGGCCTGACCGCTGGCCGGGTCGATGTCTACTCGGGTGCAGGCACGCGCGTCGCAACGGTGAACTTGGGCCGAGACGCGACCTGGGATTGCTCGAAAGTACCGGCCGGCATCTACTACTGCCGCCTCGCCGGCTCAACGCTCGCCCCGACCCGGGTCACGGTTACGCGCTAAGCAGGAACACTCCGCACAAGAGGCCGCCTTCAGGCGGCCTCTCTTCTTCTCCAGTTGACTGCGGCGCCAACCCGCCTATTCTCGGCCGTGGCCTACCTTCGCGACCTCATCTCCGAAACGCGTCGCATGCTGTCAGCCGCACCCGACGCGCTGCTCGTGGCCTCGGTCGCCGCGCTCGCATTCATCCTCGGCCACTACCTGCGCATTCGGCCCGGCTGGCTTGCGCCCGGCTGGCGCGAGGCCGCGTTCTACCTCGGCCGCGGCATCATCTACCTCGTCGTGCCACTGCTCTCCCTGCCGATCCTTCGTTTCTCCCCACGCTCTGTCGGCTTTTCGCTGCGCTCACCCGGCCGCTGGTTGCGCGACATCGGCCTGCTCTACGCCCTGATGCTGCCGCTTGTGATCTGGGCCGCTTCCCAGCCCAGCTTCCAGCGCGCCTACCCCTACTTCGGGTTTGCCCGGCTCGGACTCTGGCCATTCGTCGCCGGGCTCGCGGTGCGCCTCGCCGGGATGTTCTGCTGGGAGTTCATCTTGCGCGGCTACCTGCTCTTCGCGCTGGAACGCCGCATCGGCGCTGCCCCAGCAGTAGCAGTACAGACGATACCATTCGCCATTCTCCACTTCGGCAAACCCCTGCCTGAGGCCCTCGGCTCGATAGTCGCCGGAATCTCGCTCGGAATTCTAGCCTTGCGCAGCCGTTCATTCATCCCCGGCGCGCTTCTCCACTTCGCGGTCGCGGCCACACTCGACTTGCTTGCCCTGTTGTCCTGAGAAGGAACGGCAACTGAATCCGGCTCGCCAATTCTGTCGTCCAAAAGACACACGTGCTATTGACAATGCGCTGAATCGCCACTAAGTTTTCAAAGATGCGAAGGTCAAGAACTCACAGTAACAGAGGTGGCCAGAGCCCGCAAGCAAGAACAACAAAGGAGGCATTATGTACCGCACAGCAGTAATGACAGCAGTGGCGGCCTTGTTTGCCGTTGCCACGGCAAACGCGCCCTGGGCCGACCCGTCCTTTGACCCGAACGCGATACGAATCCAGTCCGAGGCGCCAGTCACGGGCGTGCTCGACGCCGAGGCTCGACCGGCCGGCTCAAGCGTCATCATCACGACAGACGAGGTCGACCACACCCGGACCGGGTCCGGACCGGCCCGCGAACTGCCCGCAGGCGACGCACCAGGTGCTCTTCTGCCCTTCATTGACTGGGGCAACGACAGGCTCATCGACAGCCTTAACGAACTGCCGGTTTGGGGCAAGATACAGGCCGATGTCGCGCCCAACGGCGACATCTATGTCGGCATCCTCGACCCTGACGACGGCGCGACCAACGACACGGTCTCGTTCTACCGCTCGACCAACGGCGGCCAGACCTGGACCTACCTCAACCGAATCGCCGGACCCTCGGGCGACATCCGCGACTTCACTCTGCGCGTCGGGGCAAGCGGCTCGTCGGTCTGGTGGTACGCTTTCGTTGTCTACGACGGCGTCGCCGGAATCTACGTCCGACGCATGCGTCCCGACCTCACGGGCCTGCAATGGACCCAGATTGCTGCGGGCGACACATTCGTGCGCATCACCGCCGACCGCAACATCGAGAACCCCCACCACCTCTTCGCCGCCTGGGAAACCCAGAACGGCTTGCTGAGGATGCAAAGCTCGAGCGACTCGGCTACGACCTGGGGCAACAATCGCAATGTCAACGCCAACGTCACCAGACCGTCCGTCGCAGCCGGTGCCGACGGCTACGTCTACATTGCGTATCTCTTCCGTAACGACTCGACACGCTACCATGTCGGCCGCTACACAAACAACCTCATCAGCCCGAGTTTCGTCTTCAACTCCTGTGATTCGGGTCCGGACAATCGCTTCCTGAATCTGTCGGTCGCTGGAGCGCGCACCACGCCGGGCAGCTCCCAGCGCGCCATCATCCTCGCGACCTACCGCTACGTCCCCAACGGCAACATCGGGCCGCGCTACTCCTGGACCACCAATGGGGGAACGAATTGGAGCTCGTCCTTCTGGCCGCCGACTAACGTAGCCCGCTCGACCTGGCGAGCTCACGGTCCGGCCATCCGCGTCGGGTATGGCGAACCCAGCGTGTTCCGCGCCATCGTATCGATGCCCGAGCCCACGGCCAGTTTTGACTCGATCGTCTATGCCTTCGCTTACGACGACAGCATGAGCAACTGGGTCGGCCGCGGCGTGTACAACGACCACCGGGCCACGGGCGAGTTCGGCGGAGCAATCGGCATCTCCTCACAGACTGGCGGTGGTTTCATTGCCTATCGCGAGTACGCCTCGACGCGCATCTGGTTTGACGGCTGGTCGTTCACCGGCGTCGCCCAGGACCCCGCAACCGAGCTGCCGGATGGACGGATGAGCGCACCATTCGGCGCGCGCCGGATCCGGCTCGGCCTTGACCGGGCCGCGCCGGTCCGCGCCACGGTCACTGACGCCGCGGGCCGCACCCGCACCGTGCTGCATGATGGCATCCTTCCGGCAGGAAACCATACCCTCAGCCTGCCCGCGCTCCGTCGTGGCGTGTACTTCGTCACGGTCGATATCGCCGGGCGCCGCGAACGAGCCAAGCTCACGCTGACCGACTGACGTTCTCTGCCCGCGCACGAGCCGCCCGGCAGATTGCCGGGCGGCTCTTTTGTATCAGCCCTGCTGCGTGCGTCAGATAAACCGACAGAGGCAGTGACAGACAGCGTGAAGACTCGATCGGTCACTCCGGATGGAAGGCTCTGTGTCGCGGCTCTGGCGAAGCCGTCCCCCGAGCAGGGGTATCAAGAGCCAGCCAACTCAAACAACATCAAGAGACATAATGTGATACCATCACTTACCTAGAATCCACCTACTGTAACCGTAGTTACAGGCCCAGCATAGAACGCTAGCGGACCGGCCTGTGGACCTGCCCTGCCCTCGGCCGCTTGACCTCGCCTAGTGCCGCACTATCATTGCCGGAACGTCGAAGACTGAGGAGGTACGCCGCGTGAAGAGAAATGCGCCATCGGGCCGGGCCGCGACCAGCAGAGCGCTTGCCGCCGCCACCAAGCGTGCCCGAGAACTGGGCATCAAACACATCGTGGTCGCTTCGACCACGGGTCGGACAGCGCTCGAACTGGCTGAACTGACCAGAACCGACTTCGAGGTCGTCTGCGTCAGCCATCACGCCGGTTTTCGTGAGCCGGGCAAATGCGAACTAACGTCCGAAACCGAGAACAAGCTCGCCGAGATGGGCATCTGGGTCGTCCGTGCCGGACACGCGCTTTCCGGGATTGAGCGAGCGATTCGGTCGAAATTCGGCGGGCTCGGCCCGGCCGAAACCATCGCCTGGACCCTGCGCACCTTTGGCGAAGGCACCAAGGTCTGCGTCGAGATCGCCTTGATGGCGCTGGATGCGGGAGTGATACCCTGGGGCAAAGACATCGTTGCGATAGCCGGCACCGGAAGCGGCGCAGACACAGCACTCGTGCTCCGCCCGGCAAACGCGAAGTCGTTCTTCGACCTCAAGGTCAGGGAAGTGATCGTCAAACCAACCGATTGGTAGGAGGTCCTGTCATGGCTGAGTGTCCTTTCTGCCAGATAGTCGCCGGCAAGGCGCCGTGCCGCAAAGTATATGAGGACGAGCATACAATGGCGTTTCTCGACCTCCACCCGATTTCGCGCGGCCACTGCCTTGTCATACCCAAGAAGCACGTGGTCTGGTTCACTGACATCGAGCCGCAGGACAACGTCGCCGGCCCGTTCCTGAAGACCTGCTATGTCGTCGCCCGGAAGATAAAGCACGCGTTTGACTGCGAGTACGTGACAATGCTCATCCGCGGGACACGCGTGCCCCACCTGCATATGCTGCTCGTACCAACAATCCGCGGCGAAGAGAACCTGCTCGACAAGACATTGGCGATGCACCACTTCGCGCAGGTACGGATGCGACCGCCGTTCACCGGGCCCGAGTTGGACCGTATCGCCGAGCAGGTGCGTGAAGCGCGGGTATAGGTCCGAACCTGTCAACGCGGCCGACACGGACAAGTGGCACGACCGCGTATTCGTCAGGGGCTGGGACAGCCTGTCCCAGAACCCCTTGAAGGCTGAACAGCTTGACCTCATTGTGTCAGTCATTCGGGACAACTGGCGCCCGGGCGCGCGCGTTCTCGATCTGGGCTGCGGCACAGGCAAGCTCGAGGCCGAGTTGCTGGCCAGGGTGCCCGAGGCGCGCGTTGTCTGCGTTGACCGCTCCGAGGTGATGCTGGAACGCGCGCGGGAGCGCCTCTCCGACCGCTGCCGCCTCCTGCATCACGACCTGAACCGATTGGACCGGCTCCACCTACACGAGTCTCCGTTCCGCTTCATCGTCTGCGTCGACGTCATCCACGAACTAACCGACCCGGCCAAGCAGCGGCTGCTGCGCTTCTGTCACGCCAATCTCGGCCAGAGCGGCCTGCTCCTGGTCCTTGACCGCCTGGCAATTGACACAAACCTTCTGCGGCCCGCATATCACAGCACTCTCGCTCGACTTCAGCGCACGACCGGTGCCAAGGGCGGCCAGTTTTCGGACTGCTTCACCGACCCGCGCCACCGCGACCATGAGCACCCCTGGACTCTGGACCGCTACATCGCAGGCTTTCGGCGCGCCGGGCTGCGCGCGGGGTGCCTGCACCTGCACTTTCACAAGGCGGTCTTCGCGGCGCGCCGCGCACGCTGACAAGACGAACCGGCCGGCGCTTGCCGGCCGGTCACAATGGCGTTCAGTGGGGTCTACTTCGGCTCGGGTGGAACCGTTGTCTCCTCTTCGATGAGCGCGACATCAACCACCGCGTCACCCTTTTCAACGCTCATCACCTTCACTCCAGTGGTATTGCGGCCGCACTGGCGAATCTCCGAACATTTGACCCGGATGACGACACCCTGCCTCGATGACACTATGACCTCGGACGAATTGCTCACCGCCTTGGCTGCGGCCAGCTTGCCCGACTTCTCGACCGGCCGGGCCGCGATGATGCCCGAGCCGCCACGGCTCTGCACCCGGAACTCATCAAAGCTCGTGCGCTTGCCGAAACCGTTGTCAAACACAGTGAGAAGCGAGTAACCCTCGCGCACCACGACCGCGCCTATGACCGAGTCGCCCTTGCCCAGCCTTATGCCGCGCACGCCGGCAGCGGTCCGGCCCATGTCACGCACGTCCTTCTCGTGAAACCGGATGCTTTGGCCATCGCGGGTGACGATGAGGATATCATCCTTGCCAGAGGTGAGCAGTGTCGCAACAAGGGCGTCGCCCGGGTCAATGCCCATGGCGATGATGCCCTTGCGACGGGGGTTGGAGAAAGCATCGAGCGCGACCCGCTTGACCTTGCCGAGACGCGTGACAAAGAAAACGAACTGGCCGGTTTCGAATCCGCGCACCGCGAGGTATGATGTCGTCGCCTCGCTCTTCTCCATCTCGACGAGATTGGCAATTGAACGGCCGCGCGCCGCGTGCGAACCCTCGGGAATCTCGTAGACCTTCTGCCAGTAGCACCGGCCCCGGTCGGTGAAGAACATCATGAAATCGTGGGTCGAGGCGATGAACAGCCCTTCGACAAAGTCCTCGTCCTGCACGCTGACCCCGGTGCGTCCCTGGCCGCCTCGGCCCTGCCGGCGGTACACCGAGACCGGCATCCGCTTGATGTAACCGCGGTGGGTGACGGTCACGGCCATATCCTCTTCCTTGATGAGGTCTTCGATCGACAGGTCCTCGACTGCGCCGCGCACGATCTGGGTGCGGCGCTCGTCGCCGAAACGACGCTTGAGTTCGAGCAGCTCCGCTCGGATTTCCCGCATCATCAGCGGCTTTGACTCCAGCAGGCTCTTCAGCCGAGCAATCTCCTTGATGAGATTGCGGTATTCCTCGTCGACCTTATCCCGCTCCAGGCCGGTGAGCCGGGCCAGGCGCATCTCAAGAATCGCATCGGCCTGGCGCTGGCTGAGCTTGAAGCGCTTCATCAGACCTTCGCGGGCGGCTTCGGTGTCCTTGGACTTCTTGATGAGCTCGATGACCGCGTCGATGTTCTTCAACGCGATCTTGAGTCCCTCGAGAATGTGGGCGCGGTCCTCTGCCCGGGCCAGCTCATAGCGGGTGCGCCGCGTCACGGTCTCGAAGCGGAACTCGAGGAATGCCTCAAGCATCGCCTTGAGATTCATCACCTTCGGCTCGCCGTCGTGGAGCACGAGCAGGATGATGCTGAAGTTGCTCTGCAGCTCGGTGTACTTGTAGAGCTGGTTGAGAATGACTTCCTTGACCGCGTCGCGCTTCAGTTCGAGGACCACACGCATTCCGTCACGGTCCGACTCGTCACGCAGGTCCGAAACCCCTTGAATCTTCTTGTCGCGCACGAGCTGGGCGATGCGCGCGATCAGATTGGACTTGTTGACCTGATAGGGTATCTCGGTGATGACCAGCCGGTCGCGCCCGGCCTTCACCTCCTCGAACTGCACGGTGCCGCGCATCACAACCGTACCCCGCCCGGTCTCGTAGGCCTGTCTGACGCCGTCCAGCCCGACAATCGCCGCACCGGTCGGGAAGTCCGGTCCCTTGATGAGCCGGTACAGCGCGCGGCCTTCGGTCTTCGGCTCGTCGATGAGCGCTACCAGGCCGTCAATGAGTTCGCCAAGGTTGTGCGGCGGGATGTTGGTCGCCATCCCGACCGCGATACCGGCCGCGCCATTGGCCAGGAGATTCGGGAACGCAGCGGGCAGCACCTTTGGCTCTTTGAGCCGTTCGTCAAAGTTGGGCTGGAAGTCTACTGTATCTTTGTCCAGGTCCGCCAGCAGTTCGGTCGCCAGTGGCTGCAGCCGCGCCTCGGTGTAGCGGTAGGCCGCAGCCGCATCGCCGTCGACAGACCCGAAGTTGCCCTGGCCCTGAACGAGCGGGTAGCGCAGCGAGAAACCCTGGGCCATGCGCACCATCGCGTCATAGACTGCCGAGTCGCCGTGAGGATGATACTTGCCCAGCACGTCGCCGACCACGGCTGCCGACTTGCGGAACGGCCGATTTGGCGCAAGGCCCATCTCGTTCATCGTGAAGAGAATGCGCCGCTGGACTGGCTTCAGACCGTCCCGGACGTCGGGCAGAGCCCGTGCCACAATGACGGACATCGCGTAGTCCAGAAACGACCGGCGGACCTCATCCTCGATGTAGACCGGTACGATTGACTCGTCGCGTTGCATGCGTCCTGACTATATTGACGCTTGCCCAAATGTCAAACACAGCAGGAGATAACGCGCCTGGGCAGTTCGTTGACACCCGCTGCGAAATGACTATGATTCGGTGCTGTCCCTCAGAATCCTTAAGGAGGATTTCTAATGAAAGCCACTCGGCTGAGAAGTTTGCCGCTGCTGGGGCTGCTGCTGCTCTTCGTGGCACCGCTCGCCGCACAGCAGATACCGCTTGACGCGCTGTTGCGCGGCGGCCGCATTCACTATGAAGGCCAGCGCTTCGAGCGGGCCCGCGAGCAGTTCCAGAAGGCGCTGGACCAGTACGGCGCGGCTGCTGATGGCGCCAAGCTCGCAGAGATACACACCTGGCTTGGCCTCTGCGACGCCCAGCTGCAGCAGCGTCGTTCCGCTGCGGGTCACTTCCTCACCGCACTTGAGAAGGACCCGGCCATGGCCGAGAAGATAAAGGCCAACGAGCAGTGGCAGTACTACGCTTACACCTCGCTGGTGTATCGCACGCGCGAGGACTACGCCAACGGCGACTTCGAGAACGCTCTGGCCGCCGCCAGTGCCGCGGTAAAGGTCGACCCGCAGAAGCCGCAGGGCTACACTTTCCTTGCCAACAGCTACAATGCCCTCGGCCGTCACGACGATATGCGTCGGGTGGCCGATGACCTGCTCAAGCTCGATTCGTTGAGCGCCGAAGCCTTCAGTCTCCTCGGCCTGTACTTCCTGCAGAAGCCGGACAGCCTCTGGCCGGCAGGAACGCCCGCGACAATGCGCTGGGACTCGACAGAGTATTTCTACGACCGCGCGATCGCGGTCTATGTCGACCGGATGGCCAAGGCTCGCACCCAGCTGGCGACGATTCTCAAGACTGACGACCAGTCGCGCCTGTCATCCGTCGTGTCCCGGCTGATCGGCCTGAGCCGGCAGCGCGACCAGGCAGCCTTGGAGACCTACATCAAGAAGGACCTCGATCGCGAGCGCCAGCTCGCCGAGGTTGCCCAGGTTGCAGGGCAGCTCTTCTTCGCCGCAACCAGTATCAACTCGGCCAGCTCTCGAGCAGGCACCGCGATGCTCCGCGCTGCTGCCGAGGCCAAGGCCGACGCCTCCGAGCGCTACCGTGCCAAGGCCGAGAAGCTGTTTGCCGTGGCTGTCGAGCACGACTCTGCCGACTTCGTTTCGCTGTTTGACCTCGGCCTCGCCCAGTACCAGGGCGGCAAGGATAGTGCTGCGGCTTACTCGATGCAGCTGGTGCTTGACCGCGCCAATCTGTCGCTGGCGGCCGCGCCGGCACGCTGGCTTGATTCGTTGCTTGCGCTTGCGACTCCGGAGGCGCGCGCCAAGGGATATGCCGCAGTGCCGCCCTCGATCGGCGCCGCGGTCGATTCGATTCTGACCGCGCAGGGCCGCAGCCAGGTCATGCATGCCTGGCTGTATTTCCCCCACCTCCGGGAGCAGAAAGCGGCCACTCCTTTGACGATTGCTGACACCAACGGTGTTTTCCTTAGCAGCCTCCAGCCTTCGTTGCTCGAACAAGTCTACCTCTGGCTGGGCAGCAGTCAGACGGCGCTCGGCAGCTCGCTTACCGACGCCAAACGAACAACCGAGGCAAAGGCTGCGTTCACCGCCGCGCTCGCCAACCTCCAGATGGCTGCCAAGCTCAACCCGAACTCCCCTGACGCATACCAGAACATGGGTATATGCTACCGAGAGCTGGGCCAGAAGGACAAGGCGTTCGACGCGTTCCAGAAGGCCGACAAGCTGCGCAAGAAGTAGCTTCCAAGAGAGGTAACGCCCGTGACCAAACTGCTCAATGTCCTGATAATCCTGCTGGCCATCGCACTGGTCGCCGTAATCGTCTACCCGCAGATACAAGAGAACCGACCCGTGACACTGACTCTGGCCTGCGACAGCTCAGCCGCGTCATTGCCGTTTCTTGTCGCCGTCGAGGAGTCGCTCTTTGAGGCGAACCGCATTACACCGCAGCTGGTGTTCTACTCCGACCCCGACTTGGCGCTTGCCGACCTCTTCGCCGGCAAGTTCGACGTCGGCATCTTTCCTTGGAGCACGGTACTCAAGCGATGGAGTGAGAAGGACGAAACGCTCAAGGTCTTCATGGCGCAGGAGTACCGGCAGTCGCTCTTCGTCGATGCCATCGTGGCGCCGGTCAAAGGCAAGGTCAAGACCCTGGCCGACCTGCGCGGCCGCAAGCTCGCCTACGTGGCACAGCTGCGCGACTACGTTCCGGTAATGCTGATGAGCAACGGGCTGACCACAAAAGACCTTACCCTCGTTGAGGTCGGGTTCTCCGGAATCCTGAACGAACTCCGAAGCGGAGCGGTTGACGCGGCCTGGCTTGTTGAACCTCTGATCTGCCCGCTTGATACGACCCAGTTCCGCATCATCCAGCCGGCGGCGCTGGCCCGCTTCGTCGCCCAGCCATTCCCGGGCGCCGCTGTCGGCTTCGCCCCGGCCTTCCTTGAGCGCAGCCGCACTCTGCCGGTTCGGCTCAAACGGAGCATGGACGCCGCCGCATCTCTGATCGACACGAAGACCGATGACGTGAAGGCGATACTCGGCCGCTACTTCAGCTTCTGCACGGACTACTGCGGATTCTGCCGCATACCAGAACCACAGCGCCTTGCCGAGATCAACAAGCCGGCGGTTAGCGCTCTGGCCTCGCGACTGGCCCTCGCCGGGATCATCAGCAGAGGTGACCTCGATACAAAGTCAGCGCTGGTTGAGCCGTCAAAGGTCATAAGATGATAAACACGGTCCGGTCGCGCTAGACGGGGGGCTGGCGGTCCCCTGTAACCCGAAACCCGCCCATGCGGGGTCGACAGGCAAGCCGAGCCGTGTGCATAGCGGACCAGCCGTGGTTCACGCGCCGACGGTGAAAGCCGGGTCTCGTGACGCCGCCCGCCGCCAACCCCGTCAGGACCGGAAGGTAGCAGCGGTAACCGGATCGGACGGTGGTCGCGGGGACGCCTGGCTGGAGTCGACCTGTGTCCCGGCCCCGAACTGCAGCGGCGAAGATGCTCGCGCGACCGGACCTTTAGAGAAATGACCGCATCACGCGTCCTGACGCTCAAGTACCGTCCTGCTCGACTTGACGAACTGTGGGTTCAGGACCACGTGCGGGTAACGCTCAGCCGGGCGATTGAGAGCGGTCGGCTGGCAAACGCCTATCTCTTCACCGGGCCGCGCGGCGTCGGCAAGACCACCACCGCCCGGATCTTGGCCAAGAGCCTCAACTGCGCTCAGGGTCCAACTGTGACACCATGTGGCGTGTGCGCGTTCTGCGCAGAGATCGCCGCGTCACGGAACCTGGACGTCATGGAGATTGACGGCGCTTCAAATCGAGGCATCGAGCAGATCAGGGAGCTGCGAGAGAACATCCGGTACGCGCCGAGCGCCGCCCGTTTCAAGGTCTACATCATCGACGAAGTCCACATGCTGACCGAGCCTGCGTTCAACGCGCTGCTCAAGACGCTCGAGGAGCCGCCGGCGCATGCCAAATTCATCCTCGCTACCACCCACGCGCACGACCTGCCGCAGACCATAGTTTCACGCTGCCAGCGATTCGACTTCCGCAAGGCAACTCCGAAGGAGATCAGCGACCGTCTCGCCTGGATGGCAGAAAGGGAAGGCATCAAGGCAACCGAAGCCGCGTTGCTGGCAATCGCCCGACGAGCAGACGGCGCCATACGAGATGCCGAAAGCATCCTTGACCAGCTGTCGGCTTTCAGACCCGACGGTATCGGGATAGCAGATGTTGAAGAACTGCTCGGCGTCGTGCCAGCACGCCTGTACTCCGAATACGCAAGTCTCATCGCGCACGCGGACGAAGCCGGGCTGATGCGACTTGTCGCCGCTCTCTTCGAGGGCGGCTACGATCACGTTGAGTTCCTGCGCGGTGCGGTAGAGCACTACCGCAAGCTTCTGGCCCTGACCGTAGGTGGTCCAGAAGCTGTGGAGTCGCTGACGGCCGAGGAGGGCGTTCAGCTCCAGAGACAAGCGCGCGACTATTCCCGGGCAAGACTGCTTGCCGTGCTGGCAGAGCTGACGAACGCCGAAGATGCCGTCCGCCGGTCACAGATGCCACGTGTCCTGCTTGAGATCACCTCGCTGGAGCTGGCGGCCAAGTGCGCTGCCTCGCCTCCGCCTGCCGCAACCGGCAAGGTTACCATCTCATCTCGCCCCGCAGTTCCGGACTCCGATATCTGGGCGCAGCTCCGACTGAGAGTGAATGAGCACCGCCCGATGCTCGCGAGCGCGCTTGACCTCGCCCAAGGAGCCGAATTCGTCGAGGGAACGCTGACCGTGCTCATACCCGCTCGCCACAAGGGCATCGCCTCCAAGATAGAAGCAGAGCGTGGCTTCCTTGAAGACCAACTCAAGGAACTGGCTGCGCGCCCGACCACGCTCAAGACCAGACTGACGACGACCTCCGGTCCTGACCCGGTTCGTGAACGAGTGAAGCGCATCTTCGGAGAAGTCGAGGAGCGCGACGGCTAGCGCCGGCGCGACGATCGCCCCGGCCTGAGTATGCACCACTCGCTCGACCAACTCATCAACGCAATCGTCAAGCTTCCCGGGTTCGGCCGCAAGTCGGCGCAGCGCGTCGCATTCTACCTGCTCAAGGAACCCCGGTTAGCCGATGAGATTACCAAGGCATTGGAGAGCGCACGATCATCGCTACGCACCTGTTCCCAGTGCTTTGGCCTGGCTGAAGGTGAGCTGTGTGATGTCTGTGCCGACCCGCGTCGTGACCACGAAACACTCTGCGTTGTCGAGGAACCGTCCGACCTCCTTGCCTTCGAGCAGACCGCGCTTTTTCGTGGTGTCTACCACGTACTGGGCGGCGTCCTTTCCCCAATCGACGGCGTCGGGCCCGGCGAGCTGCACATTGCCGAACTCGTTTCTCGCACCGCCAACGAAGGTGTGAAGGAAATCATCGTCGCAACCAGCGCAACCACTGAGGGAGAGGCTACCGCTGTCTACATCGCACGGACGCTCCGCAACAACGGAGTGAAAGTGACTCGCATCGCGCGTGGCCTGCCTGTTGGCGCAGACATCGAGCTGGCCGACCCGGAAACCATCGTCCGCTCGCTCGAGGACAGACGGGAAATCTGAACACCTTGACTGGCTGTTACACCATCGTATGATGAACCGACTGGAGGTCCCATGAAGCTCAAAATCACCGGCCGACACACTGGAATCTCCGCCCACCTCAGGACCCATGTTGCTGAGAAAGTGTCCAAACTCGACCGCTTCAACGACCACATCATCGAGGGCGAGATAGTCCTCTCTCACGACAGCATCGACCACGTCGCCGAAGGCAAGGTCCACCTTGCGCATGCAACCCTCACGGCAAAGGGCAAGGGTGGCGATATGTACTCGGCCGTCAACGAGCTGGTCGACAAGCTCCTCGTCCAGCTGAAGCGACACGAAGGCAGGTTGCGTACGCGCAAGCGCACGCCGCCAAAGGCCAAGCCCGACAAGTGATGCCTGCCGCACCAAAGCGCCTTACAGTAAACGAACTCCTGAAGGAGAAGGAAGAGGAGTGGGGCATCAAGCTTCTTGCCGGCAGTACCGGCATTGACGCCAGCCACCTTGTCACGAGCGACATCAATCGACCAGGTCTGGCCCTCGCCGGCTACACCGGGGTCTTCCTTGCGGAACGCGCTCAGATCATCGGCAGCACCGAGTTGTCGTACCTCGCAACGCTTAGCCCGGAAACGGCCGACTCCGCAGTTCGGCGTCTGTTCAGTCTGCATCCGCCGTGCGTCATTGTCGCCAAGGACCTCGACCTCCCCGCTTCCTGGCTTGCGGAGGCGAACCGTGCCGCAGTACCGCTCATCCGCACGCCGATGGACACCACGCCGTTCATCCACGTTCTGTCGGCTTACCTCGACCATCGTCTGGCGCCCGAAGACTTCATAAACGGCGAACTTGTCGACGTCTTCGGCGTCGGTCTGCTGATCACCGGCGACTCCGGCATCGGCAAATCCGAGTGCGCCCTGGACCTGGTCGATCGAGGCCATCGCCTGGTTGCCGACGACCTGGTCAAGGTCCTACGGCGTGGCACCGGCATCCTGATGGGCTACTCCGCGGCTCGCACCCCGCTTCTGGCACATCACATCGAGATTCGTGGGGTCGGCATTGTCGACGTCTACAGCCTCTACGGTGTCAGGGCAATCAGAGTCCAGAAGCGCATCGAAGTTGAGGTGAATCTCGTCCATTGGCGGCAAGGCATGGACTACGAACGGGTTGGAGTCGAGGAGCAGCTCTCGGAGATGCTGGGTGTCCGAATCCCCAAGGTCACAATTCCTGTCATCCCTGGCAAGAATCTGGCCCTGGTGCTTGAGGTCATTGCCAAGAACCACATCCTCAAGGTGTTCGGTTACCACCCGGCGAAGGCGTTCGACGACGAGCTGATGCGGATGATGAGCAAATCACCCCGCATCGACCCATTCATTGCCAGTGACCAGGAGTGACGCGCCCCGCCGCCATGCCGTGCACGGCATCATCGTCGGCCACGCCGGACTTCCAGAGGCGTTGCTCGGCGCGGCTTCGGCAATCCTGGGCGAGATCGATGGCATTTCGACTCTGAGCAACAGCGGGCTATCGGCTGCAGAGCTTGAGGAACGGCTGGGGAAGCTTGTGAAGTGTCAGCCAGCGGAACGCTTCATCATCTTCGTCGACATGTTCGGATCAAGCTGCTCCACCGCCAGCATCAAGCTTCAGCAGAGACACCGCGAAGTAGCCGTGGTCTGCGGCGCTAACCTTCCGATGCTGATCAGGTTCGTTGGACACCGCGATCGCGACAGCTTTGACGAGCTAGTTGATCAGGTTCGCGCCGCCCGCGGCAGTGAGCCGCCAATACGGGCCGACCGTCAATAGCGCCAAACCTAGCCGCCCAGCCTACGAGTCAGTGACCCGCTCCAGGCTTTACGGGCATCACCGACCGGAAGTCTGACGACCGGGCGACCGGCAAGACCTGATACCTGGATGACCCCACTGTCGTCGACTCTGCCGATCGAAGCACAGGAAGAACCTGCGAGTGCACGCTCGAACGAACGCCGGTGTTTCTGATGAACCTCGCAGAGGAAGCGTGAATTGGATTCGCTGAAGAGAAGAAAGTCATCGCGACGAAACCTGTGAGCGCCGGGTACCCGCTTCAGGGCTACGCGGCATCCAAATCCACCACCGATCGCCATCTCGGTGAGCGCAACACCCAACCCCCCTTCTGACAGGTCATGGCACGAAAGAACAAGGCCGTCTCGTATCGCCTTACCCAGAGCAGCCATGGTACGGCGGGCACGCCGGGCATCGACCTTGGGCACGTCTCGCCCCAAACCCTGATGGATGCGGAAGTACTCGCTGCCGCCAAGCTCCACGTACGACTCGCCGATCAGGTAGACCACACTGCCTGCCGTCTTGAAGTCGCTGCCCAGCCCCGCACAGCCTGCGTCCTCGATAACGCTGAGGGCCGATATCAGCAGTGTGGGCGGTATTGGCAGCGACTCACCCGTCTCGGTCCTAAACTCGTTGTAGAGCGAGTCCTTCCCGGAGATGAACGGCACCCTGAACGCCTTGGCCACATCGTAACAAGCATCGGCTGCGCGCACAAGGCCAGCCAGTTGTTCCGGCCGCTCTGGACTGCCCCAGCAGAAATTGTCCAGCAGCGCGGTTCGCTCGATGTCTCCCCCTGTGGCCACGCAGTTACGCAATGCCTCATCGATCGCCGAAGCCGCCATCCAGTACGGATCTATCAGACCGTAACGCGGACAGATTCCCGATGCTACCACGCAACCGCGCCGCGAGCCGGCGAGCGGCGTAACGACGCATCCGTCACTTGGCCCGAGCTGGCCCCTGCCGCAGTATGGTTTGCCGATGGTTGCCGCTTGTACCTCATGATCATACTGGCGCGTGACCCACTCCTTGCTGGCGACATTGTGTGACTTCAGAAGCTTGATGAGCTGCTCGTTCAGGTCTAGGTTTAGTGGTACGGCGGGATCAGCGGTCTCTGGCCTGCGCCATTGAGCTGGACGCCGCACTCGGCGCCAACCGCGATGCAGGAACTTCATATCGATATCGGCAACACGGCGCCGGCCGTGCGACAGCCGCAGCCGGCCGTCGCCTGTGGTGCTTCCAATGACTGTCGCCTCAACGTCATGTCGCCGGGCGAGAGCCAGCAGTCGGTCGGCCTCCTCCGGTTGGACGAAAGCAACCATTCGCTCCTGAGACTCGGATATCCAGATCTCGGCCGGTGTCAGCCCGGAATACTTCAGCGGTACCCTGTCGAGCCAGACTTCGCAACCGGTCGTCTGCGCCAATTCGCCGACTGCGCTCGATAGGCCGCCGCCGCCGCAGTCGGTGAGCGCACTGAGCAACCCGGCGTCTCGGGCCGCTATGATGAGGTCAGCCAGCTTCTTCTCTTCAATCGGATTGCCTATCTGCACGGCCCCGCTGCCCAGAACTTCTGAGCGGTGATCTAGCGCCAGCGACGCGAAGGTGACGCCATGCACACCATCACGCCCTGTCCTGCCACCCAACAGGACTATCGATTGTCCTGCGCGGACATGCTTCTTGACCGCAGACCGTGGAATCAGCCCGAGTGTGCCACAGAATACGAGCGGGTTACCCAGGTAGCCGGGGTCGAAGCAAACGGCACCATTGGCTGTGGGGATGCCCATCCGGTTGCCATAGTCTCGCACGCCTGCAACCACGCCCTTCATGACTCGACGTGGATGAAGCACACCTTTGGGTATGTCCTCCCTGCGCGTGTCCAGAGGAGCAAAGCAGAAGACATCCGTGTTTAGAATCGGCTTCGCACCGAGCCCCGTACCGAGGCAGTCCCTTATGACTCCGCCTATCCCGGTTGCCGCACCGCCGTATGGCTCGATTGCCGACGGGTGATTGTGCGTCTCAACCTTGAATGTCAGTGCGTAGCGCTCGTCGAAATCCACCACGCCGGAATTGTCGTGAAAAACCGACAGGCACCAGGGCATGGAAAGCTCTGATGTGACTCGGAAGATCGTCGACTTGAGGAGGTTTTTAACGGTTCGGCCCGGCATGACGATGGTGCCGCGGAATGTCTTGTGCTGGCAGTGCTCAGACCAGGATTGGGCGAAGGTCTCGAGCTCCACGTCGGTCGGTTCGCGCCCCAGTGTGGCATAGTGTCGCTGAATCGCCTGCATCTCGGCGCCGCTCAGAGCCAGCATACGACGAGACGAGAGCTGCTCCAACGCTGCTTTGTCCAGTCCCGTGAGTCGAACGGTACGAACGCTGGCGCGTGGTCTGGGTTGTGCAACGAAGACCGGCTGGCCGTGCACCGCCAGCCGCTGAACGGCAGCGTTCATGAGAAGCTGGTCCACTAACAGCGACTTCTCCTGGCGAGAGAGCTCCTTCCTTCGGGCGTCGTCAAGCCGGAACCGATAAGTTGCGGCTACATGCACCTCGCAACCTCGATAGCCCATGTCGCTCACCGCGCGGATAATGCTATCAACGCTGGGCTCCATAACACCAGGGCGCGTCAGGACTTCGATTTCGCCCACATCCGGGCCCGTCTCTCCACCGTTGACTTCGACTCGATCCGTCACCGGGTCGGCAAGCAGCAATCGCGCTACCGACTGCGCCTCATCGGACCCTATCGGACCAGAAAGGTAGTACACACGACCAACTGAGATACCGGCAATTCCTTCAACGCCCAGGTCATGGGCGTCCTTGAGAAGCGAGCGGCCCTCAGGGTCCGATATCCTTCGTCTTACAGCAATGCGCCAGATCACGAATCAGAAAATAGACGGGGTCAAGTGCAAGTCAAGCACCAACGACGAGCCTAGTCACCGAGCAGCTGCCTCAACTGCGCGTCCAGTGAGTCCTCGTCGAAGGAGTCACCTGCCCCAAAACTGACCGTGGCCCGTTTCACGAAGTCACGCAGGACATCGTACTTGCGCTTCAGCTCGCGCCGTGCAGCGGCGCGCTCATCTGGGTGCCGGACTTCATCGAGACCGGAGGTCGCCCGGGCCAGATCATCCAGCAGATCCTCGGATGCCGTCAGCAGAGAGTCAATCTCAGGCCGCCGGTCACCGGCTGACCAATGCTCGCGCGCCGCCCTGATCCTCCGCTGCAGCGTTGCGATCCTGCGCGACATGGATGCACGAAAGCCCCGCCATTCCTCTTCGGGTGACGGCCCGCCGAGCGTCAGGTTCGTCTCGACCCGAGTCACGCGATGTGTGTTGCTGACGATCACAAAGCCTGCGATTACGAGACCCGCGACTGCAGTGAGCCCAGCGAGAAACAGAAGCGCTGTGCGCCCCTTCGAGCGCGCCGGAGCGGTCGAGTCAGTTTCCTTCAGCCGGTCGCTCATTCACCACAACTTCTAACCGAATGAGCGCGGCTGTCAACATATCCGAGACTAATCTGTTGACACGTGGCTGGAATCGGCTTTAATTGAGTGTCACTGCGGGGTGGAGCAGCCTGGAAGCTCGTGAGGCTCATAACCTCAAGGTCGCTGGTTCGAATCCAGCCCCCGCTACTCCTCAACGTAAAGAACAGCACCTTCGGCAGACCCTCCACCTGAATTGCGTTTGGGTAAGTGGCGCCTTCGTTGGGGGACGTGCACGCCTGCACGCTGGAGGACACAAAGAGCGCGTCGGACGGGGCGGGCTAGTAGCCCCACTCCTCCTGTATCGAAGCAGTGCGCCTGCATTCAGGGCACAGGATGCGGAGCGAAGCCGACCTGTATGGCATGACGTTATGCCGGACCAGAGGCGACTCCGCCGCCAGCCCAAGAGCGCGATACCGCGACAGGAACAAAGTCGGGTTCGCGCTGACCAGGTCGCCGACTCTCAGAGAAACCCAGTCAATGTGCGCCTTCGCCGCGAAGGGTTCCCCGCAACACTCGCACAGCGCAGCCTCACGCTCGACTGACGTCTCCCAGTCGCCCGCTCGTTCCGTCCGCGACGTATCAAATTCAGACGTGTGCGCGATCGCGTCGCCGACCGTGCAATACAGAACGCACTGCCCGCAGTAGATGCAACGCTCCGCGTGATGGATATTGCGCAATACGCCCTTCTCTCGATCCAGAATGATCTCGCGCGCCCGAGCAGGGCAAACGCGCGTGCAGGCGCCGCAGCATATGCACTTCTGCGCGTCGAACTTAAGCAGACCGCGGAAGTTGGGATGAACCGAATCGACCGCCGCCGGAAACTTCGTGGTGAAAGGGCCTCCGAACACGGCCCTCACAGCCTCGCCCAGTTCGCGCAGCTTTGGCAAGGGTATCCGCATCACTCGCCCTTTTCCAAAAGCGACTCGCCGCCGTGGTCATCGGTGAACTGGTCCTTAACCGTTCCCTTCCACAGCTTGACACCAAAAACGAGTGAGCCGCGCGCCAGGGCGTGTGCGGCAACTGGCACGGTGAACAGCACGAAGAGGGCGCACACAAGCGCCTTGACTCCCAGTGCGGTCAGACCAGATAGCAGAAAGACGCCCAGCATGATACCGCACGTGCCGAGGGTGACGCACTTCGTCGCCGCCTGCATGCGGTTGTAAAGGTCGGGAAAACGAACGAGTCCAAGACAGCCGAGCACAGTGAAGCCCACGCCGCCACACATGGCCAGCCAACCCAAGACACTAATCATCGAGGCTCCTTCCCTCAAGGTACTTCGCGAGAGCCAGCGCGCCAACGAAAGATATGATCGCCAAGGCAAGCGACAGGTCTATAAGGTAGGCAAGCCGATAGCGCAGCGCAAGCAGAGCGGTGATGCTCGTGAACAGCACAGCCATGATGTCCAGGGCGATCGCGCGGTCGGGAATGCTCGGTCCCTTGAGTGCCCGGTACAGGCAGAAGAAGGCGCCCAGAGTCAGGATTACGATCAGGACTTCCATTGTCGCTCCATCAATCGAAAATGCGCGCCAAGAAGAACTCGAACGGGCCGATGATGGCGCGCGCCGCAGCCTTGGGGTCGTCAGTCGCAACCTCAATCCAATGAATGTAAAGCATATCGTCGGAGATATCGACGGTCATCGTGCCCGGTGTTAGCGTAATGGAGTTGGCTAGAAAGACCCGGGCAATGTCCGACTTCAGCGTGGTGCGTATCTTCACGATGCCCGGACGCAGTTGAAGCCCCGGGCTCAGGACGCGGAGGGCAACGTCGATATTGGACTTGAGGCACTGGTAGCCAAAAACCGGTATGTAGGCCAGAAGCCAGAACCAGCGTCGAGGGTCGAGGAGCTTCAGAGGGTGCAGCGGCAGATTGGCACCGAAGATCAGCGCGGTAATCAGTGCCGCCCCCCCACCGGCGATGACTTCCTCGTAGCGCAACGTCCAGACAAGCACAAGCCATACCAGCAGAGCAGCAACCCAGTAAGCCAAGCGGCGCGCCATCCTAGCCTCCCAGCACTGCCTGTGCGTACCCGATGCCGTCCATCAAGACACGCGCGGCCGGACCAACCAGCCAGTCCAGCGCCGGCTTGAACCCCAGACCCAGGAAGAGACTCATAACGACAAGCAGCATCGTGGCGCCGAGCATCGATACCGGCGCCTCACTCACCCCGGTAAGGGGTGCAACACCGCGTGCCAAATAGACCTTGCCGGCCAGCCGGGCAAAGTATGCAAGCGTGATGACCGACAACAGCGCTGCAATGCCGGCCAGCCAGTACATATGAGCTTGCAGAGCCCCGATCACTATGAACAGCTTCGAGAAGAAGCCCGCAAAAGGCGGTACGCCAGACAGCGACAGAGCCCCCACCAAATAGGACCAAGACGTGACAGGCATGGTCTTCTCGAGACCCGAAAGGTTTTCGATGTCGCGAGTACCTGCCTGCTGTTCGACTGAACCGGCCGTGAGAAACAGAGCTCCCTTGCCCAGCGCATGTGCAAGGATGTGAAAAAGTGCCCCGGCTATGCCCCAGAATCCGCCTATGCCGATTCCAACCAGAATGTAGCCGATCTGACTGATGCTCGAGTAGGCCAGCAGGCGCTTGTAATCACGCTGAACATAGGCAAGCACCCCCCCGACGACTATGGACAACACGCCGAATGCAAGCAACACGTTGAAAAACCAGGGGGTGGCTTCGCGTGTCAGACCGAAGACATTGAACATCATGCGAGTCATCGCGTACACGCCAAGCACCTTGATGAACACACCAGACAGGACGGCTGAAACCGGCGCCGGCGCCGACGGATGAGCATCAGGCAGCCATGCATGGAATGGCACCATTGCCATTTTCACTGCAAACCCAATGAGAAAAGTTGCGACAATGAACCAGAAGAGCGGCGTATGCCCCACTGCGGCGAGGACGCGGGCAGCGTCGGCCATGTTGAGAGTACCGGTCAGAGAATAGAGAAGGGCGGTTGCCAGCAGGATCGCCACGCCGCCAATCTCCCCTATCACCATGTACTTGAACCCGGCCTCCAGCTCGTCAAAGTCGGTACCGAAAGCCACCAGGGCGTACGAAGCAACAGCAGCGATCTCGGTGAAAACAAAAAGGTTGAACACATCACCGGATACGGCCACGCCATTCAGCCCGGCGAGCACCAGCATGAACAGCGTATAGAACTTCCAGCGAGCGGTGTAATGGTCAAGGTAGCGTACTGAGAAGAGCAGCGCCGCGAAACCGACCGAGTTCAGTGCGAAGACCACCAGCGCAGTCAGAGGGTCATACACAAGCGCTATACCAAGCGGCGGCGCCCAGCCACCCATGTGATACACCTGTATCGAGGAACCAGTCGCGAGCATCGCGACGCCGTAGCAGCCCAGCCCGAGCAGAACCGCCCCGGCGAGGTTGGCAAGCAAGTCGGAAAGACCAGACCAGATTCGGTTGAGCAACGGGATGAGGAATGCGGCGCAGAGCGGCACAGCGACAAAGAGAGGCAGGAAGTTGCTGTTCGCCAAGGTTACCCCTTCAGACGCCGAATCTCGACAATGTCAAACGTCTTGTACTTCTCATAGATGCGCATCGCGAGCGCCAGCATCAGCGCCGTGGTCGCCAACCCGATGACGATGGACGTTAGGACTAGAGCCTGCGGAACCGGGTCAACGTAGTTACGGGCTGCTGCGGAATCGGTGATTATCGGCGGCAGAGCATTGAGTCGATACCCGACAACAGCAAACAGGACGTTCACCGAGTACTCGATTAGGATGAAGCCGATGATGATCTTAATGAGGTTGCGCTTGGCCACAACCGCGTACAGCCCGATGAGGAACAACAGCACACAGGCAAGCAATACGACCATCCGCTACTCCTTCATGGCAAAACGCGAGGCACCCAGCGCCAGAAAAACCGCAAACAGCCCGGCACCGACCTTCATGCCAATCGCGATGTTGGCCGGCAGGATCAGACCACCGCTGATCAGCCTGAGCGGCTGGCCTGTGCCGTAGAGGGTAACGTTGCTGAAGAAACGCTGGCCCGCGAGGTAACCGGCCAGAGCCAAACCAATGAAGAGAAGCCCGCCGATGCTCTCAAAGACCGAGGAAAACGTGTAGGAGTTGCGCTCAGCACTCTCCACCGACCCGAATGCCAGCGAGACCAGGATGAAAGCGGCCGCGACGAGCACGCCCCCGGCGAAGCCACCACCCGGCGTAAGGTGGCCATGCAGAATGATGTAGCAGCCATACAGGAACATCATACCGGCAAGCAGGCGGGCAATGGTCTGGACTATGAGCGACATTCCGCGCATTTCAGCTCTCCTTGCCCTCCACGCGGGCCTTGCGGCCGATGCGTCGTACAACAGTCAGCACGCCAAGCACGGCCGTGAACAGCACTGTCACCTCGCCCAATGTGTCGTAGCCTCGAAAATCGAGGATTATCGCTGCAACGATGTTGGCTGCCCCCGTCCGGGCGAGTCCTGTCTGGATGTACTCAGAGGCAACGCGCATAGTCGGGCTGCCGAACGGCGGCAGCCCTCGGAGTACTCCTGCCGCCAGTATAATGAAGAGCAACGCGAAAACGGCGAAGACTGACAGCGGCAGTATCATCTGTCTAACGCTCTTGCCACCAACAGTGCTGTCGACACTGGTTGAGCGCAGCACGACAGCGGCGAAGAACACAACCGTCAGCGTTTCGACAACGACCTGAACGATTGCGAGGTCAGGTGCCTGCAACAGAAGAAAGATAATGGCCACGCTGAAGCCGACCAGCCCAAGTGCGACCGCCGCAGCGAGCAAGTCACGGATTTCGATTGCGACCAGCGCCGCGATCAGCATCGCTGCAAGCAGGATGTATATCTCAGTCATCGCTACCTCAGCACCATCACGATGTAGAACACAATCGCACCGATGAAGACCCACGCCACATAAAGAGGCAGCAGACCATTCTGCAACGTAGCCAATCCCCTCCCAACAAGCCGCACGAGGCTGGCTACAGAACTGAAAAGGCGCTCGAGTATATGCCGGTTGAACGCTCGAGCCAGCTGGCCGGCTGTGGACAGCAATGCCCCAACCCAGTGGAACACGTCGAAGGAACCGAGACTGCCGAACCTCAGAAGGTCGTCTATGACCGGCAGAGCTTTTACGGACGAGTAGAAGGAGGTTCCGGGTACGCGACTCTCCTCGGAGTCGGCGATGGCTTCACCGCCGACATAGCTTCGTGCAACCATTGCCCGGCGCGCAGTCCCAAGCAGATAGACCAGCGCGCCGATTCCCAGCGCAACCAGCATGAGAAGCGTAACAGGCACTGGCTGCCAGATACCTTGCATCTCGACCACGAAGGGCAGGCCGGGAAGTACGAGTTGCCGCAGCGCCAACGGGAGAGCCAGGATTCCGAAGGCAACACACGCCAACGCGATGAGCATTGGCGGCAACCACATGACGAAGCCTGCTTCACGGACCCCTTCAAGCGACCGAGGCCGCTGACCGAGAAAGATAGCATGCAGCAGCTTGAGGAATGACGCCAATGTCAGAACACTTCCCAGCATCGCTGCAACAAGGAACACCGGGAACAATTGATTACCCTCGCGACCGACCTCGATAATCCCCTGGTATACCATCCACTTCGAAGCAAAACCGTTCATCGGTGGAACGCCGGCTATCGCAGCTGCGGCTATAAGGAAAGCAACGAAGGTCAAGGGCATGCCTGCTGCTAGCCCGCCAAGCTCGTCGATCCGGTCGGTCTTGGCTCGGTCCTGAACAGAACCAACAGCCAGAAACAGGCCAGTCTTGTACAGGGCGTTGTTGAGCATGTGGAACAAGCCACCCGCGATTCCCACGGGGACTCCAGTGCCGATGCCAATCACCATGTAGCCAACTTGAGAAACGGCGTGAAACGCCAGCAGTCGCATCGCCCGTTTCTGTACAAGCGCCATCATCACGGCACCGAGCACGGTGACTGCGCCAAGCGCCATAAGGACCGTGCGTAGTGTCATGTTCGAGGAAATGTCGAACATGTATACTGACAACCTTGTCAGCAGGTAGATGCCGAGCAGCTTGTCGAGGGCGGCCGGCACCAGAGCCATGACCGACGCCGGTGAACTCTCCGATGCGGCAGGAATCCATGAGTGGAGCGGCATTGACCCGGCCTTTGTCAGTGCGCCGAGCGCAACCAGCAGGAAGGCTGCAATCGCCAGAGGATCAGAGAGCCGCATTGCTACCGGCGGAACGAGATCAACCCAGCCGCTCCGCAGGGCCAGTATAGCTATGCCCAACAGCATCGCGAAATCGGATAGACCAACGAGCACAAGCATCTTGGTCGCGGCGGCCTGGCCGTCGCCACGGCCAACGAGAAGCAGCCCGTAGACCAACGCCAGCAGACAACCCCAGAAGAACAACATTACGAGCAAGTTAGCCGCCAGCAGAACACCGAAAGAGCAAGCCAGCGTCAGCAGTGCGTACAGGTAGAAGCCACGCGCGCCAGGAGTACCGCGCATCGAACGCAGCGAATACAGCAGGACCAGCACGCCGAGCACCGCGGCAAACAGCAGCACGAAACCCGACAGGGCATCCAGTCTGAAGGCCACTTCAATACCGCCTCGGCGCAGAGCGCTGAAAAGGATCACGTCCTTCCGCGACTGCAGAAAGAGACGGATCACATAGTACAGCGGGACAACGCCGCCGATGAAGCTCAGTTCGGCCCTGAGTTTCCCCAGAACATAGGCCAGTAGTGCGGCAGCGATGGGAATCAGGATGACCAGCAGGAATGGATGCATCAGCGCCCTCCCACTCCAAGCCCGATCTCAAGCCAGTTGACCGGCACCCCGTACAGCACGCCACCGGCGAACACGACGACCGCCACGACTGCTACGAGCACCACCGGCATGAGCGGAAGCGGTCGCCAATCGGCGCTAGGCCGGAGTCCGCCGAGGAACACACCTGCGTACAACCGAGCCATGTAGGCAATCGTGAAGAGCGCGGCGATCACGGCTCCGATGCCGAAAACCAGACCGCGGTCAACTGCCGCAAGCACCACGCCGACCTTAGCGAAGAAGCCGAGAGACGGTGGGATGCCTACTATCGTGAGCGCAAGCATCGCGCTCGAGGCTGCCAGTACCGGCGAATGGCGAGCCGCACCGCCAAGCTCAGCCAACTCGGTCTTACCGGTTGCGTCCTCGACCAGACCCAGCGAGAAGAACAACCCGGCCTTGGCCAAGGCGTGGGCGGCGACATACAGCAACGAGCCCATCACGCCATAGTATGAAACTGTTGCCAACCCCAGAAGGATGAAACCAAGCTGGCCGATGGTTGAGTAGACCAACAGCGTTCGGGTGCCGCGCGCGACCAGAGCGGCGCCGCCCGCAAAGACACTGGACACGACCGCAAGGCCGGCGACAAATGGCAAGAATTCGCCCTGCGCGTGCATCCCGATGACGAATAGCTTGAGAAAGAGAACGATGCCGATGTTCTCGGCCACACCCGACAACAACGCGCAGACGGGAGCGGGGGCGGCGCGGTAAGCGCGAGGCAGCCAAACATAGAGCGGCAGAATGGCCGACTTGGCCAGAATGCCGACCAGTAGCAGCGCAGCGGGCAGGATGTCGATTGGCCGACCTGAGAGAGCGTCGAGACTGAACGTTTCGTAGCGCACGAACACCAGAGCTAGCCCAACCAGCATCAAGGAAGCCGCGGCGAAGTTCACAAGCCATGCCCAGGCCGCCGCATCGACGCTGTCTTCGCCGCGATGGAATGCGACCAAGCGCCAGATGGCGAAGCCCGATATCTCCCACAGCGCAAAGATGACCAGAAGGTTGCGCGCGAAGGCGACACCGATGCCGCAACCGGTCAGGAGCAACAAAAAGACGTAGTATTCCACGCGCCGGCCCGCGCCGCCGCGTATGCTTGACAACGAATAAAGCAGCGCCAGTACTCCGACCAGCGCGAACACGCCGGCAAAGAACACCTCGACATTGCCGCCGCCGAAGTCAAGCCAGCCTGCGTTGATGGTCATCGTAGCCGATCCCGCACGCGCTCGGTCTTCTGCCAGGACAGCTTGAGCAGCTCCCGCCAGGTATACTTCAGCCGGCCGTCCTCAAACGCGGCCATGCGCTCGGTGCAGCAGTAGCACGGGTCGACCGCGGCCAGCGTCAGCGCCGCGTCAGCGATGCTTCCGCCGCGTACTGCAACGACGTTCGAGGCGATGTTCATGTAGCTGGGCGCCCTAACCTTGTGGCGCAGAGGGCGGTTCGTGCCATCCGACCGGATGTAGTGGAATACCTCGCCACGCGGTGCCTCCTGCCGACCGACGCCCTCGCCCGGCGGTATCTCATCGACCCGTGTCTCAATCGGCCCGTCCGGCAGATTCTGTAGTGCGTGACGTATTATTCTCACCGATTCGATGTTCTCGAGCAGACGAACCTTGGCCTTGGCGAAGACGTCACCCTCGTTGCAGACAATGACGTTGAATGGCATCTCGCCGTAGGCGGCGCAGGGCTCGTCGCGGCGCAGGTCGATATCGTAACCGGAGCCGCGCGCCGTCGGACCTACCGTCGAATAGGCGATCGCCTGCTCACGGGTCAGCACTCCGACGCCCTCAAGCCGTGCCCGGATTACCGGATCGTCGAGCACGGCGTTGGTGAGCATAAGGTTCTTCTTCTCAACAAGGTCCAGGACCTTAAGGATATCTGGAATCTGTTCCCTTTTGATGTCACGACGCACACCGCCCGGCTTGTTTGCCGCGTAGTGGTTACGGTTGCCGGTCAGCATCTCGAATATCTGAAGAACCGGTTCGCGGTAACGCCACGCCCACATCCAGACCGTGTTGTAACCGATGAAGTGGCCGGCCAGCCCGACCCAGAGCAGGTGGGAGTGGATGCGCTCCAGCTCCTGAGTGATGACTCGTATATACTGCGCCCGGGGCGGCGGGGTAATCCCGGCGCAGTCCTCGGCCGCGAGCACGCAGGCGAACGGATGGGAGTTCGAGCAGATGCCGCAGATGCGCTCAACGAGAAAAGGAATCTGGTCGTAGGTCAGCTCGGGCGAGATGAACTCGTGGCCGCGGTGGTTGTATCCGAGGTTGATCTCCATATCAACCACGGTTTCGCCCTCTACGATGAGCTTGAAGAACTCCGGCTCCTCCTGGAGCGGGTGGTACGGCCCGATCGGTACTATCCGCCTACTTTTCGTGCTGGTCGGCTCTGTGCTCATAGTCTCTCCGCAGGGGCCGGCGTGCCGGATCCCAGTCGGTATCCGAAGTCAGAAAAGGTATCGGGTTGGGGTGCCCGACGAACTCCATGCCGAGCAACTCGGCCATTTCGCGCTCGATCCACTCCGCAGCCGGAAACCATGCGCCCTGTGATTCGATCTTGGGATCGTCCTTGGGCACCAGAACCTTGAGCGTGTAGAGCGCGCCCAGCCGATCATCGGAAAAATGGTAGAGTATCTCGTAACCCTCGCGCGTGTCGATGCCCGTGCATATCGACAGCCGGCACCCCAGTTCCTGATGCAACAGCCGACACGCAGCCGTGATGTCGGCACGAGAAATGCGCAGGTAGTAGCGCCGCGCGTTGTGAACGTAGACTTCGGCCTTGGGGAAACGCTCGCGAAATGCTTGTTCGATTGCCGTCATAGCTTGGAAAGCGCCTTGACGATACCCAGTATCATCGCCTCAGGCTTGGGCGGACATCCCGGGATGTAGGCATGCATCGGCAAATGCTTGTCATAGGGCCCGACCGCATTGTAGGAGTTACGGAACATCTGCTTGCCGCAGGCGCAGGTCCCGATGCCGATGACCAGGCAAGGTTTGGCCGCCTGCTCGTAGGTCTCAATCATCCGCGGGAGTGACTTTCGGTTGATTACGCCGGTCACGAGCAAGGCGTCGGCGTGGCGCGGCGACCCGACCAGCACGACCCCGAATCGTTCGACGTCGTAGCGTGGCGTCAGAAGCTCAAGTATCTCGATGTCGCAGTTATTGCACGATGCCGCGCACAGGTGATACACCCAAGGCGAGCGCTTCAGTCCCCATAGTCCGAGCTTGCTCATAGTCCCACGGAAGCGAGTATGACCGCGACCACGCCCAGTCCGCCCAGGCCGAACCAGAAGAAACGCAGGGCCTGGTCGATGCGCAATCGCGGGTTAGTGTTCTTGATGAGAATTACCAGCACGGCGATGGCGACAAGCTTCAGCACGCCCCACCAGTCACCGAACCCGCCCCAGAGGATGGTAATGAGAAACAGGGGCAGCAGGAAGAACATCATCGCCCGGGTGATGCGGTATACGGCCAGCAACATCCCCGAGTACTCGACATACACACCGCTCATTATCTCCTGCTCCGCCTCGGCCATGTCAAACGGCACGAAGCCGAGCTTCGCTTGCACGGCCAGCAGCACGATGACCGCGGCGATGACCCCGGAGATCGAGTACAGGAATGGGCCGCGCGCAGCCTGGGCAAGAACGATGTCGCCCAGTCTTATCGCCCCGCCCGACTTGATTATGGGCACGAGCAGCGCCAGCAACAGCGGCAGCTCATAGCCCATGTACAGCATCATCTCGCGCGACGCACCGACCGCGGCCAGCGGATTGCGGCTGGCCGATGCGCCGACTATCACGGCCAGCGGTGGCAGGGCAAACAGGTAGACCATCACCAGCAGGTCGCCGATGAAGGACCCGTCGGGCCGGAAGTTCACAAAGAACAGCAGCGCCGATACCAGGCACATCCCGACCAAACCCAGCAAGGGCGCCATAAGGAATGTCGTGCGGTGAGCACCGGCCGGCACATGGGTTTCTTTGATGGTCAGCTTGAGGATGTCGGCGAACGGCTGGATGAAGGGTGGGCCGACCCGCATCTGCACCCGCGCCGACACAAACCGGTCAACCCAGGTCAGCACCAGTCCGACCAGCGCGCTGAACAGAAAGCCCGGGAAGATGACGAACGCGAAAGCCAATCCCCAGCCCTGCCAGAGGTTCACGGCCGCCTCCAATGAGCTGATCGGCCGGAGTGACGCGCACCGACCGCGGTCTCCAGTTTCGCCGGCGTCTCGACGAACTGCAACGCCCCGGTGGGACAGGTCTGCACGCAACGCGGGCCCTCGGGCCGGTCGCTGCACAGGCTGCACTTCTGGGCCATGTGCCGCACAAGCTCGGGCTGGATCACCCCGAACGGGCACGCCAGGGCGCAGGACCGACACCCGACGCAATGGAAGTCGGACTTCCGCACTATGCCGGTCTCAGGGTCACGGACTATGACCTTGAACGGACAGGCTGCGGCGCAGAGCGGTTCCTCGCAGTGGCGACACGCCTGCGGCATCAGGGTCGCAGCGTCCAGTTCGGCGTGCCGGATGCGTGCCTCGCCCTTGAAGCGCGAACGGCAGGCCGCCTCACACGACCGGCAACCGATGCAGTAGTCAAGGCGCAGTACGATGTTCTTCACAGCCACACCGATGGGTTCTCGCCGCCCATCAAGGCAACACGGTCAGTCTTCTCGATACGCACGCGCCGCGGCGGCACCGTGGTCTCACCGGTCAACGGGTCGATGTCCGGCGCAAACAGCGCCCGGTTAGTGTGGACGTTCGCGCCAGCGGCAACTGCGCCCTCGGGTACGGAATCGGTCACGTGGACACGAAGTTCCACGGTCGCCGTGTCGCTGGTAACCCGGATGTAGCCCGTGTCGGCTACCCCGACCCGCTCCGCGTCGGCCGGGTTGATCATCACCCGGTCCTCAGCGTCAAAGAATCCGCGCAGACCAATGGCCTTCTTTTCGGCCATCAACAGCCAGCCGTCACCCGGCGCGCGGTCAAGGCCGGTCGCCCTGGTTGCCATCTCGGCGACCGCGCCCGGCGCTGCCGGCTTGAGCGCTGGCAGTGGCTTGGCCGCAGCTTTGCCAAACAGCTCCAGTACCTGAGCGAAGTTACGCGAGCCGCTCAAAGGCGAAGCCAGCGGCACTCGCTCGATCGGTCCCCAATACGAATTGCCGACCGAGGCTCGCTCCAGTTCGGCGGTTAGTGGCATCACCAGTCCTCTGATGGGCGGGTCTGGCCGGAAAATCGCTGTGGCAACCCGGAACTCGCACTTGTCGAACTCGGGCAGCAAGCCGGCGTATGAATATGGATAGAGCCCCCCGGTCCAGAACAGCATCCTGACCTGGCCTTCTCCTGCCGCCTTGCGCACATCCGAGAAAGTCTCTTTGCCCGGCGGCAGCGCTGTCTCACGGAACCCGGTGAAGGGTTTCTTCCCAGCCAGTGCCGCCAACTGGGCCGCAAGATTGAACAGCGCCGGGTAGAATACCCGGCCCGGGTGCATCGCCGCGCCCACGAAACCGGGCACATCGGGCTTGAGCATCCCGGCTGCGGTCTCAATCTGAGATCGGGCCACGCCCGCAACCTCGGCCAGCTTGTCGACGTCGACACCGGCACAAAGCTTCGGTTCGATGAGCGCGGCCAAGGCAACCAGCGCAAACGGCTCGGTCCCCGGCTTGACGCGCAAGAAGCAGTGGGCAAACCCGGACTGACGGGTCTTGAGCGAATCGACCACGACCAGTCGGCTCTTGCGGTCGGCATAGCGTGCCTCAATCATCCGCCACGAGGCGACCGGTGAAGTACTGAAAACGTCTCCAACCAGCAGGGTGGCGCGGGAGTTCTCGACATCGGCCAAAGTCGCGTCGCGCGTCCCCTCGAGACGGTGATTGAAAGCGTTCTCCGGCTCGATGTGGCCGCAAGCAAGGTGCGGCGTGCCCAGCTCATCGGCCAGTCCGTGCAGCCGGCGCACCTCTTCTGCATCCCGGCCCCGGCTGTACACGATGGCCAGCTCCTCGGCCCGGGTCGCGGCCAGCCAGCCCCTCACCATCGCCTCGGCCTCGGCCCAGGTGATGTCGCGGCCATCCATCAGGGGCCGGGAGAGCCGGTGCGGGTGGTCGAGAACGATGCTGGCCGAGTTACCGCGCGGACAGAGCCGGCCCTTGTTGACTTCGGCCTCGGGGAAGTAGTGCATCCGGTACTGATAGCCGTTGAAGTCCACGCCCGAGGTGCAGCCATTCAGGCAGAAGGGGCAGGTGGTCCTGGTCGCCATCAGGCGAAAGGCTCCTCGATGTCCTTGACCTGATCCCAGGTCAGCACCGGTCCGTCCTTGCAGGTGAAGTACGGCCCAAGCTTGCAGTGCCCGCACTGCCCAAGACCGCAGGACATGTTCATCTCCATCGACAGGTAGATATGTTTCCCCTGAAAACCGGCATCGAGCAGCTTCTTGGTTACAAACTTCATCATTATCGGCGGGCCGCATACCACCGCGATGCTCTCCTTCTCATCGCAGGGAATCTCGTCCATCAGGCAGGTCACGACGCCGACCTTCTTCATCCACTTCTCGTCCGATACGTCGACCGACAGCTCTATATCGACGCCGGGCAGCTTCTCCCACTCCGGAATGAGGTACTTGTAGACGATGTCGGCCGGGGTGCGCGCACCATAGCGCAGAAAAATGCGCTTGTACTTCTTCATCTCGTGAGTCAACGCGAGGAAGAGCGCGCGCAGTGGAGCCAGACCGACACCGCCGCCCACGATGTAGATATCGCGGCCCTCGAACTTCTCCAGCGGGTAGCGCATGCCATACGGCCCGCGCAGGCCGAGGTAATCGCCGGGCTTGAGGTCGAACAGCGCGCCGGTGGCGCGGCCGACCTTCATTATCGTCATCTCGATGATGTCGCGCTTGAAGTGCGACGACGACGGGGTGAATGGCGCCTCGCCGTGACCGGGCACGGTCAGCTCGACGAACTGCCCGGCAAGGAAAGGAATCTCCATTTCCGGTTTGAGCACGAAGGTACGGATGTTTGGTGTCTCGTCGATCAGCTTGAGAATCTCGGCCTTGATCGGCTGGTATGGATTCACGCCGAACCCAGCACCTTTCGTATGTCTATCCGGCCCATACAGACCTTGTAGCACCGGCCGCAGCCCGAGCAGGCGTAGAACCCGTTCGTATTCTTGAAATGCTCGAACTTGCACTCGAACCGGTTGCTGAACCGCTTGAGAAACTCGCCGCGCGGATTGGCCCCGCCGCCTACCCGCTGGTAGGCCGCCAAGTAGCAGGCGTCCCACACCTTGGTCCGTTCCATCCCGCCTTCCCGCGCGCGGTCATAAAGCAGGAAGCAGTAACATGTCGGGCAGGTGAAGAGACAGCCGAAGCACTCCACGCACGACGCGGCATGCTCGGCATAGAAGGCCCGGTCTGTCTCGCGCTTGTGCAGCCGCGCGGGCAGGTCATCGGGCAATGGTCTGGGATTGACCTCTGCCAGCCTCGCCTCGGCGGCCCTGCGCTGCTCGTCGCGCCGGGCAAGCTGCGCGTCGGACACCGCCGAGAACACCGAGTCGGCGGCACGAAGGAACTCCTCGCCGCGCGCGCTCACCGGCTCAAGCAGCCAGTCACCGTCCACCACCGAGAGCACGATGTCGGCCCCGGCCCCGGCATACGGCTTGCCCCCTACAAGGTTACAGAAACACGAGTCGGCTGGCTTCGGGCAGTCGGCCGCGACGAGAATTGTGTTCTCCAGCCTTGCCTTGTAGAACGGGTCGACGAATTCGCCCTCGAGGAACATCTTCTTCTGCGCGGCCAGCGCAACCACATCGCAAGCCTTGATGCCAAACAGCACCCGCTTCTCTGTCTGGCCCGGCTCGACCGGTTCGGGCAGCCCGGCCACAGTCTCGCGCGGGCTGAACAGAAAAGCTTTCACCGGCTCCGCCGCCCTGATCTCGTCCAGCGCCGGAACCGGTGACTGACTTTCGGCAAGATTGCCCGGTGGACCGAGCCGCTGCCAGTGCACGTGGTTCTCAATACCCGCGGGAACGAAGATGGCGAAGCTCTCAGCGAGCTTCGCCAGCCACTTTGCCTGTTGCTCTCTGCGCAGACAGCTACTAGCCACTTGGCGCAAAAATACTAACCCTGAGTGCCTTGTCAAGCGAAACAACGCCAGTCAGGAATGACTTGATTTCTGCTGCGCGGCTCACAGAATGATAAGGATGCGTGTTGTCCTGCTCCTCGCCTGTGCCGCCGCCCCCCTGCCGCCGCAGTCGCTCAACGCCTGTTGCACACACGCGATAGTCCCGGCCCCGCGCGCGTCCGAGCCGGACCGATGGCTCGCGATGGACAAGTTCTGGCACTTCTCCGCATCGTTCGTCTCGGTCGGAGCCGGCTACCACCTCTGCGCCAACCGGCTCGGCTGGGACCATCGCCCGGCCACGGCTGCGGCCACCTCCGGCACGTTCACGATCGGCATCGCCAAAGAGCTCTACGACCTGCTGGGCCGGGAGCGCCGCTTCTCCTGGAAGGACCTTGTCGCTGACGCGGCCGGCATCGGTGCGGGCTACCTCGTCTTCATCCACGATTGGAAGTGACAGACACTCTCCTCGAACGGCTCCAGGCCGAGGGTCTGTCGCTGCTCGTGATCGACGAATCCGGTGAGCGCTACCGTTCCACATCCACCGGGGTCCGCCCGTTGCTCGAACTCGTCGACCGCTTTCCCGCAGGTCTGCCCGGCGCGACCGCGGCCGACAGAATCGTCGGCGCCTGCGCGGCCCGGGTCTTCGCCCTGCTCAGATTCGGCCGGGTTCTCGGTCTGACCGGCTCGCAGGCTGCGGCTGCGATTCTCGACGTCGAACGCATTTCCTGGCAGTTCTGCGCGACCGTCTCGGACATCCCCAACCGCGCGGGCGACGGGGTCTGCCCGTTCGAACTGCTCAGCCGCGCACACCAGTCGGCCACGACGCTCATCCCGGCGATGCGCGACCTTCTCGCCGGACCGACTTCCCGCGGCGGGAGCCCTGCCCGCGAACAACGCGGCACCTGACGCATCGCATCACGCGTTGCCTGACGCGACCGCGGTACGATCTCAGTACATTGGTAACAGGTTATTATCAGGACATAGGTGACACTAACGTACGGAGGTGCGACTATGTCCTGGTCTGT
>CBFGIY010000003.1:0-64772 GCA_965648935.1 Caldifarciminota bacterium
GGCGCCGATGAGGCGACGTCGTTGAGGAAATCCGGCAGGCCCTTGCCGGGCACGAGCCGGTTCTCGAGTATCTGGTCGCGCTTGAAGCTGTTGAGCTGGAGGTAGAACCGGGCGCAGGCGTTGAGCGCACCCTGCGGCACCAGCCCGACGATCTCCGACTCGATGACGTTCACGCCCCAGCGCGCCGCCTCGCGCTTGACCGTCTCGAACACGCGGTAGAGCGGCGTCTTGGTGTAGTCGGTCATGTTGATCGACACCTGGACGCAGCCCTTCTCCTTGACCTCGAATCCGAGCGCCTTGGCGTACTTGTAGCCGCCGTCGCGGAACCGTATCGCCTTGGCGATGCGCTCGGCAATCTTGACGTCGGTGGTGGCGAGGTTGACGTTGTAGGCCACGAGCGGCGCGCGCACCCCGACCACGGTCGCGCCCGCGGTCGGGTGCAGCTCGGGCCGGCCGAAGTCGGGCGCGCGGTCCGGGTCGGTGCGGATGGCGTCGCGCAGGCCCTCGAACTCGCCGCGCCTGATGACCGCGAGGTCGGTGCGGTCGGGCCGGGTCGCGGCCAGCTCGTAGAGGTAGGTCGGGATCGACAGCTCGTCGGCGATCTTCTTGGCCAGCCTCTTCGCCAGCTCGACGCACTCGGTCTGGGTCGCGCCGGTTATCGGGATGAACGGCACGACATCGGTCGCGCCGATGCGCGGGTGCTCGCCCTTGTGCTGCGTCAGGTCGATGAGCTCGGACGCGGCCCGCACCGCCTTGAACGCGGCGTCGAACACCGCCTCGGGCTCGCCCACGAAGCTGACGACCGCACGGTTGTGATCTGCGTCCATCTCCTGGTCGAGCATCGAAACGCCGTTGACCGACTTGATTACGTTGACGATGTTCTCGATGACTTCGGGCCGGCGCCCCTCGCTGAAGTTCGGGACGCACTCGACTATCTTACGCATCGCAGAAAACTCCTCTCAAATGGTGATGATACCCTGCCGGAAGGGGAATCTTACCGGCCCGGCCCGCCAAGTCAAATTGGCAGCCCTAGCGGGTCAGCATCACCTTGACTACTTCCGTCGCGGATCGGGTTCGCGCCTCGATGAAATAGGCCCCGGCCGCCCGGCCGCGCGCGTCCCACACGATGCGGCCCGGCCCGGGCCGGGCCGCGAAGCGGACAACCGCACGCCCGGCCGCGTCGAAGATGCGCACCTCGGCCGGCTCTGGCCCTTCGAGACCGATGCCCAACCGCGCGCGGAACGGGCTCGGCCCGGCGCTCAGCTTGAGTCCTTCTGGCGCGGGCCGCTGCCGGTCCCGCACCGCGACCAGCGGCGCGCCGCCCCCGGTCACGCGCACGTCGTCGATGTAAAAGCCCTCGTCAATCGTGTCGGTGTCGCTCTTGAACGACAGCTTCACCCGTATCGTCTCGCCCGGCACAAGCCAGTCGAGCGCGTAGCGCTCCTCGCACCAGTCGCTCTCGATGACATCGAGCGGTTCACCCAGCGCTCCGCCCGTGCCGAGGAAGTCGAGCGTGTCCTCGCGCCCGGAGCGCACGACGGCCACGTAGATGCCGTCTACCCCGTAGTTGGGCACGCGGAACCAGCGCCAGAACGAGAGCGAGCAGTTCTCGGCCGCGATCAGCGGCACGGTCATCAGCCACGCGTTCATCGAGGAGCTGTAGCGCGAGGTGTTGGGGTCGCCGCAGTACCACGAATGCCCGCCCGAGTTCGCGCGATAAGTGGATATGTGCCAGAGGTCGCCCGCGCCGCCGTGCGACCAGAGCCGGTCCCCGGACTCGATGTCGTCAGAGAACCCGTAATCGCCGACCAGCAGCCGGAAGGTGTCGGCGAATTGCCAGGTCTCGCTCTCCAGCTCCAGCCGCAGCGGCGCGAGATAGGACCCGGGGCAGGCGCCCGACACGCTCACGCCGAAGCTGTCGGCCGGGTAGGCAAGCCGCAGCGGCGCAATCTCGCCGAGGTTGACCGGGCCCGGCGTTTCGACCGTGACGTACGGATCCAGCGACACGAGCCGCGCGCTCACGGCGTGGCCCCAGCCGTGGCCGCGGTTCTGAATCGCCAGCCGGACCGCGCCTGACTGGCCCGGCGAAAGCGGCGGCCGCAGCAGCACGTGGCGCTCGAGTTTCAGGCGCGGCAGGCCCATCTGCAGCACCGGCCGGTAGGTGATCACGAGGTCCGTATCCTGCACCGCCAGCTCGAACTCGATTATCCGGCCGTCCTGGGCGCAGGCCCGCGCCTCGACCCGGAACGCATCCGCGACCAGGGCTGATTCGCCCGGCGCCAGCGCAGGGCACACCGCGGCGCTGTCCAGCACGCTCACGGTCGGGTCGCTCGAGCGCAGCACAAGCGGCCGCGGCCCGCTCGCCGTGCTGCCGGCGTTGCGCAACCCGACCGACAGCGTCACCTCCTCGAAAGGATTGAGCACGCCGTCGTTGTTGCCGGCCGCGTCGTCCATCAGCCACGCGCTCAGATTGAGGTGTCCCGCGGCCCGGGACGGAATCGAGCGCACCAGCGGGTAGCAGTTGCGCGCGGTGACTGTAAGGGTCATGGCGCCGGTGCCGGCCGGCACATCGAACCACGCCTCGCCTGCGGCATTGGTCCGTGCCCGGGCATAGCGGCCCGGCGCCGACAGGCAGACCAGCGCGCCCGGCTCGGCCGCGCCGCCGCGCCGCACCGTTACCAGCACCCGGCCCGGATTCGGCCCGACAAACTCCGGCGCGCTCACCCGCAGCGACTCCGGCTCGCGCGTCCACACCCCGAGCTCCGGGTCGCCCATCAGGTTAAGCTGGTACTGGTGCCAGCGATAGACATTGCGGTCATGCGAGTAGGGCGCGTAGCGCGCCTTGGCCGCGGCCAGCGCGTCGCCCAGCCGGAAGTCTTCGGTGCGCGTTATCGAGTACCAGAACCGGTCGTCGAACTTGTCGGAATACCCGAAACCAGGGTTGCCCGGCGAGCCCCAGCCGTAGGATGAGTTGCCGACCGTAGCGACCGTGCCGCCGCCGGGGTTGGTCACGAAAGCCTCTCCGATGCTGGCAAAATCAAACGCCGTGGTCCAGCAGCCGATCGAGAAGATCACGCCGCGCCGGTCATTGGTGATTGTGTCGGCGTCGGCCGTGCGCAGCCGGTTGGCCGGACCGCTGCCCACGCTCATCACGTCAATCCAGCCGTGGCCGTCGTGGTTGATGAAGTTCTGACCCGCCCGGATGGCAGCCAGCACCGACTCGCGGGTCTGGTTGCCCCGGCTCTGGTAGAGCTTGGTCAGGTTGTACCAGCCGCCGAACGCAAGGTCGTCGAGCCGGTCTTTGTGGACGCCCTGGTCGGTGTAGGGGTTCTGCCAGAGTATCTCGGCCGCGAACAGGCCGTTTGAGTGCGCGGCCATGCCCATCTCGTAGTCCAGCGTCTTGCTGACGAACGCCTGCGCCTCGCTGAGCCGGTCGCAGGGCGCGCGGCCGACCGACAGCTCGGGCGCGAGGTCAACCGAGTCATCGGTCTCGCCGAACACGCCGTTGCCGTTTCGGTCCCAGTCGCCGTCCAGCGCCGCGAAGTAAAGGTCGCACGGCAGCGAGTCCTCGCGCGGGTGCGCGCCCCACTCGCAGGCCATCGCGAACGCCTTGCGGAACGGCACCACATCGACGTCGCCGCCCAGAAGCACGTAGCGGCAGCCCGAATCGGGCACGGTCTTGAGGTAGTTGCGCAGCTTCTCGGCATCGTCCCGGCCCGGGTAGCGCGCGAGCACCCAGCCGATGTCGCGCACGACTGCGGGCACGCCCTTCTGCGTCTTCCACGCGGCCAGCCGGGCAAACACGGTATCGAACCCGGCCCCCGTCACGATGAGATAGTCGAATGCGCCCGTGTTGAGTGCCGGCGGCTCGGACAACAGCTCGTACTCGACCCGCACGCTCACGCGGCTGCACAGCTCGAGTCTGGCGCCGGCCCCGGTCCAGCGCAGCGGCTCGACAACGCCGTGCACCACCGTGCCCTGTCGGGTCTCGGCCGTGCCGGTCCAGCGCGCGACCTGCGCGGGCCACGGCTCGGCGCTCTCGTAGACCCCTGGGTCCGGCCCGGTCACTCCGTCCGCGACCGCCTCGGCGACCAGCGGCAGTTGCCTCTGCGCCGGCACCGGCCGGTGCGCGCCGGCAATCGTCTGCCAGCCCGCGTAACGAAAACTCACCGCGCTCACCCGCGCCCGGCCGGGCAGCTGGATTGCCAGCGGCACCGACGGTAACTGCGGCGCGCCCGGCGTATCGGTCAGTTCCATTCCGGCGCCGTCAATCAACGTGAACCCGCCGCGCTCCTCGAACTGGAACTGCGCCGGGCTGAACTGGTAGTTCTCGGTCATCACCGCCGCGGCCAGAATCGAGCAAAGGGAAAACAGGACAAGCGTCGTTCTCATCTGGTGCCTCTGGAAGATTATAGACCCGGCCCGCAGCCGGGCAAGAAATCAGGCCGCGGCCCGCTCGAATGTCACCCGACCGTGCCTGATGGTCATTCGCACCGGATTGTGGCCGAGGCGGTAGACAAGATGCTGCCAGGTCGGCACGTCGGTGACCACTATATCGGCCCACTTGCCCGGTTCGAGCGTGCCCAGTTCCGCATCGAGTTTCAGGGCCCGGGCCGCGTTCACGGTCGCCCCGCGCAGTGCCTCGACCGGGGTCAGGCCGTAGTAGATGCACCCGAACTGCACGGTCAGCGGCTGGGCCAGCATCGGGCAGGAACCGGGGTTGAAGTCGGTCGCGAGCGCCATCACGATGCCCAGCTCGCGCATCCGCCTCACCGGCGCGCGGTGCGCCTCGCGCAGAAAGAAGCAAGTGCCGGGCAGCAGCACCGCAACCACGCCGCGCTCGGCCATCTGCCGCAGACCGGCCTCGGATGGCTGCAGCAGGTGGCTGGCCGACACCGCGCCGACCCGCGCGGCGGTTTCGGCCCCGCCCGAGGACTCAATCTCGTCGGCGTGCACCGTCGCGAGCATCCCGTGCCGCTTGCCCGCCTCGAGAATGCGCGCGCTCTCTTCGGTATTGAAAACGAAGTTCTCACAGAACACGTCGCAGAACCGCGCGATGCCCTGCTCGGCCGCGGCCGGTATCATCTCGGATTCCAGCAGCCTGATGTAGTCGGCCTTGGCCGTGCCGGCCGGCACGCTGTGCGCGCCGAGGAATGTCGGCACGATTGTCGCGATTCCCTCTTCGGCCAGCCGACCGGTCACGCGCAGCAGCTTCAGTTCCGTCTCGGTGTCCAGCCCGTAGCCCGACTTCGCCTCGACCGTGGTCGTGCCCCACGACGCCATCTCGCGCAGGCGCGCAAGCCCGCGCTGATGCAGCTCCTCCTCGGACGCGGCTCGCGTCGCCCTGACCGTCGAGAGAATGCCGCCGCCGGCCTGGGCGATTTCCTTGTAGCTTCGGCCCAGCAGCCGTTGCTCGAACTCGTCGGCCCGCCAGCCGCCGAAGACAAGATGCGTGTGCGGGTCCACGAACCCGGGCATCACCACGCAGCCGCGGCAGTCGACTTCGGTCTCGCCCGGTGCGGCAGCAAGCGGCCCGGCCCCGACCTCGGCAATCCGACCGTCGCGCACGCGCACCGCTCCGCGCTCGACGATGCCCAGGCCGTCCCCGGTCATCGAGAGGACCTGCGAGCAGTTGTTCAGCAGCAGACTGGTCTCAGCCATTGCCCCGACCGCGCTCTGCTCAGCGCACGCTCGACGATTCCAGTTCGAGGTTGAGCGTCATCACCTCGCCGTCCGGCTGAGTCATCCGCATCCGCATCAATACCAGCCCGACGCCGGGCGCGTACCACGACAGCGTCCGCAGGTCCGAGCCGGGCACGGTTTCTTCGGTGCGCCAGGCCAGGTACTTGCCGGCCGCCACCTTGACCGACTCCTGCGCGATGAAGCGGGCCTCTATCTTGTGTTCGCCGCCGAGCAACCGGCGCCAGGACTTGCCCGCGGCCGGGGGCAGCAGAAGAATCGTGTCGCGCAGCTCGCTGTCCAGCCGGCGCGCCGATATCACCCTTCCGGGCGCGCCGTGCACGTAGAGGGTGTCGAAGGCCTCATAGGGCTGGTCGACCCGCGTCACAACGACCGCGGCCTCGTCGCCGCCTGAAAACCTGGCCGTGTCGGCAACCGTGACGCGATTGGTCTGGCGCGTGCCCACGGTATCGGGCCGGCCTTCTTCGTCGCCGTAGTAAACGCGATACTGCCAGGCGCTGCCCACGCCGAGCGGGTACAGGTTCGTCGCGACCGGCTTGCCGGTCGTCGCGCATCCGAGAACAAGGCCGGCGATGCCGGCCGCCAATGCAACTGCCGTTTTCAATTCCACCTCCGTTGGTCCGGCAGATGATACCCGGCTCCCGGCCCCGGCGCAACCGGTGCGCGCTTGACGCCCGCCCACCGCGGCCGAGAATCTGCCCAACACCCAAGGAGGTCCGATGCCCCTGCTCGCCGCCTGCGGACTGGACTGCGAGACCTGTCCGACTTTCAGGGCGACGCGCGCTGACGACAACGCGCTGCGCGAAAAGACCGCGGCCGAGTGGTCGAAGATGTACTCGGCCGACATCAAGCCTGCGGACATCAACTGCCGCGGCTGCAACTCGGCCGAAGGCCCGCACTTCTCCTACTGCGCCGGAATGTGCGAGATTCGCAAGTGCGCCCGGGGCCGCGCGCTGGTGACCTGCGCCGAATGCGCCGACTACGCCTGCGAGAAGCTCGAGAGCTTCTTCGGGATGGCGCCCGAGGCCAGAGCCAACCTTGAAGCCCGGCGCTGAACTTCTCCCGTGACCGGCCGGCGTCTTGTCCAGCTCTTCCCGCCCGCGGCCGAGCGGGCCTGTGCCGGCCCGGCCTGCGCGATGGACTGCTCAGGCTGCGGCAAGGGTCCGACCGCGGCCTCTGCCCGGCTCGACCTGCGGGCCACCCGCGCCGCGCTGGAAACCGACTACGCCGGCTCGGTCGAGCTCTGGGTCGCCGACTACTCGACCGAGGCGGGCCGCGCCGACGCGATTGCCCGGCTCAACCGTCTGCTGCAGACCGATAACATCAAGCTCACAATCACGCCCGACAACCTCGATGAGTTCCTCGCTCAATCCGCGCCGGTACTGGCCATCGGCGAACGCATCGCCTCGATAATCGTCCTGCCCACCAAAGCCGGCCTCGCCCGGCTCCTGGAACAGGCAGGATCCTGATGCGCGCCTTCGTCATCAACCGGCAGGGCCCGGCCGAATACCGGTTCAACTCGGTTGCCGATGTCCCCGTGCCCGAGCCCGGGCCCGGGCAGGTGCGCGTGCGCGTGCTTGCTTGCGGGGTCTGCCGCACCGACCTGCACGAGGTCGAGGGCGACATCGCGCCGTGCCTGCCCGTCATCCCGGGCCACGAGATTGTCGGCACGGTCGATTGTCTCGGTCCGGGCGTGACCGCGCCCGCGCCCGGCGCGCGCGTCGGTATCCCCTGGCTCCGCTCGACCTGCGGCCAATGCCGGTTCTGCCGCTCGCGCCGCGAGAACCTCTGCGAGGACATCCTTTTCAACGGCTTCGACGCGGACGGCGGCTACGCCGAGTACGCCGTCGCGCCGGCCGACTTCGTCTACCCCCTGCCCGACTCGCTCGAACCCGCTTCTGCCGCGCCGCTGCTCTGCGCCGGAGTCATCGGCTACCGCGCGCTCAGGCTGGCCCTCGGTCCGCGCCTCGACATTGAGCATTCGTCTTTCGGAACTGCGGCGCCGCCCCGGCTCGGTCTCTACGGCTTCGGCGCGTCGGCCCACATCTGCCTCCAGATAGCGCGGCACTCCGGGGTCGAGGTCGCGGTCTTCACCCGGTCCGAGCCGCACCGCAGCCATGCGCTCTCGCTCGGCGCGACCTGGGCCGGCCCGGCCGACGGATCTCCGCCCTGGCCCCTGGACTCAAGCGTCATATTCGCCCCGGCCGGCGAGCTTGTGCCACTCGCGCTCGAGCGCCTCGACAAAGGCGGCACCCTCGCGCTCGCCGGTATCCATATGAGCCCGATACCCGAGATGGACTACTCGCTGGTCTACGGCGAGCGCGTCATCCGCTCGGTCGCCAACTCGACCCGGCAGGACGTGCGCGACCTGCTGGAGCTCGCGGCCGCCATCCCGCTGGCGGCGACCGTGCAGGAGTTTTCGCTCGAAGCCGCAGCCGACGCGCTGCTTGCGGTCAAGCACAGCGAAGTCGAAGGCGCGGCCGTGCTCGTCCCGCGCTGAGTCGCTGGTTGCGGCTTGACTTCCGGCCAGCTCGCGCTTGAATGGCCGGGAGATGAAAGCACCGACTGAACCGACCGGACTCTGGGCCACCTGATGGCAACACCCAAGTACCTCGCGCGGCTGCGCGCGTCCTTCCCGCGCCTTGCGAAAAGGCACGGCACGCCGCTGTTCATAGTCAGCCGCACGCTGCTTCTGGAACAGGTCAAGCGCTTCCGCAAGTTCCTGCCGCGCGTCAGGCCGTTTTACGCGGTCAAGGCCAACCCGACGCCCGAGGTCATCAAGACGCTCGCCGCCGCGGGCTGCGGGTTCGACGTCGCCTCGCTGCCCGAGGTCGAATGGGCGCTCGGCGCCGGCGCGACGCCCGACCGGCTGATTTTCGCCAACACGATGAAACGGCCCCAGGCCATCGCCGCGGCCCGGAAGCTCGGCGTGAACCTGATGACCTTCGACTCGGCCAACGAACTCGACAAGATCGCCCGCCACTCGCCCCGCGCCCAGGTGGTCGTGCGCATCAAGGTGCCCAATGTCGGTTCGGTCGTCGAGCTGTCGCTGAAATTCGGCTGCGACCCGTCCGAGGCGGTGCCCCTGCTGTTGCGCGCGCGCGACCTCGGGCTGAAACCCCGCGGGGTCAGCTTCCACGTCGGTTCCCAGTGCACCCACGGCGACAACTACCTCGAGGCCTTCGAGCTGGCCAAGATAATCCTCAACGACGCCCTGCTCAAAGGCATGGCGCTGTCGCTGGTGGACATCGGCGGCGGCTTCCCGATCCGCCAGTTCGACTCGGACGAGGACTGGTTCGCGGCGATGGCCCCGGCGCTGCGCCTGGAGCTCGACCGGCTGTTCCCGCCCCACATCGAGCTCATCGCCGAACCGGGCCGCGCCCTTGTCGGCCCGGCCGGGTTCCTGCTGATGAGCGTCATCGGCAACTCGACCCGCGCAGGCAAACCCTGGTGCTTTCTCGACGACGGCCTTTACGGCTGCCTGTCGGGAATGATGTTCGACCACGCCAAGTACCCCTTCTCGGTCACGCGCCGGGGCGAGCCCCGGCTCACCACGCTCGCCGGCCCGACCTGCGACTCGATCGACATCATCTCGTCCAGCGAAGAACTGCCCGAACTCGAACCGGGCGACCTGGTCTACGCGCACAACATCGGCGCGTACTCGATCGCCCACGCCACCCACTTCAACGGCATCCCGCCGGCCCGCGCGATAATGGTGCCGTAAGGAGGGCATGTGAAACGAAAGCAGAAGTCAGAACCGAAGAGAATGAAAGCCGGGGCCACGGGCCATACCCCGCGCCAGCGCAAGGACCTCTCCGAACTGCCCGACTGGCTGCGCGCGCGCGAATGCCCGCACAAGGCGCGTTACATGAGCGGCCGGCGCATCCAGCCCCGCGGCATCACGGGCCGCGAGAAACTCGCCGACCTCGTCGACGCCTCCTTCCTCGCCTACAACGCGGCGCGCCTGCGCGAAGGCTGCCGCCTGTTCGCCGAGAAGATGCTTGCGCCCGACGTGACGGTCGGGATGAGCCTCGCCGGCGCGCTCACGCCGGCCGGGCTGGGCTGCTCCTGCATCGTCCCGCTCATCAAGGCCGGATTCGTGGACTGGATTGTCGCCACCGGCGCCAACATGTACCACGACCTCCACTTCGCATTCAACCTGCCGCTCGTGGCCGGCTCGCACCTGCTCGACGACACCGACCTGCGCAGAAACGACGTCGTGCGCATCTACGACGTCCTGCTCGGCTACACCGACTGCCTGATGGAAACCGACAAGATACTGCGCGGCATCCTTGTCCAGCCCGAGTTCCAGCGCGAGATGGGCACGGCCGAGTTCTACTGGCATCTCGGCCGCTACGCCGCCGAGTGGGAGAAAAAGAGCGGCAACCGGGACGTCTCGGTGCTGGCCGCGGCATACCGCTGCGGCGTGCCGGTCCACACCTCCTCGCCCGGCGACTCGACCATCGGGATGAACATCGCCGGGCTCGAACTCAAGGGCCTCAAGCTGCGCATCAACCCGTCCATCGACGTCAACGAGACCACCTCCTACGTGCTCGATGCCAAACGCTCGGGCGGCAGGTCCGCGGTCGTCCTGATGGGCGGCGGCTCCCCCAAGAACTTCATGCTCCAGACCGAGCCGCAGATACAGGAAGTCCTGATGCTCAAGGAGTACGGGCAGGACTACTTCTTCCAGGTTACCGACGCGCGGCCCGACACCGGCGGACTCTCCGGTGCCACGCCCCACGAGGCGGTGAGCTGGGGCAAGGTCGACCCGGACCGCCTGCCCGACGCGGTCGTCTGCTACGCCGACACGACCATCGCCCTGCCGGTGCTGACGCACTACGCGCTGGCGCGTCACCCGCGGCGCAAGCTCCGCCGGCTCTACGACCGCCGGCCCGAGCTGATGGAGAAGCTCACCCGCGAGTTCTTCGCCCACTCGCAGTTCTAGACCGCGCTCGCGGTTACCGACCGTTCCGCTAAGCGGCCCGGAAGCCCGGCCATCGAGCGCGCGCTCGGCGACCGGCTCGCCACATATCTGGACCGGGCGCTCTGGCCGCGACTGAACCATCGGCTTGACCCGCCGCTCGCGCGCGGGTTTGCCGCCCGCGTCACGACCCGCCTCAACAACGAGTCTGCCGTCCGGTTTGACTCGCGACTCAAAGCAGCCGTGGCCGCCCTGCTCGCGCCGGTCTTGTGGCACAGGTTCGACCGGCCGCTTGGCCGCGCCTTCACTCTCGACTTCAGACGCCGAGCCACCACCGGGGTTACCCCCTCCACAACCTGTGGTATACCATTCTCGCTCGCACCGCTATATGTGGTGGTCGCGCCGCCCTGAAAAACCCGGCGGCGGGCAGCGGCCCGCCGCCGATGCTGCTGCGTTCAGTTCCTGCCTGCTACTCCGTCCTCACCAGCTTCCTCTGCGCTCTGCCGAGGTCTGTGCTCAGTTGGATGAAGTACACGCCGGCCGGGAGGGCGCGGCCGTTGCCGGTGCCGTCCCAGGTCAGGTGATACCAGCCCGCCTTCTGCTGGCAGTCAGCCAGGTTGGCGCACTGCCTTCCCGCCGCGTCGTAGAGCCGGATGCTGACCCTGGATGCTTTGGGCAGGCCGTAGCTGAGCTGGGCGGTCCGGTTGCTTGGGTTGGGCCGGGGTGAGTTGAGCGTCAGGGTTCTGGGCAGGTTCTTTGCTCCCGCGGCCTGGCCGCCGCCGGGCAGGGAGTCAGAGCTGCGGATGCGGTAGGAGAGCACCCGGTTGCCTGCGGGCTTGAGCGTGTAGAGCCTGGTGCCGTCCGGGCTTGCCAGCAGGCCCTTGTGGACCGTGGTGTTGCCCAGGGTGTAGTAGACCGTGCCGTCTGAGGTGATGCCCTTGATTGTGCCGGTCTGGGGCTCGGTGAGGTAGATGCCGCCTGTGCCTGGCAGGGCGATGGCCTGCGGCCCGGTGAAGCCGCCGGTGATGCTGGGCAGTTCCTGCCCGGTGGTGTCATAGACCGCGATGCGGTTGTTGCGCGTGTCGGCAACGTAGACTTTCTCGTCCCTTGCCGCTACCGCCTCAGGCCCGGACAGGCTGTCGGTGATAAGCTCAAGCCCCTCGCCCCGCTTGTAGCGAGCGAGCCTTCCTGTGAGCTTGTCGGTCAGCCAGTAGGCGCCCGAGGCGTCTTTGGCAATCCCAGAGGGCAGGCCCAGGCCCCGGGCCAGCCGGACCGGCTCGCCGGTGTTGCCCAGCGCCAGGAGCGTGTGGGCGCGGGCGTTGAGCAGGATGAGCGTGTCCGGGCTGTGCCGCACCGCCGCGGTGATGTAGGCAGCAGCCCCTGAGTCGGTAACGGTGCGGGTGGAGAGGGTGTTTAGTTCCTCGTCGTAGACCCGCAGGACCCCGGTGGCTGAGCCGACGAGGATGCTGCCGTCGCCCAGGCCTGACCCGCCGCCGTCAGGGCCGGCGGCGTCGTACTCAGAGTCGCCGCCGTCCTGGTTGGCAAGCTGATACCAGGTCTCATCCTGCGACTGGTTGCCGGCCGAGTCGGTGACGGTCAGCCGGACGTAGTACTCGCCGTCTTCAAGACCTCCGGTGTTCCAGTAGCCGAGTGTGCCGGGCTGGGTTGCTGCCGGGCCGCAGACCGGAGTGTAGGACACCGAGTCCGGGTCGACCGGGGTCCACTCCCCGCCGTCGAGGCTGTAGTCCAGCCGGTATCAGAGGAACCAGGTGTCGCCGGCCACGAGCGGGTCATAGGCCGCGCCCAGCAGCTTGAACTCGCCGTTGACCTTGCTTCCCTCGGTCGGCTCGACTATCGCCGCAACCGGTGGCGTCTCGTCCAGGTTGATGGAGTCGCAGGTCTCGACCCGCGTCTCGTTGCCGGACACATCCTGCACCGCCAGCCAGACCGTCTTGCGGCCGTCGCCGGGTGAGAGGGTCCAGGTCTGCACCGAGTCGGGCGGGAGCCAGTCGGAGAAGGTCGAGTCGGTGCCGAAGCGTTCCAGCTTGAGGTTGTCGAGCCAGACCAAGCCGGTGCCCTGGACTTCCTCGCCGGTGCGGCAGCGGACAAGTGCGGCCACGCATTTGTAGTCGTTGATGCTCGGCGGGGCAGGGCAGGTGAAGCGGCTCTCCAGCTTGTCCTGCCCGACGAAGGCGGCCGGGCCGGGGTCAATCTCGATGTAGTTGCTGACGTTCAGCAGCGTGTCCGGGGACTGCAGGTCGTCGGATTGGAAGACGTAGCCGTACTCCACGCGGCCGACCGCGCCCGGCGCTCCGACTTCCTCGACCAGCACATCGGCCGAGAGCCGCACGTACCGGCCGACCAGCGACTCGTAGACCGCTTTGGGCAGAGGCTGCCAGACCGCGGCGGTGTCGGTGCCCTGCGCGAGGCTGACCATCCCCGACGGCCCGTCGGCCTGCGCCCCCGAGTACCGCCAGAGTGTATCCCCGGTTCCGAAGCCCGAGCCGGCGACCACGTTGTCCAGTGCAGCGTTGCCCAGCCGGACCGAGCAGGCCGGCGACAAGCTGTCGGTCCCGGCCCAGCTTGCCAGCACCGACGCGTCGTTGGTGAACGCCTCGTCTGAGTTAACCGCGACGCTCACCGGCGGCGGAGTCGAATCGAACACAACGAAGTCCGACCAAGCGGTGTCGCTGATGTTGACCAAGTCGTCGCTCGCCAGAAGGCCAAGTCTGTAGCGCCCCTCGCCCGCAAGGAACTGCCATGTCGTGCAGGGCTTGGCCCCAAACCACCCGCTGGCGATGACGATGTCGGGCACGGTGTCGCCTGTGCCGTACATCGCTTGGAGCAGTTGCAGGCTTTCGCAAGCCACGCTGTCGTTCTCAAAGCTGATGCTCGATAGGTTAAGTATCACCCGCGGGACGCAGGACCTTCCTCCGGTAACTGGTGCGACGTTGCTTTGCGGCGGAACGCGGACGACGGTGCGTACGTGGCCGCTGTTGTCGTCGGTGCCCAATTCGACGAATGCCTGCGTCTGGTTCGCCTTGACGCTGAGAAGTCTCGGCCCCGCCACGGCAGGTAACCACGTAACTGGCCCGATGACCACACTGCTCTCGGGTCTGATGCCTTGGCAGTACTCCCTGAGGCCCACGTATCCGCTGTCGACGTAGAACCGTACCGTCATGGCTGGGTACCCACCCTCGGGGATGTGCGTCCGCGTCGAGTCGTTGCCGATGTTCTTGACCCGTGCCCATATCTGAGCTTGTCTGTCCTGCTGCACCATCGCTGGCACTGTCCAAACACTGTCGACGATGAGGTCGGGCCGCCTCGGCGTTCCCCGTTCGCGAATGATCACCGGTCGCCGGCCAATCTCCGCGGGAAGCCAACCGTCGGTCTGCGTCGACACAGTCACCTGCGGCGGAGAGTTGTCGTAGGCTGTCCGTAGGAAGTAGACGCTATCCGTTCGGGCCGGCACGCGAAGGGTGTCCGTGAACGCCGAGTTGTTCTCGGAAACCCACGCGACCCAGAACTTGCCGCCCGCGCTGTCGCTGTACTCCATCGCTCGTGGCAAGTAGTCGCCTGGGGCATCAGGTGGCAGCGTCCATTCGTTGAACTCGGCTCCGCACGTTGTGGTCGCCCACTGCTGGAAGGCGTAGGCTGAGGGTCTCATCCCAAATTGCGGCGTCGTGTCGGTTATGCCCCACCAAGCGTAGCCGGTCGGCACATTGTTGTTCAGCGGTGGCTCTCTCTGCGTGAAGTCCGGCATGTACCGTCCGGTGAAGGCGAACCAAGTGTGTTGCTCCAAGCGGTGGAACGGTAGCGAGTTGTACGCCTGAAGGGTGGCGTAGGTCTGCACAATTCGGTGAGCCCTGAGTGAGTCTGCCTCGGGCAGCCAACTCGGCTCCTGGGCAATCGTCGGCCAGCCTTCCTCGGAGACCCAAGTCGGTCGCGGCTTCAGGAGCCCCCATCTCTGAAGTAGTACCGGAGCGAGTCCAGGTACATCTCCTGTTGTGACACGCTCGGGTAGTATGGGTGGTATGAAGCGATGTCGAAGCTGTCGCCCAGCCCGAACATCTCCAAGCCCTGCAGCCACTGCCCCAGGTAGAATCCCTCTCCGTCTGGCATCGTGGGACAGTAAAGCGCGAGACGCGGCATAGACTCCGCTGGCACGCCCAACGAATCTGCAGCCTGCCGCATCGCTGAGTAGACGACCTTGGCATGTCTCGCGTATACCTCGAGGAAACTCCATCTCCGGCGGTCGAGCCGTGCGTTCTCGTTCCCGGTTGGGTAGATCGCCCGCCACTTCTCGTAGACGGCGATGTATGTCGAATCGGCGATCTTGCGGTCTCCTTCTTCGTAGATCCACGGACCACTCCACTGATTCCATGGCCTCAACTGCCAACTCGCCGCCTCGCTGTAAGTCTCATAGAGTGTAATCGGCCTGTATGGCAGCTGCGGATTGGCGCTCCAGAATCCGCCCCGAGGACCGTATCGCTTCACAAACTCAAAGACGTATCGCCCCGTGAAGTTCGAATCGTGCAGCGCAGGGTAGTAGAGGTTACGCGCGAAGTGCATCTGTGTCCCATTCTGGCCGGAGCTGTAGCAGTCTGCCCAACAGGGCTTGTAGGGCTGCTCGTTCGTCACGCCGGGGAAGCCCTCGAAGTGCATCGCTGGTTGAAGGCCTGCGGTCGCATATCCTGCCATCAGGAGGTCTAGCTTATCCCACTTGTACGTGGTGCACGTGCTTGGCTGAACAATGCCCCAGAAACCGTACCCGAACTTGTCCGTCTGGACCCCGATGTCCTTCATTCGTGCAATGCAGGCTGGCCAATTCGGCACGTCGTATGGCAGACTCTCAAGATGTGTGCCGCTGCCATCGTTCTTCCAGAAGATAACCGATTGCACCCCGAACTCGTCACCGACGCGAGCGCGGGCGGAGACCCGCATGCAGAGGTCCTTGTCGGTATGATGCTCGGAACCGACCAACATGTACCCAAACTGGTTGCTGTATTGGTCACCGGTCTGATAGTAGTAATGCAGGCTATCATCTGTGCGCGTGAAGCGGAACTCGAGCTTGTGCCCTCGCTGAATGGACTCGGGGCGGATGACATCGAGACGCATTTTCACCCAGTTGTGGTCGATGTTGCCATCCGCGTTGCCTGAAGCGATTGGCACATCTCCTGGATACGTCCGCACCGACACATGATAGGCTCCGCCACCGGCCATAGTGCCCGCGAAGAGCTCGACATACGCTCCCGAGGCGCTGTCGAGCTCATCCCACGAACATGTCACGATTTGGCTGACTTGGTTATTCTGCAGCGTAGTCCAGCCTGAGAGGCTGGCCATCGACGGCTCGATGCTGTATGCGCGCAGCAGCCCAAGTGCTGTGCTGCCGACGAGCAGAGATATGACGCAGAACCAGCAGCAAACCCTCTTCACTTCGTCCTCCTCTGACAGCTACCGTTTGACAAACCGGGCCGTTGATGTTGTTCGCCCGGCTCTGACCACGAGAGTGTAGATTCCTGCAGACAAGGCGCTGACGTCCAGTTCCGCACTCCCGCTGCCTTCAGCCACCAGACGGCGCATCACCTCCCTTCCGCTGACGTCGACCACGCGCACAGTTAGTCGCTCCCTGCGCTGTCCGCTGAGGCGCAACACACATCTGCCTGCTGTAAGGCTCGGCACGACAACTACGCGCCCGGCGCGTCGCTCACCTCCTACGGGCTCCGCTATACCCGTGGATTCGATGGCGTAGACCCCGACCCCCGCTTCGTACATGGCAGTGAAGATCAACCCTGCGTCTGCGACCACGCGGCGTGTTGAGCGCGGTGTGGCGATGGTCGCGATGTTGGCCGGCGACTGCGGGTCGCTCACGTCGACCATCACAAGCCCGTTCCACGTCCCGACAACGGCGAGTGAACCGGTCAGGGCAACGTCCCATGAGTGCGAGCCGAGCGGAGCGTAGCCGAGCAGCCGCAGCGACCTCGGGTCTGCCGCGCTGTAGACCCGCAGGGTATCGTAGCCGTACGGTACATACACGAAGGTGTCTCGAACCGCCACGCCGAACCCGAAGACGGGCGTGCTGCTGAGAACCCAAGGCGAGGTCGGCTGTGCAATGTTCACCACCTGCAGCGAGCCGCTGATGAGATAGGCGAGTGAGTCCTGGACCGCCAAGCCGAAGTAGTTGCCATCCTGGGTGACGCAACTCCCGACCAGCCGCGGCTCACGCGGCCGGGCGACGTTGACAACCTGGAAGCGATTGGCCTCAGCGCAGTAGACGAAGCTGTCGCGGAGAACCATGTCTTCTGGCGGACCGAAGGTCTCACAGGAGCCAGCAAACACGGGGGTGGCAGGGTTGGTGACATCAAGAACCCGAAACAACTGCCGGGTCCAGAAGTCGACAAAGGCGAACGAATCTCGAGCGACGACTGATGTCATGAAGGGTCGCTGCCCGGATGAATCATGAGTGCCCAACAGCGTCGGTCGGGTCGGATCAGTGATGTCCAGTATCTTGAGCCCGGCCATCTCATTGGCGATGTAGGCCCGGCCGTTGTCGATGTGGACATCGACTGCTTGGTCTGCGCCCAGAAGCCAGGTGTCTCTGACCGGGGCTGCCGGGTTGCGCACGTCGTAGACGTTCAGGCCTTCCCAGTGGCAGCCGACAAAGGCCGAGCTTGCCCGCCCGTTGGCCCAGATGCCCATGCTCCAGCCCGGCGTGTTGGCCCGGCTGACCTGCCGCGGCTGCGACGGGTTGGCCACCGACACCACCGTCATCTCGTTGACGTTGTTGCCGTCGCCCGAGCAGTAGGCGAAGGTGTCGCAGAGCTCGATGTCGTAGCCACCGGCCTGGTCCACCATCCCGACCTGGTGGGGCGTGCCCGGGTCGGCGACGTCTAGCACCCGGAACTCGATGTCGCCCGACTGGTTGGGGTTGTAGGTGGTGATGTAGCAGTAGTCGCCGCGGGCGGTGACGCACTCGGTCGCGTAGCCGAGCGAGGTGAGCCGGTGCGGGGCGGCTGGGTCGGCGAGGTCGACCACGTACAGGCCCCAGCGGTCGCCGAGGAACGCCGCGTTGTTGGTCACGCCGATGGCCACGCCCGAGTCCCGGCAGGCACCGACGCGGTACGGCCGCGCCGGGTCGGCGATGCTGTAGCTCTTGAAGCTGTCGTCGCTGATGACAAAGGCAAACGTGTCCTGCAGGGCGAAGTCGTTGAGCGCGGTGCCCAGCACCGAGAGCCGGATCGGGTTGCGCTCGTCGGTGATGTCCCACGTCTCCAGCCCCTTGCGCGAGCCGACAAAGAGCAGGGAGTCCCGGACCCGCACCCGGTTGACCAGGCCGCCGGCGTTCATGTCGGAGAGCAGTTCCAGCGCGACGCGCTCTGTCCGGGCGAAGCGCAGCAGGCTGACGCCCGAGCCGCGGGCCAGGGCCACGAGCGTCTCGGCAGGAGTGACGCGGCCGTCCACGTCAAAGGACGGGCCATATGACCAGCGGCCGACCTCAACTAGACCTGTCGAGTCGTCCGACGCCTGTGGCAGAGACGCGTTCCAGCCGGGCAGCTCAAGACCGCGCTCACTCAGCCAGCGACCGCGCTGGCGCGGGTGGACCCGCGACAGGCTCTCCATCACCGTCGCGTGCTCGAACACGTCCATCGGCCTTGCCTCTGCCGCCACCCCGAGCAGCAGCAGTCCGACTGTGGTCAGGATCCTGCCCGCCATACGTCCATAATGAGACGCACCCTCACATTGTCAACCGGCAGGAACAGGGCGTGCCCCGCCCTACAGCTTCTCGAGTTGTTCTTTGACTAGCTGGCGCTGGTAGAGCTGCCAGTACAGGCCGTGTTTGGCGAGCAGTTCGGCGTGGGTGCCCTGCTCTTTGACTTCGCCTGCGTCGAGCACGTAGACGTAGTCGCACTCGGACAGCACCGACAGCCGGTGGGACACGATAATGACCGCGGTGTCTTTCAGGCCGGTGACGAGGTGGGCGATGAGGTCGCGCTCGGTTTCGGCGTCGAGCGCCGAGGTGGCGTCGTCGAACACCGCGACCGCGGGCCGGTGCACCAGCGCGCGGGCAATGGCAACCCGCTCGCGCTGGCCGCCCGACAGCCGCGTGCCCCGTTCGCCGAGCATCTCGTCCATCCCTTTCTCGAACCCGGCGACTTCCTCTGTCAGCTCGGCCGCTTCCGCCGCCTCGGTCACGCGCTTCTCGTCCAGCCCCTCGCGCCCGAAGGTGATGTTGTTGCGGACGGTGTCGGAGAACAGCATCGGCTCCTGCGGCGCGTACCCGAACAGCGCTCGGTAGGCATCGAGGTCGAGTGTGCGGATGTCGGTGCCTGAGAGGGTGACGCGGCCTTCCTGCGGGTCGGCCATCCGGAACAGCAATCGGAACAGCGTGCTCTTGCCCGACCCGACCGTGCCGGCGATGCCGACGCGCTTGCCCGGCGGGAAGCTCATCGACACGTCCTTGAGCACCGGCCGTTCGTTGAAAGAGAAGGTCACGCTCTCCAGCCGCAGTTCGCCTTTCTCGGGCGGCCGCGCTTCGCGGGGCGGCTCGACCTCGAGCGGGTGATGCTTCAGGTTCTCGATTCTCTCGGCCGAGCCCTGGGCGCGCCGGCCGGCCACAAAGAGGTTGCCGATGTCGAACATCGGGCCGATGAGCATCAGCATGTAGGCGTTGAACGCGACGAATTGCCCGAGCGTCAGCGCCTTGCCGATGACCTGCATCCCGCCAACCCAGAGAATGAGCAGCGCGATGACCTCGGCGCTGCTGCCGTAAAGCAGCCGGATGCGCATTTCCAGCGCGGCCTCTTTGACCGCGGTCTTGACTCGCGCGTCGAGCGACGAGCGGAACCGCGCCGCGGCCCGGTCTTCCATCACGTAGGCCTTGACCAGCCGGATGCCGGTGAACGACGACTGGAGCTGGTTGTTGATGTCGGCGATCTGCTCGCGCCACTTCATGAATACCCGGTACACGCGCGGCCCGAGCCGGGTCCAGGCAAACATCATCGCCAGGGCCGGCACGACCGTGACCACGGTCAGAAGAACGTTCATTCGCAGCATTATCACCAGCGCGAACAGCGCCGACAGCGCCGCGGCCACAAACCGGAACAGGCCCGAGCAGGCGAACCACGAAAGCTCAACGAGGTCGTGGTCGAGCCGCTCCATCACGTCGCCGGTCGGGAACTCGGCCGCGAACCGGTGCCCGGTGTCGAGCACGCGGCGAAAAACGGTGTTGCGCACCGACCACTGGTAGCGCTCGTTCATCCGGCCGCGCACGAACGGCATCAGCACGTTGCTGGCCGCACGCAGCAGTCCGAACCCGACCAGAAGGAGCACGTAGCGCACCAGCACCGCCGTCGAGAGCCGCGCGCTGATGCCGTCGATGATGAGCCGCAGGATGTAGGGGTAGGCGGCCGTGATGGCCGACGCGAAAACCGTGAGGACGATGAGCCAGAACACCCAGGTCGGGCGCTCGCGCCAGAAGTCGAACACGAGCTTCAGCCCGAACTGCGGCTTCTTCACGCGCGCTTCGTCCTGCCCGCCGTTCCGGCTTCTGGCCTTTGGCTTCTGGCTTCTTCCGCCACCTAGGCCTGCTCCCCGACATACTGCAGTTCGTACAGCTTCGCGTAGATTCCGGCGCGCGCGAGCAGGTCGTCGTGCGTGCCCTGCTCGGCAATGCGGCCCTTGTGCACGACCACGACCCGGTCGGCCATCCGTATGGTCGCAAGGCGGTGGGCGACGATGACCGCGGTCCGGCCCCTGAGCAGCTCTTCCAGGCCCTCCTGGATCAGCGCCTCGGTGCGCGGGTCGACCGACGAGGTGGCTTCGTCCAGTATGAGGATTTCGGGGTCGCGGACCAGGGCCCGGGCGAACGCGAGAAGCTGGCGCTCGCCCAGCGAGAAGTTGGCCCCGCCCTCGGTGAGCACCGTGTCGTAGCCCTTCTCGAAGCGCATTATCGCGTCGTGGACCCGACAGCGCCGCGCCGCCGCCATCACCGCCTCGGCCGGTATCGACTCGTCAAGCATGCGCAGGTTGTCCAGCACCGTTCCCGGGAACATCACGACCTCCTGCGGCACGAACCCGACCGCGCGGCGCAGTCGCTTGCGCCCGAGCGCGCCGATTTCGACCTCGTCGTAGAGGATGCGGCCCTGCTGGTGACGGTAGAACTTCAACAGCAGGCTGACGATGGAGCTCTTGCCGCCGCCGGTCTCGCCGACCAGCGCGACCTTCTCGCCCTTGCGGATGACAAGGTCGATGTCCTTGAGGACGAAGTTCTCGCCGTCGTAAGCGAAGTCCACGTCCTCGATGCGGATGGCCTCTTTCAGCTCCAGCCCGCCCTCTTCGCTTTGGCTTCTGACTTCTGGCTTCTGGCGTTTGACTTCGCCGTCGAATTCCTCCGGCTCCTGGTCCAGTATCCCTATCGCCCGCTCGGCCGATGCGAACGCGCGCTGCATCATGTTGAGCTGGTCAGATATCATCCGCAGCGGGCCGAACAGCCGGGTGATGTAGGTGATGAAGAGCACGAGCGTGCCGAGCGTGATCTGGCCCTGCATCGCCCAGGCGCCGCCCAGCCCGAGCACCAGCCCGATGCCGACGATTTCGCCGAAGTCAACCAGGAACCAGACGATATTCCACAACCCGAACGCCCGCATCTCCTGGCCGTACTTGACCCGGTTGAGCTCGTCCATCCGGCGGGCGATGCGCTCCTGCTGGCAGAAGACCTGGATGACCGGCAACCCGCGCAGGGCTTCACTGACGAGGTTGTTGATCTCGGCGGTCGTCCGCCGCACCGCGATGTAGAGCGGCCGCACGCGCGCGAGGATGAACCGGATGATGAGAACGAAGGGCGGCACGAGCGCCATCACGATGAGGTACAGCCGCCAGTCGACCAGCGCCATTATCACGCTCATCCCGACCAGCATCAGCGCGCTCTGCAGCAGCGTCACCGTGGTCTGCGTGAACAGCATCTTCAGCGACTCGGTGTCGCTCTCGACCCGCGACATCAGCTTGCCCGCCGGGGTGCCGTCGAAGAAGCGCATCGGCAGCCTGAGCACGTGGGCGAACAGCGCCTGCTTGAGGTTGGCCGCGCCCGCTTCGCCGACCCGCACGAGCCACACGCCTTGCAGGTACCCGGTGAAGATTATCACGGCCTGCGCCGCCAGGTAGACGAGCGAGGTCAGAGCCAGGCCCCGCAGATCGGCCTGTGGTATGTTGACGTCGATTGCGCGTTTGATGAGCACCGGGCCGAGCAGGCCCAGCCCGGTGCTGAGAATCAGCAGGCCGGACGCGGCGGCTATTCGGCCGAGGTAGGGCCGAAAAAAGGGCCACAGCCGCGCGACATAGGTCGAAGCCTTGCCGTGAAGCTTGCCCTCTTCTTCGCTTTCGAAATCGAAGCCGCCGTGAAACATAAGCCCCCATTATTGCCCGCGGCGGGCAATTGTAAAGACCCGGTGCTACTCGGACCCGGTCAGTTGTCCAGTCGCCAGCGCTTCAGTTCGGCGACCAGCGGCGCGGCCCGGCACTGCGCCTCGGCGCGGGGCAGACCCGCCGCGTCGGACCAGTAGCCGGCGATGATGTCGCACATCTCGTCGCGCGTCATCTCCGGCCGCGTGAACTCGCCGTCCTGGAAGCAGTAGATGCAGAAGTCGCGGCTCGGGCTGCCGTCGGCATTGGTGCCGGCGTTGCGGCCCTCGACCAGCGGCAGGCCGCAACTCTGGCAGAGCCGCCCGGTTTGCAGTTCCACGCAGCTACCTCCTGATTGTTGAGCGCCTGGCTGCAATATACGGCCCGGCCGGCCGGCTGTCAACCGGCAGGACCGCGAACCCGGGCTCAGTCCTCGGCCGGCTGGTCCCCGCCTGTGGCCAGCTCGTGCAGCCGGTCGCGGAACGCGACGTAGCGCACCAGCTCGCCCAGTTCGAAGACGATGTGCGGCCGGGTCAGGTAGTCCGCGCCCGCGGGCAGGGCCAGCCCGTCGGGCAGGCCGAGCCGGGGCGAGCCGTCGACCGTGAAATTGGCCAGAAAACCGTTATCTCCCAGCCGCTCGTAGGGATAGTACTGCACGCAGAACCCCCGGGTCATGTCGTGGTAGAGCAGGTCAACATCGAGCAGCGACTCGTAGCGGCACTTGGGGCAGGAAAACACGTTGACCGTGCCGGCGAGCAGCTGCTTCTTCGCGTCCGGGTCGAGTGTCACGTTCATCGACCGCCACACCGTCGCCTGCGACTCGGCGCCGCACGCCGGGCACTTCGCCTCAACCTGTTCTCTCACCGACACCATCATCCTCCTGTCTGGGCCCGCGGCCGCCGCCAGCGCAGCGCGAGCTTCGCGGTCAGTATCCGGTCGCTTGAGAAGATGCGCGCCGCGAGCGCGATGCACGCCGCGGCGAACAGCACCATGTAGCCGTACCCCGCAAAGACCATACCCCAGTTGCCAAAGAACACCGCCCTGGGCGTGAGGAACGGGTACGAGAACGGTATCGCATAGAGCGCGACCCGCACCGGCAGCGACACGGTGTTGATGTCGAACAGCATCGAGAAGAAGTACGGCACCATCACCAGCATCATCAGCGGGGTCACCGTGACCTGCGCGCTCTTTGCGTCGTCGGCGAAGACCGCCAGCACCGTCGCGAGGGCCAGCGCGCACACGACCGCGAGGAACAGCGCCACGCCGACCGCGACGTACGAGGTCAGGTTCAGCCCGATGCCCAGGCCCTGCATCATCGCGGCCGCGCCCCGGGCCTGCTGCGACAGGTCGCCGGTCCACGAGCCCATGTAGTATATCATCGCGACCATGAATATCCCGGCCACGACCAGCGCGACCAGCGAAGCCCCGAGCATCTTGCCGATGACGATGGCGACCCGGTTCACCGGCACGGTCAGGAGCGTCTCCAGCGTCTTGTTTTCCTTCTCCTGACCGATCGAACCGGCGATCATCTGGCTCGAGTAGATGATTATCATCAACAGCAGAATGGGTATGAAGAAGGTCTGCGACACGACCACCGCCTCGATCGCGTCGGCGCTGCCCTCGGCGACCCGGCCCCGCATCATCACGTACTGGCGCGGCCGCAGCGGCTCTTTCAGGTCCACAGGGTCGCGCCCGGGAAAGGCCGCGCGCAGGTAGCCGTCGACCAGCCGCGCGTTCAGGCCGCTCACCAGCGCCCGCACCTTCAGGGCACGCATCTGCGAAAGCAGCGAGAAGCCGCGCAGCACGTTGTAGATGCCGATCTCGGCCGGCCGCATCAGCGCGACCGAATCGGCCAGTCCGGCCGGGATGACGATGACCCAGCTCGTGCCTCGCGTCTCGGCCGCGGAAAGCAGCTCATCAACCGTGCCCGAGGCGAACTCGGGCTCGAGCCCGGCACCGCGCAGGCCCGCGACTATGGTCGACGAGAGCTCGCTTGAGTCCGCGCCCGCGACGATGACCGCCTGGCCCCGGCTCGAGCGCTCGCGCTCGGAACGGATCGCCCGGCCGATCGCGAGAAAGAGCACCATCATCGCGACAAACGGCGCGAGCATCTGCGGGGTCAGAAGCTCCCGCGCCTCCTTCCAGACGATGTTGCCGACTGTCCTCACCGCGCCGCCGCCTTGAGAAAGACCTCCTCGAGGTTGCGCCCGCCGTGCCGCGCCTTGAGCTCCTCGGGCGTGCCGGTCTCGATTATCTCGCCGGAACGGATGAGCGCGACCCGGCCGGACAGGAACTCGACCTCGAGCATGTTGTGCGAGGAAAGCAGGACGGTCGTGCCCCCGGCCGCGAACTCCCGGATCCGGCCCCTGACCTCCATCGAGTTGCCCACGTCCAGGCCCGAGGTCGGCTCGTCGAGTATCGCCAGCTTCGGCCGCATCATCAGGGCCCGTGCCAGCAGGAGCTTGCGCGCCATCCCCTTGCTGTAGGTCTTCACCTTGTCCGCAAGCCGCGCCCCGAGCCCGGATATCTCCTGCCCGTGCGCGACCATCGCGTCGCGCTCGCGGCTGTCGCGGGTGTAGAACGTCGCCATGAACCTGAGATAGTCCAGCCCGGACAGGGTCTTGTACGCCCCGGCGTCCTCGGGCAGGTAGCTGATGAGCCGGCGCACCGCTTCCGGTTCGCGCGCGACATCGTGCCCGAGCACGGTCACGCTGCCCGCGGTCGGCTTGAGCAGGGTTGCGACGATGCGCAGTGTCGTGGTCTTGCCCGAGCCGTTCGGGCCGATGAGCCCGAATATCTCGCCCGGCCGGATGTCGAAGGAGATACCGCGCAGCGCGCGCAGCCCGCCGTAGTCGCGCACCAGTTCCCGGACAGCGCACGCGCTCATCGCCGCCATTCTAGTCGCCCGTGCCCGGCGTGTAAAGTCAGCGCCGGACAAACCGCGCCGCGTCGGCGAAGTACACGCCCGGCAGAAGCCCGCGCACGTCCAGCCGCACTACCCGGCCATCCGCGCTCTGCGGACAGGCCACGACCCGGCCCGCCGCATCGCGCACCGTGACCGGGCCGGCGCACTCTATTCTCACCCAGTCGCGCGCCGGGCTGGGACAGGCCACCAGCACGGGCTGTCCTCGGACAGGCTCGGCGCCGAGGCCCGCGCCGGCTGGCACGCCCAGCCGGTAGTACACATCGTGCTGGCCGCCGGGCGCACCCTGAAACGCTACGTGCAGCCTGCCCCAGCGGTCCGCGGCGATGCTCGGGTGGTCGACCGTACCCGAAGCGAAGGCGGTCAGCCTCTCGGCCGGGGACCACAGGCCGGCCGTGTCGCGCTCGGAGAACTGCACCTGGCTCGCGCTCGGACTGGCGTCGTCCGCAGCGCACCACGCCACGCTCACCTGGCCGGTCGCGCGCCACGCGACTGTCGGCCGCGCCTGGCTGTACTCCCCGCGCGGCTGGACTGTCGTGACTATGCCCCACCCGCCCGGCGCGCGCCGGCAGTAGAAAACGCGCAGCCAAGCGCTGCCCTGCACCACGCCCTTCCAGACCGCATGCAACACGCCGGTTCCCGGCTCGACTGCCAGCGCCGGCTCCGACTGGGTCAGGTCATACCCGAGATTCGACACGCGCTCGACTGCGCCCCACACGCCGCTGACCCGCCGGATGCAGGCAATCTGGCTGCGTTCGGTAGCGAAGTCAGTGCCCGACCAGACCACGCTCACGGTGTTATCGCCGGCCACCGCGATTGCCGCCATCTCGCGGCTGGCGCGCGACTGAGTCAGCTGTGTCAGTCGGCCCCACCCGCTGTCCGGCCTGTGCTCGATGTGAAAGACTGCCTGCCCGATTCCGGTGTCAGGCGTGCCGTACCAGACGATGTGCACTTCCCGCCCGCCCGGCCGGCAGGCCACTGCCGGAAAAAGCCGGGTCCGTTCAAGCGACCCGGTCACCAGCAGCGTCTCCGGCTGCCAGCGGCCGGCCGCCGCATCGAATCGCTTGTACCAGATGCCGTAGTCGGGATGCGCGGCCGAATGCCACGCAAGGTGAACGTTTCCGGCCGCGTCGCAGGCTACTGACGGCCGGGCGCAGTTCGCGGGACGGGCGGTCAGCGCTGTCTCGGGCAACCACCGACCCGCGGCCGCGTCGAACCGGCGGTGCCAGACCTGGGCCAGCGGAACACGGTCGTCCAGCCACGCGACGTGAACGTTGCGCTGAAGGTCGACCGCGATGCTGCGCTGGTGGCCCTGACCGAGAAGCTGGTTCGCGCCGTCGCCGGTCAGCCGCACCAGCGAGTCCCACTCGACCGGCAGGCCGCGCGCCGCGCAGGGCAGCAGCGCGGCCAGCAGCATCGCGCGCAGTGCGTTCACGGTTCAAGCTAGGCCGCTGTGCGGCCGCTGTCAACCCCGCCGTTGACTGCCCGGCCGCGGCGGCTAGTCTGTCTTCAAGTTACCCGGAAAGGAACCCGCCGCCACCGATGAGAACACGAGACCTGACCCTGCTCGCGCTGCTTGCCGCAGCTCTGATGCCCGGCCCGGCCTGCCGCCGGCAGGCTGCCGGCCCGGTCCGCGTGGTCGCCTCGACCGCCCTGATCGCGACCATCGTCAGCGCGGTCGGCGGCGAGGAGTTCAGCGTCAGGACCATCGCGCCGGCCGGGATGTGCCCGGGTCACTTCGACATCCGGCCCTCGGACGTGCTCGCGGCCAACGAAGCCCGGCTACTGCTCAACCACGGCTGGGAAGAATGGTTCCCGCGCCTCGAGCAGGCCATCGACAACCTCAGGCTGCGCCGCGTGACCCTGCAGACCCGGGGCAACTGGATGATACCCGAGGTCCAGTCCCGGGCGGTCGACGAGATAACCGCCCAGCTCGTCGAACTCGTCCCGGCGCGCGCCGACAGCCTGCGCGCCGCGGCCGACCGCTACAAGGCGCGCATCGACTCCGCGGCCGCGGGCGTGCGCGCCGCCTTCGCCGACAAGACCCTGCCGCCGGTTGTCGCGGCGCAGCAGCAGGCGCCCTTTCTTGAATGGATCGGGTTCCGCGTCGTCGCGGTCTACGGCCGGGCCGAGGACTTCACGGCGGCCGAGCTCACCCGGCTGGCGCGCACCGCAATCGAGACCCGGGCCGCCATCGTTGTCGACAACCTGCAGTCCGGGCCCGACGCCGGGCGCACGCTGGCCGCCGAGCTCGGCATCGCCCACGTCACACTGACCAACTTCCCGCTCGAGGGCGACTACGTCAAGTCCCTGCTCGACAACGCCGCCGCCCTCGCCCGGGCACTGCCTTGAGCTGCGCCGCCGAACTGCGCGACGTCACCGTTGCCTGGCGCGGCCACACCGCGCTCCGCGGCGTCTCGCTCGAGTTTCACCGCGGTGACTTCGTCGGCATCATCGGCCCGAACGGCGCAGGCAAGACGACCCTGCTCTCGGTCATCAACGGGCTGGTGCCCGTGCGCTCCGGTGCGGTGCGCGTTCTCGGCGAAGCGCTCACCGGCGCCAACCTGCCCCGCCTGCGCCGGCGCATCGGCTACGTGCCCCAGCTCCAGCGCGTCGACCCGCGCGCCCCGCTGTCCTGCCGCGAGGCGGTCGCGATCGGCCGCTACGGCCGGGCCGGGCTGCTCTGCCGGCTGGGCGCGGCAGACCGCGCCGCGGTCGACCGCGCGCTCGAGCTGACCGGCATCGGCCGTCTCGCCGACAGGCCGGTCGGCCAGGTCTCGGGCGGCGAGGCCCAGAAGGTCGCCATCGCCCGTGCCCTGGCCCAGGAACCGGAAATCCTCCTGCTCGACGAGCCGACCGCCAGCCTCGACCGCAGCGCCGTGACCGAGATCACCGCGCTCGTCACCGCGGCCTGGCGCGACCTCAGGCTCACGGTCGCACTCGTCACCCACCAGATCGAGCGGCTGCCCCAATCGTGCAACCGCGTCGTGATGGTCCGGGCCGGCCGGGTGCTCTTTGCCGGGCCGCGCGCCGCGGCGCTCGCGCCGCGGCTGGTCGAGGAGCTCTACGCCGATGCCTGAGCTGGCGTCCTTCGGCTTCATTTTGCGGCCGGTGCTCGCCGCGGTCCTGGGCGGCGCGCTCTGTGGCCTGGTCGGCGTCTGGGTGATAATGATGAACATCCCGTTCGTCGGCGTCGCCCTGTCCCACGCCGCGTTCGCGGGCGCGGTGTTCGGCCTGCTCGTTGGTGTCAACCCCCTGCTCGGCGCGGTCGGGTTCAGCCTGCTCGCCGCGCTGTTCATCGGCCCGGTCGCGGAGCGCGCCGACATCGAGCCCAGCGTGTCGCTCGGCATCATCTTTTCGCTCGTGCTCGGGCTGGCGTTTCTCGGCATCGGGTTCCTGCCCGGGCCGCGGACCGAGGCGCTGCGCTACATCTGGGGCTCAATCCTGCTGGTCAGCTGGCCCGACACCGCGCTGATGGCCGCGGTCGCGCTGCTCGTCGGCGCGTTCCTCGTGCTGTTCTTCAAGGAAGTGCAGGCCGTGCTCTTCAACCGCGAAATTGCCCGCGCGGTCGGCATCCCCGAGCGGCTGGTGTTCTTCGCGATGCTCGCGCTCTGCGGCCTCGCCGTGACCGCCAACCTCAACACCATCGGCGGCATCCTCGTCTTCAGCCTGATAATCAACCCGCCGTCCGCGGCCTACCAGCTCACCTGGCGGCTGCGCACGATGTTTGTTCTGTCGGCGCTGTTCGGGGTGGTGTCGTGCCTCGTCGGGCTGGCCGTGTCGTGGCTGACCGACGCGCCCTCGGGCGCGGTCATCATCATCACCTCCAGCGCGATCTTCGGCCTCGCGCTGGCCTTCTCGCCCAAGCGGCGCAGGCCGGGACGCGGCGCGGCCAGCGCCTGACCTTCTGCGCCGCGCGCCTCAGGCGCTGCGCGCGGAAAGCCCGGCTTCTATCGCCCCGGGCACTGCCGCTCGACGTCCGCGGCGATGCCCTTGCCCGCGTAGGCCTTGTTGTACCTGGCGCAGAACTCCGCGGCGAGCGCCCGCGCCCGCGCGTCGAAAGCCGCCTTGTCGGACCAGGTGTTGCGCGGGTTGAGCACGGCCGGGTCGGCCACGCCCGGGCAGGACCGCGGCACAGGCAGGCGGAACACCGGGTCGGTCTCGCACTCGACCTCGTCGAGCCTGCCCTCGAGCACCGCCGTGACGATCCCGCGCGTGAGCGTGATATCCATCCTGCGGCCGACCCCGTAGGGCCCGCCGGTCCAGCCGGTGTTCACGAGAAAAACGCGCGTGCCGTGCCGGTCGAGCCTTTCCCCGAGCATGCGCGCGTAGACATCCGGGTTGCGCGGCATAAACGGCTGGCCGAAGAAGCGCGAGAACGTGCTCTTCGGCGTGACGATGCCGGTCTCGGTGCCGGCGAGCTTCGATGTGTAGCCCATCAGGAACCACAGCATCGCCTGGTCGCGCGAGAGCCGCGCCACCGGCGGCAGCACGCCGTTGGCGTCGGCGGTCAGAAAGATGATGTAGCGCGGGTGCCCGGCGACCGACGAGGGCTTGATGTTGGGCAGAAACGACAGCGGGTACGACCCGCGCGAGTTGGGCGTGAACCGCTCGTCGTCAAGGTCGAACCGGCCGTCCGGGTAGACCATCGCGTTCTCGACGATGGCGCCGTGCTCGAGGAAGTCGGCCTCGTGGAAGCAGGCGTTGTAGATGTCCGGCTCCTTGGCCGGGTTGAGGTTGATGAGCTTGGCGTAACAGCCGTTCTCGAAGTTGGCCACGCCCGAGTCGCCCCACGAGTGCTCGTCGTCGCCCAGGAGCTTACGATGGGGGTCGGCCGACAGCGTGGTCTTGCCCGTGCCGGACAGACCGAGCATCAGCGCGACATCGCCCTCTGGCCCCTCGTTGGCCGAGCAGTGCAGCGGCAGGATGCCCTCTGCCGGCAACAGGTAGTTCATAACCGTGAACATCAGCTTCTTGACGCTGCCGCAGTAGGCCGAGCCGTACACCACGCCCAGCCTGCGGTCGAAGTCCATCGCCACGGCCATGTTCGATGCCCGGCCGGTCCTCGGGTCGGTGCGCAGCCGCCCCTCGTAGCGCGCCGGGTCAAGCTTGTCATAGGGCAGGACCAGCAGCGTGAACGGCCGGTCGCGGAAGCGCGAACGGCTCATGTCTTCAGGCACCGGCCGGAACATGTTGTCGGTGAACAGCGCGGTGAGAGCCCGGTCGGTCACGGTGCGCACCGGCAGGGCGTGCGTCGGGTCCGCGTCGAGCACGCGGTCGGTGACATACAGCCGCGGCTTGGCCGCAAGCGCCGCCAGCGCGTCCGCGAACAGCCGGTCAAAGGTGTCGGGCGCTATCGGCAGGTTGTTGGGCGAGTCCCAGTCGATGTCGCGCTCGGACTCGCTCCGCCGCACGATAACCGTATCCTGCGGGCTGCGCCCGGTCGACTCGGGCGGGGTCCAGGTCGCGAGGCAGCCGCAGGCCGCGACCACTGCCTCGCGCCGCTGCACCGATTCGAGAATGAGCTGCTGCCGGGACGGGTTCAGCCGGACTTCGCCGTGGCGCTGGAGCAGTTCGCCCAGCCGCGCAACCTCGTCGGCGCTCATCGCGCACCCCCGCGCCGGCTGTCCACCGCCGTCTTCGTCTTGGCGGGCCTGGTTTTGGCCTTCCGCCCCCCGGCCTTCGGCTTCGGGCTTCTCGGCGATTCGATCGCCGCCTGCGCCGCGGCCAGCCGCGCGATGGGCACGCGGAACGGGCTGCAGCTCACGTAGTCCATTCCGACTCGCCAGCAGAACTTCACCGACTCCGGGTCGCCGCCGTGCTCGCCGCAGATGCCGACCTTCAGTCCGGGCCGGGCCGCGCGGCCGCGCTCGACCGCGGTCTGTATCAGCGCGCCCACCGCCTTCTGGTCAATCGTCTGGAACGGGTCGGCCGCCAGCAGCCGCTTTTCGAGGTACTCGGGCAGGAACCCGCCGATGTCGTCGCGGCTGAACCCGAAAGTCATCTGGGTCAGGTCATTGGTGCCGAAAGAGAAGAACTCGGCCGCGCGCGCCATCTCGTCGGCCAGCAGCGCGGCCCGCGGTATCTCGATCATCGTGCCGACAAGATGCGGGATGCGCCGGCGCCCGGCCCTGCGGCAGACCTCGTCGTGCACCCGCGCGATGATTGCGTTCTGGTGCTCCAGCTCTTTCGCATCGCAGGTCACCGGCACCATTATCTCCGGATCCGGGTGCTTGCCCTCGGCCAGCAGTTCCGCCGCCGCCTCGAAAATCGCCCGCGCCTGCATCTCGGTGACCTCGGGGTAGGTGATGCCCAGGCGCACCCCGCGGTGCCCCATCATCGGGTTGGTCTCGCGCAGCTCGTCGCCGCGCCGGGCGACCTCCTCGGGCGTCACGCTCAGCGCCGCGGCCAGCGCCGCCTGCTTGTCCTCGGCCTGCGGCACGAACTCGTGCAGCGGCGGATCGAGCAGCCGGATGGTGACCGGCAAACCGTCCATCGCCTCGAGCGTGCCCTTGACCACGGCCTTCACGTGGCCGAACAGCTCGTCGAGCGCGGCCCGCCGCTCCGCTTCGGTCTTGGAGAGAATCATCTTGCGCAGCAGGAACAGCGGCTGGTCACTGCCCTTGCCATAGAACATGTGCTCGGTGCGGAACAGCCCGATGCCGCCCGCCCCGAACCGCCGCGCGAGCGCCGCATCCGCGGGTGTCTCGGCATTGGTGCGCACAGTCATCCGGCGGTACTTGTCGGCCAGCTTCATGAAGCCCTGGAACCGCGGCTGCTCGCTCGCGTCCATCGTCGCGAGCTGACCCGAGTACACCCGGCCGCGCGTGCCGTTCAGGCTCAGCCAGTCGCCCTCGGCGACCGTCCGGCCGCCGATAACCAGCGCCTTCGCGCCGGCGTCGACCTTGGCGTTCTTCGCCCCGACGATGCAGCACTTGCCCCAGCCGCGCGCCACGAGCGCCGCGTGCGAGGTCATCCCGCCGCGCGCGGTGAGAATCCCGGCCGCGGCCCGCATCCCGTCGATGTCCTCGGGACTGGTCTCCTCGCGCACGAGAATCACCTTCTCCCCGCGCCGCGCCCACTCGACCGCGTCGGCCGCCGTGAACACGGCCTGGCCCACCGCCCCGCCCGGCCCGGCCGGCAGGCCCTCGCCCAGCAGCGTCGCGCCCTTCTCCGCGGCCGGGTCGAGAATCGGGTGCAGCAGCTCGTCGAGCTGGGCCGGCTTGACCCGCAACACCGCGGTCCGCTCGTCGATGAGCTTCTCTTTGAGCATGTCCATCGCGACGTTCATCGCCGCGACCCCGGTGCGCTTGCCGGTGCGCGTCTGGAGCATGTACAGCCTGCCGTTCTCGATCGTGAACTCGAGGTCCTGCATGTCGCGGAAATGCTTCTCCAGCCGGCGCCGGTACCGGTCGAGCTCGGCGTAGAGCTCGGGCATCGCCTCCTCGAGACTCTCCATCGTCTCGTTGCTCGAGTTGCGGCTCGCGCGGTTCAGCGGGTTGGGCGTGCGGATACCCGCGACCACGTCCTCGCCCTGCGCATTGCGCAGCCACTCGCCGTAGAACTGCGCGGCGCCGGTCGCCGGGTTGCGCGTGAACGCCACCCCGGTCGCCGAGGTCTCGCCCAGGTTGCCGAACACCATCGCCTGCACGTTCACCGCGGTGCCCCAGTCGTCGGGCAGCCCCTCGATGCGCCGGTAGCTCACCGCGCGCCTGCCGTTCCAGCTCGCGAACACCGCGCGGATGCTTCCCCAGAGCTGCTCTCTGGGGTCCTCGGGGAACGGCCGGCCGAAAACCTCGGCGATGCGCGACTTGAACGCGGCGCACAGCCCCTTCAGGTCCTCGGCGGTCAGCTCGGCGTCGGTCCGGCGGCCCGTGCGCTCCTTGACGCCGTTCATCAGCGCCTCGAGCTGGGCGCGGATGCCCCGGCCCTCTTCCGGCTCGATGCCCTCGGCCTTCTCCATCACCACGTCGGCGTACATCATCAGGAGCCGCCGGTACGCATCGTAGGCAAACCGCTCGTCCCCGGTCATCGCCGCCAGCCCGGGCAGGGTCCGCTCGCACAACCCGATGTTGAGCACGGTCTCCATCATCCCGGGCATCGAAGCGCGCGCCCCGGACCGGCAGGACAGAAGCAGCGGCGATTTCGGGTCGCCGAACCGCCGGCCCATCGCCGCCTCGATGAACTCGATTCCCCGCCTGACCTCCTCGGTCAGGCCCGGCGGGTACTTGCCGGTTCTCATGTAGTACACGCACGCGGCGGTCGTGATGGTGATGCCGGCCGGCACCGGCAGGCCGAGCCGGGCCATCTCGGCCAGGTTCGCGCCCTTGCCGCCCAGGAGGTCGCGCATCTCGGCCGAGCCGTCGGCCTTGCCGCGCCCGAAACGATACACGGACTTCACGGTCGGAGTCCTCTTCTTGATTGCGGGTTTCATATATCTCCCGGACCTCCTGTCCGGCTGCCGGCGGCTTGCGGCCGGCAGTTGGGTAGTCGGCCCGTCGCTCGACGGTCAGGCCCTGCTGGGCCCGCTCTCACTCAGTCTGTTCGAAGCCAGCCCTCGTGTCGTGTCTGGCCGGCGCCTTCTGCCCGCGGCCGATGCCCGCCGGGCGGCGCGTCAATATCCTGCGCTTGTTGAGCGTTACTGCTGCGGCGGCTCTGTGCCGTCGTCGGGCGGCTGGGCCTCCTGCTCGGCCAGGAAACCGTCAAGCAGCTCCCTGGCCCGGTCCCAGTCCGCCTCCTCGACCAGCACCTCGCCCCACACCGGCCGCATCATACGGGCAAGCCCGTCATAGGCCGGTATCTGGAACGAATGCACCAATGCCGGGATGCCGTTCTGCTCGAACAGGTCACGGACCGTGTTCGCCATGAACTCATCGGACGGCCGGTACACAGCTTTTAGCGCCACGGACTGCCATTATAGCCTAACTGCCCGCAAAGTCAAAGCCTACGGCCAATCGCCGGCTGAATCCCCCGGCCCGCCACCGAGTCCAATAGGGCTCGGAATTCTACGAACAGGAGATGAACATGTTTCGCTTACGGAGTTACTCAGCCAGCTTCGCTCTATTGCTTGTGGCAGCGGCCCTTGCCGGTCTGGCAACGCCGGCCCTCGCGCGCCGCGGCGCCGACGACTACTACCCGCACAACCGCAGCGGCAGCGGTGTCTTCTTCGCCCGTGACCTCGAGACCGGCCGGTGGCGCTGGTTCACCTGGACCGAGACTCAGGGGTTGCGCTACCGCGCTGCCGGCGGCAGCGTTCACTGGTATGCCGTGCCGCACGGCCCGCGCCGCTCAAGCTCGGAATGGCACGACCGCTACGACGACAGCCGGAGCCGCAGCCGTGACGATGACAACCGCCGCGGGCGCGACCGCGGCTACGACGACAACCCGGGCCAGAGCAATCGCCGGGGCCGGGGCCGCGGCCGACGCTGAACCCGGTCCATCAGAAGCGCAGGGGCGGCCTCACGCCGCCCCTGCCCATATCACGCGGCCCGGCTCGGCCCGACCGCTACATCGTCTCACCCTTTTTCTTAAGCAGGTGCTCGAGATTGCCACGCACTATTCTCGTACTCGGATGGTCGACACCCAAGGCCTTCTCCACTATCTCCAGCGCGCGACGGTACAGCGGCTCCGCCTCAGCATACCTGCTCTGCGCATAGAGCAGCCCCGCAAGGTTGTTCAGGCCAGTGGCGATTGACGGATGGCCCTCAGGAAGTGCCTTCTCGTCTATCTCCAGCGCGCGACGGTACAGCGGCTCCGCCTCAGTATACTTGCCCTGGAACGCAAGCAGCCCCGCAAGGTTGTTCAGGCTGGTGGCGATGTCGGGATGGCCCTCAGGCAAGGCCTTCTCGCGCATCTCCAGCGCGCGACGGTACAGCGGCTCCGCCTCAGTATACTTGCCCTGGGACTCAAGCAGCCCCGCAAGGTTGTTCAGGCACGACGCCACCTTGGGGTCACTTGGGCCAAGTTCCGATTCGAGTGACGCGGCAAGCTCACGATACTGCGGGAGAACCTCGCCCCACAGAGCCGCATCAGTGAACCGCCGCGCGGGCTTCCAGTACCAGTTGTACAACTCGTTCGCAGTAAGCACAGCCTTGCCGTGATGGAACGCCTCGACCAGCGCCGCGGCGTGGACAGGGGTGATGTTCTTCACATCAAGGTCCTGCACCTGTGCCGAGTAGCGGTCAAAGAGCCATCGATGCACCCGCCGCACCAACTCGGACTCGGTGTACGCCAACAGCGACTCGCGCATCAACTGGTGCATCGTGTAACTGCCGGGAAGCGCGCCCTCATTGATAAACGAGAACCGGCACAAGCGGTCAAACGCTGTTACCGGGTAGCCGGTCCGAAACTCCGTCAGCAGGAGTTTGAACAGGTCGCGGTCAAAGAACCGCGGCACTGCCAGCACTTTCAGGGTCTCGCTCTCGACATCACCCAAGTGGCGCAGGAATCGCACGAACAACTCGCGTGGCTGTTCGCCGAAGTCTTCCGGACCGGGCGTCCCGCCCGCGGCGGCAATCTCCTCATAGGTGTCCACGGCGAGGTCGAGGTAGAATGGCACGCCCTTACTGCCGGCAATGATGGCCCTGCGAACACTCGCGTCGGGCACGCCGCAGGACTGCAGGAACCGGTCGCAGTCGGCTTCTGCCAGGCCGCCGACGAGATGTTGGCTCAGGCACCCGCGCCAGTCGGAGTCTGCCTCGTCCCAGCGCAGCTTCTCGCGGCCACAGATTACCCACAGCGCCTCGGGCAGTTGCGCCACCAGCTCCCGCACCCACGCCTCAAGCTCGTGCACCCTCCCCTCGGCCCGTTCTGCCTGGACCAGTGCCTCGAATGTGTCGATGCACACGACCGCGGTGCCGCCTGCCTTCTCCAGATGCTCCCGAACGTCTGCGGCCCAGAACGCCGGTAGCCACTCCCGCACCTCGGCCGGCTCCTTCATCCTGCACAGCGCGGCCAGTTCGCTCTGCCCGCGCTTCGTCAGCCACTCCACCAGCTTCGCCTCGCCCTTGGCGTACGCCCTGGCCAGCGCCGGCAGCAGCCCCACGATTGGCACGCTGGTGAGAATCGAAGCCGCATTGGCAACCAGCGAGCTCTCGTCGTAGAAAGGAATCGTCGCCGCGCTCATCGGCGTGGTTGGCCGGGCCAGCTTCCAGTACACGGCGTACGCTATGTCGAACCGACGGAAGTCCACCCCGTGCTCCCGGCCGAGTGACTGCCTGAGTGATGCGAGCGCCGCGTCGGGTTCGCGCAGCGATGGCTCCGCGAAGTCAAGCACCGCCATCGGCAGCTCGGGCTGTGCCGCGGCCAGCCCCTGCATCAGCTCCTTGCGCAGTCGGGTCTTGCCGATGCCGCCGATGCCGTACAGCACGAAGACGCGCTGTTCTTTCGGATTGCTGACCTTCTCGGCCAGCGCGACCTTGAAAGCGGCAAGAAATGACTCGCGGTCGGTGAACTGGCGCGCGGCGACCGGACGGTCGCCGCAGAGTTGGTGCTTCGGCTTAGGCGGCATACCCTATACTCCTTTCTGCGAACCCGGCAATCTAACCCGCACCGCAGCCCGTGTCAAACCTGCCCGGCTTGGGCACGGCGACCCAAGACCGAGGTCGGCGTTTCCCCGACTGCGCGCTCTTCGGCCCTGGCGGCCACGGCAAGGGCGGATTCGGCGGCCGGGTATTCGACAGCTCAGTCTGGCGGCGGGCAAGGTCGGCAGGGTTGCAGTCTTCAGAGCTACAGACAGACCGAGTAGTCGGGCAAGTGGCCGGGTTCGGGCCGCGGGTGCGGCATCGCGAAGGGCTTGCGGGACGGCAGGAAGAGCGGCTTCTGAGGCGGTTCCGAGGACCGCTTTGAGAACCATCTTGGAAGCGGCTTGCCGAATGGGTCGGCAGAGGGCGGCGCAGGCGGATTGCGCTGCGGCTCGACCGAGGGACCTTGCGGCGGACCGTCAAACGCAATGCAGACCGAAGGTCGAGACGGCGTGACACAGGAGCCGACAAAAGATGACTCTGGCGGCGACTGAAGCGGTCTGTGAGTGCGCCGCCGAAGCGACCCTGACAAGGCCCCGGCAGAGGGCTTGGGAGACCGCCCCGGGGGCGGGGGAGTCTTGGACCGCTCCGGCCAGTCCGCTGGACGCAACTCGATGCCCGTCCGGTGGTTGCGCCCCCGCCCCGACCGAAGGCCCACTATAACCAAGGTTATAGCAGTCCACCAACACAAGTCGCATCAATAGCCACACCAGGACCGGCCCGGAGGCGTTGTCGATCTACGATTGTCGATTGAGGGACAGAAGGCGAGACGGCGGTCAGACGATTGGCTTGCGGTCCAGGTACTCCTGCACCTGCGCGACAAACCGCTCTGCTTTGGCCAACAACTCGCCGGCCTCGTCCCTGCCCGTCGGCCTGACCGGTTCGTAGTCGGCCTGCTGACGCTTGTCGAACAACTCGTGCAGGACACGCGACGCGTCGACCGGGAACCGGCCAGAATGCACGAAGTCTCGGTCGAACAAGCTGATGACCCCGGCGTGCTTGGACGCGCCTTGGCCGGTCGACTGCAGCAGGCCGAGCACGGCGTAGAACATCGCGTAGTACGCCCGGTTGACCACGCTCCTCGGCGTCCGGTTGGCATCGAGCAGGGCGCGAGCATCGGCCAGCGTCTCCCTGGCCTGCTCCAATCTCAGCCTGACAAGCTCGGCGGTGAAATCCGGCTTCATACCGCGATGCCGTCGCGCCGGACGGCCAGCGCGAGGGAGGAAGCGCTCAGCAGCCCGTCGTCCCACTCCTCGCGGGACACGATGAGCGCGAAGATGACGACCCCGCTCTCGAACCCGAGCTGCCACGCACACTCGCGCACGTAGTCTTCGGCCGCGCGCGACACCGGCCCCTCAAGCACGACCAGCACATCGAGGTCCGAGTCCGGCTCGCTGTCGCCCCGCGCGCGGGAACCGAAGAGCACGACCCGTTCAAGCGGCAGGCGCTCGGCCACCCTGACCTTGAGTTGTTCCAGCAGCACCCGGTCCTTTGGATTCACGTATTGACTATATGTGCTGTGACCGAGCAGGTCAAGACTGCAATCCCAAGTTGCGCTCTCGTACCCGACACTCGGTCTCTCGACCCCTCGGCCACTTCCTGGCTTCTGCTCTCCCCTTCGTGTCTCTGGTGGCTTTGTGGTAGGTCTGACCGCGCGGAAATCCTGGGACAGCCCCAGTGCGCCAGGAGGGCACCAGCCTGCGGGACAGTCCCGGATTTCCGCAGCAAACCCGAGGCTTCGTGTCTTTGGTGCTTTGTGGTTGACCCGCGCCGGCAAAGCGGCAGGGGCGGTTGCCCGCCCCTGCGTGAATCGGCCGCTCCGGCCTACTCGAGCCAGACCTCGACATGCTCGCCCTTGTCCTCGTCGTCAACGTCCACTATCTTGCCGGTCAGACCTTTCTCCAGCGCGTCGGAGACCAGCTTGAAGTCAATCTCGTGCTCTTCGATTTTGGCCTTGGCCTCGCGCGGCGCCATCTTCATCCCCCAGCGGACCAGTGCCATCGGCACGGTGATGTTGACCCGGGTCTTGCCCGACTCCTTGTCCACGACTTTGAGCTTGATGAACCGGTTGCGCCCGGCCGGCGACTCGGAACTGGCCACGGCCGAGAGCAGCCGCTCGGCCTCTTCCGCGGTTATCTTCTTCTCTTCGAGCAGTCGGAGTATGCGCAGCTTGTCGTCTTCCATCACAGGCTCCCTTTGATGCGGATTATCGCGGTCTCGGCGTCGATGCGGCCGCTCTCAAGGTCGTCAAGCACCGCCTTGCGCCGGCGCGGCCGGCGCGCGTCCCGGACGATGCGCCGGGCAATGCGCCACACCCCGAACGCGACCAGCAACAGCGGCCAGTCGCGGCCGAACTCGCAGTACGGCACGCCGAGCGCCGAGAGCCACAGCCACGCGCCCAGCAGCACCAGCACGACGCCCCAGCCGATGACGTGTCTCATCCCCGCCTCCCGCGCTTGATCGCCCACGATATGCCCTCGCCGACCGAGAGCAGCCCGACCACGATGATGATTACCGGCCAGTCGCGCTTGAACACGACCCCGCTGGTCAGAACGCCCAGGTTGGCCAGCCATATCCACAGGCCGACCCCGATGGTGACCAGTCCCCAGATGATTGTCCGTATCATTGCTCCTCCGATTCGTCGCGGACCGTGATGCTGCCGCTGATTGTCTTCACCCGGAATGAATCGCCGCCGGCGCCGAGCCGGATGCGCCTGACCCGCTCGCCGCTCTCCAGAGTCTCGTGCGCGGACTCCAGGTCCACGTCGATGTCGCCGTCCTCGGTTTCGAGCTCGACCAGCAGGTCGGCACCGGGCCGCAGAAGCAGCGTCACGTCGCCCGACCTGGTGACCGCCGCGCCGCCGAACTGCCCGCCCGGCAGGATGTCGACGTCGCCCGAGCGCGTCTCGACCGAAATTTTGCCCGCGACCCGGGTCAGCTCGACATCGCCCGACACGGTGGCGACCCTGACCGCGCCGTCGACCTCGACCGCCTCGACGTCGCCCGAGACCGTGGTGACGCCAAGCTCGCCCTGCAGCTGCGCCGCGATCACGTTGCCGCTCACCGTCCTGACGGCGACGTCGCAGGCGCGCGGCGTGCGCGCGCCGACATCGTCGGACACGGCGTTGACCTCGACCGCGCCGCCCGACTCGCGCGCGCTCGGCGCGCCGTCCGAGGTGACGCTGATGCCCTTCTCGCTCGTGCCCGCGACCTCGACATCGCCCGACACGGTCTTGACCTTCAGGCGGGCGCCGTCCCCGAACACGCTCACGCTGCCCAGGTCGGCGCGCGACCGCACCGCCGAGCTCACCGCCCTGGCCACGATGTCGGGAATCCGGTCAAGCCCTGGCGGCATGCGGTGGCGCGACAAGCCGCGGCGCAGCGGCGGCATCGGCGGCGCGGGCGGTTCGACCGGTTCGTCGGCGGTCCGGCGGCTGATTAGCGCCTCGATGAGGCGCGCCGCCTGGTCCGCATTGATCCTGCCCTCTTCGAGCAGCTTGAGTATTCTCGTTCTTTCCTCGCTCATCTCGGCCTCCTACTTCGCTTCGCTCTCGCCGCGCAGCATCTTCTCGGCTTCCTCGGGCGTTATCTCGCCGCGCTCGAGCATCTCCAGCACCTGGGCCTGGTCTGCGCCCGGCTCGGGCCTGCCCGCGCCCAGCGCTTCGAGCACCGCGTCCAGCCGGGAGCGCACGGTCGGGTAGGATATGCCCAGCTCCTTCTCCACCTCGCGGATGACCCCGCGGTTCTTCACGAACACGAGGAGAAACCCGTAGAGGTCCTCGGGCAGCCGGCACAGCTCGGGTATCTGGAACCGGCCCTTGACTGACGTGCCGCACGAATCGCACGAAAGCTCGGTGATGACGACCCGGGAGTTGCAGACCGGGCAGCGGTGCAGCATCCTTGAGTTTGCCATTGCCTGCCTCGCTCAGTTCATCTCGACCGGCACGACGCTCGGCGCGGCTACGACCACCCGCGGCCCCTGCGCCGTGACGACCACCTCGGGCATCATCGCGCCGGTCAGGTCAACCGGCCGCACCACGACCTCGTCCAGCATCATTGCCGGCGCGTGCGCCGCAACCACGACTTCGTCCATCCGACCGGCGCCGCCGCGCGACTCACTGCCCGCTGCGGCGAACGCGACCATCGCGCCGACCAGTACCGCAACCAGCCCGACGGTCATAACGATTCCCTTTGCTGACATCGAAACCTCCTCGGCGTTACAACGCCATTGACTCTTTGCCGCTCTGAACATTGATATATCAAATCTGCGCCCATCGCTCAAATTGATATTGTTAATCTCAAGCTTCATCGTATTCATTGTAGCCTGTTGTACAACGATGTCAAGCAGAAGTTTCGCCAAACATTGAAATTATCAACATTGACTTTAACTATATCCATTTCGGATGGCCTTCTTGTGCAACTGGTTGAAAGATAGCGGCTTGTGCGGCCGGCTCTCTCGGCGCTAGCGGCCGGCCTTGGTCTAGCCGGCCGCGAAATCGTGACGGAATCGCTTGACGGTCAGGCGGGGGGTGTCTGAAAATGCAGGCGCAGATCGACATTGCGCGGTGACGATCGGCCGGTTGACTTGGCGCGGCTTGAGGATATCTTAGAAGCCATCAAGCCGTTCGCCACTCTTGCCTCGCTCTGTTTCGCCGCCGCGCTGGCCTGCGGCGCGCCCTCTGTCATCGGCCGGGTTGAGGGCGGCGCGGTGCGTTCGGTCGTTTCCGGCCGGTTCGTGACCGCCGACCTCGACGACCTGCTCATCGCCACTGCCGAAGGCACGGTGCGCGTCGCGCCCCTGCCCGGCCGTGCGGCCCAGCCGGTCCACCTCTACCGGCTCGCGCTCTACCGCCAGTCCGGGCCCGGCCTGGTCCGGGTCTGGCAGAGCGACCCGCTGCTCGGCACGGCCGACTCGACCCTGCCCGGGCCGTGGGCCGCGGCCGACCTCGAATCCGACGGCCGCACCGAACTGCTCATCTTTCACCCCGAATCCTGCCTTGTCGTGCGCTTTGACGCGCTCGGCCAGTCGAGCCGGGCCGTGCCGATGCCCGGCGCCGCGGTCGAGGCCGCGGCCTGGTGCGACCTTGCCGGCGACGGCCGTTACCGGCTCGCCGCGCTCGAGCGCGGCGCGGTACCCGGGCCGCTGCGCCTCCTGCGCTTCTGGGACTGGGCCGATTCGGGATTCGCGCCGGCCGCGGTCGAGCCGCTCGGGTTTGATTGGGGCGATTCGGTCGCCATTCACCTGCTCGGCGCGGCGCGGCTTGAAGACTACCACGGCCTGCTGCCGGTAATCGCCGGGATTCACCGCGCGGTCCGGCCCGGCCTCTACGGCATCGCCTGGTCTGATTCGCCCGGCTCGGTTCGTTTCACCGCGGTGCCGTTTCCCTGGCGCAACTGGTTCTCAAAGACCGAGGTCCTGCCGGCGGGCCGGCTTGAGCTGTTCAATGTCGGCGACACGCTCGTCGCCTGGGGCTACTTCGTGCCCGGGGCGCGGCCCTCCGGCCCGGGCCGCAGCTTCGCGGCGCTGCAGGACGGTGCATGGCGACTTCTGCAGCTCACCGAGGCGGCCGCGCGCATCGCCGGCCCGGCCTGCCCCTTCTCGTGGCAGGGACACGCCGGCTGGCTTGAAGCCCGCGACGGATTGCTGCACTATTATCCCGATGGCATCTTCCGCTGGCGCTGATTCGCCTGGCCGGCGCGTGCTCAGGGTTTCACGCCACGACCTGCTGTTCGCGCTCGAGAACCGCTCGCCCGGCACCACCCATTACCTTGACACGCTCACCGGCGATATCATCCCGGTCTTCGGGTTCAACCGCCAGCAGATACTGGCCGCGGTCCGCGCCGAGCCGTCGCGCTACATCCGGCTCGCGCCCCAGTCCGGCGTCGAAGGCTACAGGGCGATGGAGTCATTCGCGCGCACGGTCAGCCGCAGCGAAGCCCGCGCCCGGCTCCAGGCCGCACTGCAGAAGCCGCCCGTGTTCCGCAGTTTCCGCGAGGCGCTGGAGAGCCTGCCCGGCGAGATGGACCGCTGGCTCAACTTCCGCGCCGAGTACGGCATCAACATCATAAGAAACCAGTTGAGCGCGACCGGGGTCGCGCTCGAACTGGCTGAAGAGTAGCCGCCGGACTGCCCGGCCGCGGGTCCGGCCTAGTCGACCACGACCAGCCGGCCCGAACCCGCGCCGCGCGCCGACTCGACCCGGCACAGGTACACCCCGGCCGGGACCGGCATGCCGCGGCTGTCGCGGCCGTCCCACACTGCCCGGCCGCCAGTGCCGCAGTCCTGCTGCCGCACGAGCGCGCCGCGCGCGTCGTACACGCGCAGCCGCGCCGCATACGCCAGATCGGCCGGAAGCGTCAGGGCCGCGCCCGCGCCGCGCCGCACCGGGTTGCGGGTGAACTGCACCCGCAGCGCCGGGCCGCTGCCCGGCCCGGCCAGAGCCGAAAGAAGCTCGCCCCGGTAATTGCCGTTCTGAGCGCTGCCGCCGCTGGAACCGCCGATGCTGTACAGCGCGCCGCCGACCGCGACCGCGCCCAGCGAGGCGCGCGCCGACGGCATCGGGGTCGCTGTCGACCAGGTGCCGGTGCGGGTGTCGAACACCTCGACGATGTCCACCTGCGGCCCGTTGAAACTGATCTGACCGCCCACGCAGAACAGGTACCCGTCAACCGCCGCGGCCGAGAGGTACATCCGGCCGGTCGGCATCGGCGGCAGCACGGTCCAGGTATTGCTCGCCGGGTCGTACGCCTCGACCGTGTTGAGCGGCGGCTCCGTGCCGGTCCAGCCGCCGCAGACATAAAGCTTGCCGTCGATCACGGCCGCGCCCGGGCCGGCCCGGCCGGTCGGCATCGGCGCGACCGTGTCCCAGGTCGCGGTCCCCGGGTCATAGCGCTCGACCGTGCGCGGGTAGACCGCGCCGCCGGCGAACCCGGCGCAGACGTAGAGCATATCTTCGAGTCCGGCCGCGGCCGGCACGGTGCGCTCGTAGAGCATCGGCGCAAGGCCGCGCCAGGTGTTGACCGCCGGGTCGTACTCCTCGACGAAGTTCATCCGCCGTACCCCGTTGTAACCGCCCGCGATGTAGACGCGGCCGGCCGCCGCGGCCCCGGCGCAGCCGTTGCGCATCGAGTCCATCGGCGCCTTGACAGCCCACGAATCGCCGGCCGGGTCATAGACCTCGTTCAGGGTCAGGCGCGAGCTCGAGTAGCCGCCGACGCAGTACACCAGCCCGTTCGCGACCGCGGCGCCGTGGCCGAAGCGCGCGGTGGGCATCGGCTGCCTGGCTTCCCATTGCAGATCGATGAGCCGGGCCGCCGGCTCGGGCGGGCCGGCCGGGGCGGCCTCCGGCCCCACGCAGCCGAACTGGTCAACCGCTGCCAGGCCGGTGACGGACACAAGACAGAGGACGATGGCGATACGCACTCTTGACTCCTTTCGCGCGGCACTGCCGCGCCGCGATGACTGCCGGCAATACTATTTCGCTTCCGCGCGCCGCGGCGCTCGCGCGGCGGCCTAGTCGAGCTTGACGAGTTTCGCGCTTCCGACAGCGTCACCCGCGGCAAGCCGCAGGTGATAGACCCCGGGCCCGGCGGCCGCGCCGCGTGCGTCGCGGCCGTCCCAGGCAAGGCTGTGCCGCCCGGCGCCGAGCTCGCCCGCGCTGATGGTCCGCACCAGCCGCCCTGCAGCGTCGAGTATCTCGACCCGGACCGCGCTGCGCGTCGGCAGGGCGAGGTTCAGCCGCACCGGTCCGCGCACGACACTGCCCGACGCCGGCTCCAGCGCCAGACGGGTGATGCCGCGCGCCGCCTCGGCCTCCTCAGCCAGCCCGACCGTGGTCGTGTGCTTGTCCAGCAGCCACTCGTTGGGGTCGAACTCAAGACTGAGCGGCTGGGCCGGCACGCTGAACACGTTGCGCTGCGGGCTCGCCGTGATGTCATAACGGAATGTCTGCGACCCGCCGCTGTAGTTCACCCGCACCTCGACCGGCGTGCGGAAGAACGCCGGCGCGCCCGAACCGTTGCTCTGCGACAGGTCGACCACCGCCTCCCAGCCCTTGCCGGTCTCGCGGCCGTACCAGCGCACCGAGTAGTTCGGGTACCCGGCAAGGTACACCCACTCCTCGAAGAACCAGCCCAGGTCAAGCCCGGTCTGACGCTCGAACACCCGCTGCATATCGGCGAAGTTGGCGTTGCCCATCCGGAACGAATCGCCGTACGCCCGCAGCGCCGCGAAGAACGCGCCGCGCGTCGAGCCGGTGTCGCCGATGACGTAGCGCAGCATGTGCATCAGCCACGCGCCCTTGCAGTAGCTGTGGCCCCAGTCAAACTCGTGTCCGGGCGGCGGGTCGTACAGCGGGTGACGGTCGGTCAAATCTTCGCTGAAGTAGCTGTCGGCCCGGCTGCGAATCATCGAAAGAAACGCGGCCCGGCCCCGGTAATACTCCTCGTACAGCTCGTCCGAGTAAGTCGCGAAACCCTCGTTGAGCACGATATTGCGCCAGTCCAGACAGGTAACCATGTCGCCCCACCACATGTGGGCCAGCTCGTGGGCGATGCCGTTCACCGAGCCCGAACGCGCCCACTGCCGGTGAATCGTCGTCATCGTCTGGTGCTCCATCCCGCCCCACGGGTAAGGATACACCGCGACCATCCCGTACTTCTCGTCGGCGAACGGGTAGGGACCGTAGAGGTCCGGCTGTGAGAAGAAGCTCAACATATCGGTCATTCGCGAGAAGTTGCCCGCGGCCAGGGTCGAATCCTCGGGCCAGACATAGTAGCGCACCGGGGTCGAGTCCCCGCCGTTGCGCCACCACACCTGCCAGTCGGTGAACTTCGACGCGGCAAAGCACATCAGGTAAGTCGAAATCGGGTAGCGGTGAGTCCACCAGTAAGTCTTCATGCCGGCACCGGCCGTCACCGAATCGAGCACGCCGTTGGCGCACGCGCTCATCGAATCGGGTACGGTGATGTTTATCTGGCAGCCGCGCTCCGCCTTGTCCCACGGCTGGTCAAAACACGGGAACCAGTAGCGCGAGTCGTCGGTCTCGGTCACGGTGTAGGCCACCGCGTGCGGGATGCTCTGTGTGCCGCGCGCGTACCAGTAGTAACCGCGATTCTGGGTGCCCGAGCTGCGCCGGTACCAGATGTCAAGCTCCAGCGACTCGCCCGCCGCGAACGGCCGGTCCAGGTCCACCAGCAGCCGGCCGCTCGGGGTCGAGAACGTGCAAGCGTTGCCCGCGCGCCGGATCGAGTCACAGACCAAGCCCACGAAATGCAGGCTGAACGTGTCGAAACTGTCCACGCGCGGGGTCAGCGCGATGCGGCAGCGCGCGCTCATCGCGCCCGAGGTCAGGGTCGTGGCGAGGTCCACGCGGTAATGCCGCACGTCATAGCTGTGCGACGACTCGGCAGCCACTGTTGAACGCGGGCGCGCAAACAGCGCGGTCTTGCCCTCGTGCAGCGGCTGGGCCGCAACGGCCGCGGCAAGCAGAACGAGCACGGTCAAAGTTTTCACCTTATTCTCCTTTGGGTAACTGCTGATTCTAGTCCGGTGCCCGGCCCGAGTCAAACCGCCTGACCCCCGCCCGGCTCACGCGTGGCAGGGACCGCGCCCGAATCACGACCGGTCCGGCTCAGTCGAGCAGGGTCCGGTTCTTGGCTAGATGGCACTAGAAGTCTCGCTAGCGGGCAACGAAAGCTCCCCCCAGCCGGCAACCCACCTTGATTGCTGAACCCTGCGGCCTCGGTTGCCCTGTAACATCCCGAGTAACTGTGGCTTGCGCAACTTCGCGCCAGCGTTAGGCGACTCTTGACAAGAGAAAGAGAGAGAGACTATCATGGGTCGCAGCCGGGCGTTCGCCCTGGTCGCGAAAGAGGATAGCAGGCGTACCAATACAAAGGTGCCACGACGACTGCGGTGCTGATGCTGCTAGCAGTGGTCGTGCTCATACTCGCGGTCCCGACTCACGCACAGGGGAAAACCGTGGTGGTCATCTACGGCAAGGGCGGAGTACGGCTCTGGCCACCGGCAATCTGCCCGGAGCAGGACCCGGCCAAGTGCGCCGACGTGACGTTCGAATCCGAGACCCCAACCGAAGTCACCGTAGCAGATGCCCTCGATGGCGCCAACTACGCGGCCGTGCTGGCGGAACCGATTCCGGCAAACCTCAGCTCGATGCCGGGGTCCGAACTCCCAGTCGAGAGCATCGAACCTCTCGAATGACCACAGAGCGGGCTATCAGGAGAGGAAGGGTACTGGCCCTTCCTCTCCTCATTCTCGCCTCCGTGACGGCGAGGGCTCTCACGCTTGTGCCTCCCGAAGACCAGCTTCACCAGATGCGGCAGTTCTCAGGTACCGAGGATGCGGTCACGCGACTACTCGGCAGCCTTGGAATCGAGTACGTCAGTGACACCGCGTACTTCTTCGTCGTGCCCCCGATGAACGCGGCACGCATCGAGGGAGGCATCAATCCATTCATAAGCCTGCTCAGGAAGGCCGGCGTCAAAGCAGACATTGTCACGATGGCTGTCCATAACAGGCCGCGAGCCGCCTGGACCTACCTCCAGCGGCGGGCTTTTGCCAGCGACCACAGCGTGGTCGTCAATGACAGCTTCATGAAACCGTTTGCTCTGTCCTCCGGCGACCTGCGAGTGCCCTTTGCGGCCAAGTTCTGTGTACGGACGGGAGAGATGCTGTCAGCCTACTCGCTGATGGGCAGTATCGACTCGGCCACGATTGCCTGGTTCATCGCAGACACCTCCAGACCACGCGCAGAACCTCCTCCGGCAGCATCTCACGCTCCTGCGCGCAGCAGGCGCGCAGCTCGGCCAGGAATCATAAGACAGGTGCTGCTGCGTGACAACGACAGCTTCCCGCTTTCTACGTGCTTCTACGCGGCGCTGAACAAGGCCGGGACGAACCTGGCGCTCAACGACGACCTGTCAGGGCAGGTATATGTCTTCGACCTGCCTTCGGGCGCGCTGGCGAACGTCATAGGCACCGGGGCCGATGAGGAGACGCTGTTCACACACATTCCGGCTCAGGTGTTTGCGTGGCTGAAGCGTAACAACGTCATCAACTCGATGTACTTCGGACTGGATTATTGCGATGACACGACTCTGCTCATCAGCGCCTCGTTGCCCAGCGTCGAATGCACCGTTACCGGAACCGACACCAACTACGAGTATCGCAACGCACCATGCGTCGTCAGCAAGCAGGCCTTGACCGGCAGGCTCATCTCGTGCTCCCGACTACAGCATCTCCCCGACTCAATACGAGGAGGTGCCAGTATCACAGCGGTATCCTTCATCCCAGAGGCGTCAAAGGCATTCCTGCCATTCTACAAGGGCTGGCCGTCCGGCGGTCAGATGCTCAGCGACAGCACACCGACCGAGGACAACCCCTTCTCCGATGAGTTCTACAGGGTTAACACCTACCAGTTTGCAGTGTACAACCTCACTGGCGAGTTTGCAGGACTATGGGGCAGGCTGAACGCGCGCTTTCGTGAACTCAGGCTCGGCTACTTCGCTGGCGGAGGATTGGTCAGGCACCATGACGGTCTGTTCTACCTCAGTGACCAGTTCAGCGGCATGATCCGGGTCCACGACTCCGGCGGAGAACCCATCGACTCTCTCCGGTTCACAGACGACCCCGCACCGGTCACGCCCCCTGTCGACCGCGAGCGCGACCCGCTTCACCACCTGATGGAAGCGGCACGACTGAACCTCAACATCAGGGTCATCGATTTCGCGGTATCGAACAGCACCTGTGCTGTGCTGTATCTTCAGGATAAACGCCCCACGTTCTGCCGTCTGAACATCCGCAGCCGCCAAGCGCGGCGATGGGCGCTGCCGGACACCTACGATGGGAAGACCGTCAAGTACTATCTGGTCCGCGACACCCCGAGCGGCATCGTCGCCGCCTCGCTTCTCGAGTCTGGCGACCAGACGTACTACTGCGAGTTCGAAATGCCCGGCCGGCGCTAGGGCCTCCCGGGCTCGCTCTACACTGCCGACTCATCACGGCCGCAGGCCGCAGCCTTGCCTTCCAGTTGTTGTGTGGTCCTCGGACGAAGCGCGGGCTAGTCGAGCAGGGCCTTGATTTCCCGGTAGATGTTCTCGGACAAGAACCCGCGCACGTCGATGGCCAGCGACCGGCAGTTGGCCGCGCACGCGCCACAGCCCTTGCACAGCGCCTCGTTGACCACGGCCGCGCGCTTGCCGAACCGCTCGTTCACGACCTTGACCTCGATGGCGCGATAGGGGCACAGCGCCTCGCACATCCCGCAGGCCGAACAGCGCGACTGGTCCACCTGCGCCACCGTCGCCTCGGCTTCGAGCTCGTCGCGCGACAGCACGGTCGCGGCCCGGCCCGCTGCGGCCCGCGCCTGTGCCACCGCCTCGTCGATGAACTTGGGGAAGTGGCACAGCCCGGCCATGAACACGCCCTCGGTCGCGAAATCGACCGGCCTGAGTTTGGCGTGCGCCTCGAGGAAGAACCCGTCGGCGTTGAGCGGCACCTTCAGCATCTTGGCCAGCTCTTCGGAATCCTCCAGCGGCACCACGCCCGACGACAGCGCCAGCAGGTCGGGGCGCAATTCGACCGTCTCGCCGAGCACGGGGTCAAACACGGTTACCGACAATGTCGATTTGCGATTGTCGATTGTCGACTCCCCGCCTTCGCTTTGGCATTTGACTTTTGGCTTCTGGCTTCTGGCTTCGTCCTCGATGACGTTGACGTCCGGCTTCCGTTCCGGTGTGTACCGGATGAAGACCACGCCCTGCTCGCGCGCCTTGCGGTAATGTTCCTCGCGCAGGCCGTAGGTGCGGATGTCGCGGTAGAGCACGTAGACCTCGGCCTCAGGGTTCAGCGCCTTGACTGCAAGCGCGTTCTTCACCGCCTCGGCGCAGCAGACCCGCGAGCAGTAGGGCCGGTCCGGTTCGCGCGAACCCACGCACTGAATCATCACGACCCGCTGGGTGGCCTTCACCTTCGCCGGCTCGCGCTCGACCAGCTCTTCCAATTCCTGCTGGGTGACTATCGCCGGACTCCTGCCGTACTCGTACTCGGTCGGCGTGCGATACTTGGCCCCGGTCGCAACCACGACCACGCCGTGCTTCACGATCTCGCTTCCCGCCGCGCTCTCGACCGTGGTCTGGAAGTTGCCAACGAACCCATCGATCGCCTTGATGCGCGCGCCGGTGATTACCTTGATGCGCGGCTCGGCCGCGACCTTCGCCTCGAGTTCCTTCAACCGCGCCTGCACGTCGGTGCCGTCAATCGAATGCCATATCCGGCGCGCGGTGCCGCCGAGTTCGCTCTCGCGCTCGACCAGCGTGACGTCGAACCCTTCGGCCGCTATCGCCAGCGCCGCGGCCATCCCGGCCACGCCGCCGCCGACTACCAGTGCCGACTTGGTCACCGGCAGTTTCACCTTGGACAGCGGCGCCTGGCGCACCGCGCGGGCGATTGCCATCCGCACGAGGTCCTTGGCCTTTTCGGTCGCGGCTTCGGGCTCTTTCATATGCACCCAGGAACACTGGTCCCGGATGTTGGCCATCGCGAAGAGCTGCGGATTCAGGCCCGCCTCGGCGCAGGTCGCCTGAAACAGCGGCTCGTGCGTGCGCGGCGAGCAGGACGCGACCACGACCCGGTTCAGCCGGTGCTCACGGATTCTGTCCTTGATTCGCTCCTGCGTATCCCCGGAGCAGGAGTACAGGTTCTCCTCGACGTGGACCACGAAGGGCAGCGACTTCGCGTACTCGACCACCGCCGGCACGTTGACGATGCCGCCGATGTTCACACCGCAGTGGCAGATGAACGCCCCGATGCGCGGCGCGTCACCGCGCACGTCGGTTTCGGCCGGCACCTGTTTCTCGCGCGCGAGCTGGCCGCGCTCCTCGGCCAGTATCCCCTCTGCGACGGCGGCCGCGCCCGACGCCTCGGTCACGGTCTCAGGGATCGCCATCGGCGACTGGAAACTGCCCGCCACGGCCACGCCCGGCCGGGAAGAGCCCACCGGGTCCCAGTCGTCGCCGAGCACGAACCCGAACCGGTCCAGTTCGACATCCAGCCGCCGGCCCAGCTCGACCAGCTCGGGCGGCGGCACCAGCCCGCAGGAGAGCACGACCATGTCGAACCGCTCGGACCGCGCGCCGTCGTCCCCGGCATAGCGCAGTATCAGGTCGCGCGTTTCCGGGTCCTCGCGCACCTCGGGCACGCGCGCGCGCACCAGCCGCACGCCGTACTGGGCCTGGGCCCGGTCCACGTAGCGGTCAAAATCCTTGCCGTACGAGCGCATGTCCATATAGAACACCGACGGCTCGACATCGCGGCAGTGCTCGCGCGTGATGACCGCCTCTTTCACCGCGTACATGCAGCACATCGCCGAGCAGTAGCCGCGCTCGACCGAGTCGTCGCGCGAACCGACGCACTGCAGCCAGGCGATGCGCTTCGGCTCGCGGCCGTCCGACGGCCGCCTGACGTGGCCGCCGTACGGACCGGACGCCGACAGAATCCGCTCGTACTCGAGCGAAGTCACGACGTTGGGATAACGGCCGTGACCGTACTCCGCTCGCAGGCTCGTCGGCGCGATTCGCGACCCGGCCGCGACCACGACCGAGCCGACCTCAATCTCAAACTCCTCGTCCTGCTGGGTGTAGTCAATCGCCCCGGCCTTGCAGTTCTTCTGGCAGGCGCCGCAGCGGTCCTTGGTGAACTTCAGGCACGCGGCCCGGTCAATGGTCGGCGCGTTGGGCACGGCCTGCGCGTAGAGCTGGTAAATCGCGCGGCGCTTGCTCAGGCCGCCCTCGAATTCGTTGGGCAAATCGCGCACCGGGCACTTGGCGATGCAGTCGCCGCAGCCGGTGCACTTGCCCAGGTCCACCGACCGCGCCCGCTTGAGCAGTTTCACCCTGAACCGGCCCGGCTCGCCCTCGACCGACAAGACCTCGGTCAGGGTATGCAACTCGATATTGTTGTGCCGGCCTGCGGCCACCAGCTTGGGCGACAGGATGCACATCGAGCAGTCATTGGTCGGGAAGGTCTTGTCGAGCATCGCCATCACGCCGCCGATGCCCGGCGACTTTTCGACCAGGTAGACCTTGTACCCGGAGTCGGCGAGGTCGAGCGCGCTCTGCACGCCGCCGATGCCGCCGCCAATGACAAGGACAGCGCCGACCTTGCCGGCCGACGGCTGCCGGTTCACCTCTGCCGGCTCGATGACCACGGACTCGTCAGCCATTCTGCTTCTCCGCCCGTTCCAGCGCCGCCAGGCCCGGCGGGTAGCAGTACCCGTCTTCCTGGGCCAGCTCGCGGATAGCGTTCATAATCTGGTTGATGTTCACGCCCTGCGGACAGCGCGACATGCAGCGGAAATGGGTCGCGCAGGCGTCCTTGAACTCATCGGCCAGCGCCTGCTCGCGCAAGCCCAGGTTGACCAGCCGGACAAACCGGCGCGGGTCCTTCTTCTCATCCATCAGCGTTTCCGGGCAGACCGCGGTGCACGAGCCGCAGGTGAAGCACCGTCCGGCCTCGGGCGACCGGGCCAGCACCTCGGCTTTGAACGCGCGGTCCAGTTCGTCCTGAGTGACACTCTCGGGCCGGCCGTCAGCCCGCGCCTGCCGCACTTCGTCGGCAATCTGCGCCACCGCGTCGGCGACCTGGCCGATGTTCACCCCCTGCGGACAGCGGTGCAGGCAGGTGTAGTGATAGGAGCAGATCCAGACAAACTCGGACCGGTAGACTTCCTCCTTCAGTCCCATCAGGGCCATCCGGATGATGCGGCGCGGGTTGTACTTCTCTTCCAGCCGGCGCACCGGACAGGACGCCGAGCACTGGCCGCAGGACAGGCAGTGCATGAACCCCGAGTCGCCCAGCTTCTCTGCCAGCCGGTACTTGAAATCGAGGTCCAGCTCGTTGACGAGCAGTTCCTCGCCGGTGTCCTCGTTTTGGCTTTTGGCCTTTGGCTTTTGGCCTTTGGCTTCGTTCGTCAAATCTATCACTCCGCCTCGCCCACGCTCTTGAACTCCTCCTCGCGGAAAGTGGTCAGGGGCAGTGGCTCGTCCAGGCTGCGGCCCGACACGTAATCGAACTCGGCCTGCGCGTTGCGAGACGCCTTCTTGAACAGCACGGTCAGGCCGATGCCGACCGGGCAGGACTCCTCGCAGATGCCGCAGGCCACGCACGAGGTCATCATATGGTTCATCCGCGTCAGGTGGAACAGCAGTGTTTCCGACGGCATCCGGGTCAGGCCCTTGCGCTTGGCGATGCGCACGTGCTCTCCGATGTCGCGTTTGAAAGTATCCGAGTCGAAGAAGCACTCGCGGCAGTAGCACACCGGGCAGACCCGCATGCAGTTGTGGCAGTTCAGGCAGTCGGCGAAGTACTCGACGAGCTTCTGCGCGCCCATGAACTTCGCCTCGGTCTCCCCGATACGCTTCTGCGCCTCGGCCAGCCGCTTCTCGGAGAGACTCTTCAGCGCCGCGGCGCGCGCGGCCGGCTCTTCGCCCTGCTCGAGCCCGATGCCCTCGGCCAGCGCCTTGCCCTTGTCGGTGGCGGCCTCGACCCACAGCGCTTCGTCGACATTCATCCCGAGCCAGCCGATGGCGATGTCCGACACCGGGGGGATGGGAAACTCGCACATCCTGCAGGCCGTGCGCAGGTTCGGGTTGGCGGCCAGCTCGTCCTGACCGCGCGCGTGCCGGTTGTCGAACTCGGCGTCGGCCCCGCGCACCTCGCGGAACCCGGCCGCCTTGTAGGTGCCGCCGCAGTCCATCCCGATGATGACAAGATTGTCGGCAACGACCTGCCGCAGCTTGATGAGCTCGACCAGGGCCCGCGCCTCGCACGGCCGCAGCACCAGCCCCACCTTGCGCTCGAGCACGCCGTCGCAGGCGATGTCGTGCACCACCGAGGCGGCATTCACCGCCATCGCCGGCAGCAGCGGCATCGCGTCCTCGAGCTTGTCCGGCTCGGTCACCAGCGCCATAGTCGCCGCGCCTGACTTCGAGTACGCCGGCACCAGCACCGCGCCCAGTCTGCCCTCGCTCAGCCACTGGCCGAGCAGCGCGCGCACTGTCGCCTCGGGATTGCTGTCCCTGACCCTGAGAATGCCCTTCATCGCCGCCTCACACGTCCCACTGCTCGCGGAACGGGGTCGGCCCCTTCGCGCGCAGGTGCTCGGTCATCTCGGTCACCGTGTCGGCGAACTTTCTTCCCTCGGCCGCGGAAATCCAGCGTAGCCACACCCGGTCCTCATCCAGGCCGAGCGAGCGCATCACCGAGTTGAACAGCACCATCCTGCGCCGCGCCTTGTAGTTGCCCGACACGTAGTGGCAGTCTCCGGGATGGCAGCCGCCCATGAACACGCCGTCCGCGCCTTCGAGCAATGCCCGGATGATGTACACCGAGTCGACCGCCCCCGAGCACATCACCCGGATCGGCCGCATGTTCGGCGGGTACTGCATCCGCGAGGTGCCGGCAAGGTCTGCCCCGGCATAGGTGCACCAGTTGCACAGGAAACCGACAATCTTGGGTTCGAATTCAGGCATCTACAGGCCTCCGATATCCAGGTCAAAAGCCAAAAGCCAAAACTCAAATGTCAGAACCGACCGCCCGGTAAGTTGCACTGTGCCTGTTACACTCTGCACTTTGCTTCTCACAGCGCCGCGTCAATCATCGACAGGACGTTGCGCGCCTCGAAGCCCTTGAGCTTTATCGCCTCGGCCGGGCACGCCGCCGCGCACGCGCCGCAACCCTGGCACAGCACGGCGGTCACCTCGGACTTGCCGGTCGCGGGGTTCACGCGCGCCGCCTCGTACTGGCAGACTTCCTCGCACACGCCGCAGCCCACGCACCAGCGCGGGTTGACCTCGGCCACGACCGCGTCGGTCGACAGCTCCTTGTGCGAGAGAATCGAGCAGGCGCGCGCTGCCGCGGCCTGCGCCTGCGTTACTGTTTCCGGTATGCGCCGCGGGCTGTGCGCCATCCCGGCCATGAACACGCCCCTCGTTGTGAAGTCCACCGGCCGCAGTTTCATGTGCGCCTCGAGGAAGAAACCATCCTCGTTCAGCGGCACCTTCAGCAACTGCCCCAGCGCGTGGTTGGTCTCACCCGGCACCACGCCCGCGGACAGCGCGAGGATGTCGGCGTCGATGCCCAGCCGGCGCTGCAGCACCGGGTCGTACACGGTCACGTGCAGCCTGCCGTCGCGCTGGCTGACAACCGGCTTGGTTTCGGGGTCGAACCGCACGAACATCACGCCGGCGGCGCGCGCGTCGCGGTACAGCGCTTCCTTGAATCCGTAGGTGCGCATGTCGCGGTACAGGATGACGACGTTGGCGCGCGGGTTCAGCGCCTTGATGCGCAGCGCGTTCTTGACCGACTCGGTGCAGCACACCCGCGAGCACCACGGGTGCTCCGGCTCGCGCGAGCCGACACACTGGACCATCACGACATGCTTCGCCTGCTTCACCGCGTCGGGCCGGTCGACAATCATCGTCTCGAGCTCGGTCTGGGTCATCACCCGCTCGTCCGCGCCGTAGAGATACTCGGTCGGCCGGTACTCGCTCGCCCCGGTCGCCACGACGAACACGCCGTGCTCGAGCTCGGTCTCGCCGTCGGCGCTGCGCAGACGCGACCGGTAGTTGCCGACATAGCCCGATACTGCCACCAGCTCGGCGCCGGTGAACACCCTGACCTGCGGGTGGGCGCGCACGCGCTGCTCCAGGCGCACCAGCAGACCGCCAACGTCCTCGCCGCCGTCGGTGTACCTGAGTTGCCTGAGCCGGCCGCCGAGCTCTCTCGACCGTTCGACAAGGTACACCGCGAAACCCTGGTCCGCGATTGCCAGAGCCGCGGTCATTCCCGCCAGTCCGCCGCCGATGACCAGCGCCTTCTGGGTGACCGTCTGGGGCGATGAATCCAGCGCCCGCAACAGCCGCGCGTTCGCCACCGCCATCCGCACCAGCTCGCGGGACTTGGCGGTCGCCTCCTCGGGGTTCTGCATATGCACCCACGAACACTGGTCGCGGATGTTGGCCATCGTGAACAGGTGCGGGTTCAGCCCGGCCTCGGCCAGCGTCTCCTGGAACAGCGGCTCGTGCGTGCGCGGCGTGCACGACGCCACGACCACGCGGTTGAGCCTGTGCTCCTCGATGGCCTGGCGGATCTTCTGCTGGGTGTCCTGCGAACATGTGAACAGGTTGTCGTCGGCCAGCACCACGCCGGGCAGGGTGCGCGCGTACTCGACCACCGACGGCACCTTGACCACGCCGCCGATGTTGATGCCGCAGTTGCAGACAAACACGCCGATGCGCGGTTCCTCGCCCGACACGTCGCGCTGGGGCGGGTACCTCTTGGGCTGGACGAGCGTGTTGCGCGACGCGGCCAGCAGCGAACCGACCGCCGCGGCCACGCCGGTCGCCTCGGTCACGGTCTCGGGAATGTCCTTGGGCTCGACCAGCGCGCCGCAGGCGTACACCCCGGGACGGCTGGTCAGCACCGGCTCGAACGGGTCGGTTCGCACGAAGCCCTGCTCGTCGGTCTTGACGCCAATGCGGTTGGCCAGCTCGGCCACGCGCGGGTCGGCCGACAGCGCGGTCGAGACCACGACCATGTCGTAGGTTTCCTCTTTCAGCTCGCCCGCCTCGTTCTCGTAGGCGATGACGAGGTCCTCGCCGCCCTCGACACGCTTCAGGGAACTGACCTTGCAACGCCGGTACACCACGCCGTACTCGTCCTGCGCCCGCTGGTAGTACTTCTCGAAGTCCTTGCCGAAGCAGCGCATGTCCATGTAGTACACGTGGCAGTCAAGGTTGCCGCCGCAGTGCTCGCGCGCGATGACCGCTTCCTTGGTCGCGTACATGCAGCACACCGACGAGCAGTAGTAGTGCTCCTGGTTGCGCGACCCGACGCACTGTATCCACGCGACTTTTTTCGGCTGCTTGCCGTCCGACGGCCGGCGCACGTGGCCCTCGTAGGGCCCGGTCGCCGAGAGAATCCGCTCGAACTCAAGCGACGTCACCACGTTGGCGTAGCGGCCGTACCCGAAGCCGAGGTCTGCGGTCGGCTTGTACTCCTTGAACCCTGCGGAGAGCACGACCGCGCCGACCTCAACCTCGCTCTCACGCGCGGTCTGCGAATGGTCAATCGCCTTGGCCTCGCACGCCGTGACGCACTGGAAGCATTCCGAGCAGACCCCGCAGTTCAGGCAGCGCTGGGCCTCGCGCACCGCGGTCTCCTCGTCGAACCCCAGCCCGATTTCCCGGTAACTCTGCCCGCGCTCGGCAACCGGCAGGACCGCCTCGCGCGCTCGCTCGACGCGGCGAATCTTGGCCCGCGCCGCAGCCGACTCGTCGGCTTTGGCCGCCCTGGGCTTGGGCTCGTCCCGGCCCGCCTTCAGGTCCTCGCCGCGGATGAACCGGTCGATGGAAATCGCGGCCTCGTGGCCGGCCGCCACCGCCTCGATGACCGATGCCGGGCCGGAGACCATGTCCCCGCCCGCGAAAACGCCCGGGACGCTCGTCTGCAGAGTCAGCTTGTCGACCTTGAACGTGCCGCCCGGGCCCCGCTCAAAGCCCTCGAACCCGTCGGCGTCAACGGCCTGGCCGATTGCCAGAATCACCGTGTCGGCCGGCACGAAACCCTCGTTGCAGGTGTTGAACTCGGGGTTGAACCGCTTCTGGTCGTCGAACACGCGGGTGCACTCGACCGTGCGCAGGCCGGTCACCTTGCCGTCCTTGCCCGTGATGCCCTGCGGGCCCCAAGACGGTTGGATGGCGATACCCTCGGCCAGCGCCTCCTCAATCTCGTACTCAAACGCCGGCATCTCTTCGCGGCACTCGAGGCAGACCATCGTCACCTTCTCGGCCCCGGCCCGCTTCGCGGTCATCGCCACGTCAACCGCGACGTTGCCGCCGCCGATGACCACGACTTCCTTGCCCGTCTCAAGCGGCTTGCCCTCGCTTGCGGCGCGCAGGTACTCGATGCCGAGGTGCACGCCCTCAAGCTCCGCGCCCTCGATCTTCAGGCCGCGGCTCTTCTGCGCCCCGAACCCGAGGAACACCGCCTTGTACCCGTCGGCCTTGAGCCTCTCGACCTCGGCCGCGGACTTCACCGGCGAGCCCAGCTTCAGCTCGACCCCGGTGTCGGTGATGTCCTTAATCTCGCGGTCGAGAACCTCGCGCGGCAGCCGGTACGCCGGGATGCCCCAGCGCATCATCCCGCCTGCCTTGTGCCCGGCCTCAAGCACGGTCACATCGTAACCGAGCAGGCGCAGGTCCAGCGCGCAGGTCAGGCCGGCCGGCCCGGCCCCGACCACCGCGACCCTGCCCGACCGCTGCACGGCCTGGGCGTCGAGCCGGATCTTCTCCGCGTCCGGTGTCTTGCGCTCGGCATAGGATGCCGGCCCCTGCGCGAAAGCGAAGTCGGACGCGAACCGCTTGAGCGTCCGTATCGCCACCGGGCCTTCGTACTCCTTGCGGTTGCACTCGGCTTCGCACGGGTGGTGGCAGACCCGGCCGCAGATGCCCGGGAACGGCAGCCGGTCGCGCACGAGTTCATAGGCTTCCTTGAACTTGCGCTGGCCGATGAGCGCGACATAGCCCTGCGCGTTCACGCCCGACGGGCAGGCGAGCCGGCAGGGCGCTTTGGCCTCGTTCTTGTCCACGGCCACCGCATTCGGGATGGCCTGCGGGTAGAGCTTGAAGACCGCGCGGCGGTCGGCCAGCTTCTGGTTGTAGGTGTCGGGCACGCTCACCGGGCAGACCTTGGTGCAGTCCAGGCACCCGGTGCACTTGTCCAGCAGCACGAACCGGGGCTTGTGCCTGATGCGCGCGCGGAAGTGTCCCGGCTCGCCCTCAAGCGACAGCAGTTCGGAGTAGTTCAGAAGCTCGATGTTCTGGTGCCGGCCCGTGCCCACCAGCTTGGGCGCGAGGATGCACATCGAGCAGTCGTTGGTCGGGAATGTCTTGTCGAGCATCGCCATCACGCCGCCGATGGCGGGCGATTCGTCGAGCAGGTAGACCTTGTACCCGGCGTCGCCCAGCTCCAGCGCGGCCTGGATTCCGCCGATGCCAGAACCAACCACCAGCACCGCGCCGACCTTACCATCCGCGTTTCGGGTTTCGGAACTCGGGTTTCGGATTTGGTCGCTCATCGGCTAATCTTGCTCGACCATATCGTATATGCTCTTCTTCGTGAAGTTGCGGTGGGTCATCGCGCCTGATGGGCAGGCCACCGCGCACGCGCCGCAGCCCTCGCACAGCACGGCGTTGACCACCGCCTTGCGCTTCTTCGCATCGACCTTCACCGCCTCGTACGCGCAGGTGCGCTCGCAGTAGCCGCACCCGACGCACAGCACTTCGTCAACCTGCGCCGTTGTCGGCTCGTGGAAAAGCTCGGTCGAGCCGAACATCGCCAGCACCTTGGCCGCGGCCGCCGACGCCTGCGCCACGGTCTCGGGAATGTCTTTCGGTCCCTGGCCCACGCCGGCGAGAAAGAACCCGGCGGTCAGCGTTTCGACCGGCCGCAGCTTCGGGTGCGCCTCGGACTGGAAACCGTTGGTGTCGAGCTGGATCTTGAGCTTGCGCGCGAGCTCGATACCGGCGGGGTTGGGCACGACCGCGCTCGCCAGCACGACCATATCGGCCTCTATCTCGACCTTGCGCCCGGCGAGCGTGTCCGCGGCCCAGACCACAACCTTGTCGCCCTGCCGGAAAATCTTTGACACCTTGCCGCGCAGGTACTTCACGCCCTCGTCGGTCGCGCGGCGGTAAAACTCCTCGAAGCCCTTGCCCGGGGTGCGCACGTCGATGTAGCAGACCACCGCCTCGCCGCCGTGCACCCGGTGGGTGTACAACAGCGCGTGCTTGGCCGTGTACATGCAGCAGATCTTCGAGCAGTAGGGCACGCCCACGGTCGAGTCGCGCGAGCCCGCGCACTGCACGAACACCACCCGCTGCGGCACCTTGCCGTCCGACGGCCGGCGCACCTCGCCCGCGGTCGGACCCGAGGCCGAGCACAGCCGCTCGAAAGCCATCCCGTCGATGACATCGGGGACGCCCGTGCCGTACGCGCCGAACCGGCTCATATCGATAAGCTCGTAGCCCGTGGCCAGCACGATCGCGCCGACCTCTTCCTCGACAAAGCTCTCCTTGTCGTCGTAGCGGATGGCCTTCGACGGGCAAATCTTCGCGCAGACCCCGCACTTGCCGTTCTGCAGGTAGCGGCAATTCTCGGCGTCGATGACGACCTTGTTCGGCACCGCCTGCGGGAACAGCCGGTAAATCGCCTTGCGCTTGGCCATCCCGCGCTCGAACCACGACTCGACCTTGCTCGGGCACTTCTCCATGCACAGGCCGCAGCCGGTGCAGGCGACCGGGTCGACATAGCGCGGCTTCTGGCGGATTTTCACCTTGAAGTTGCCGACATAGCCCGATACCTCGGCGACTTCCGAATAGGTCAGCAGCTTGATGCGCGGGTGCCGGCCCGACTCCACGGTCTTCGGGGTCAGGATGCACTGCGAGCAGTCCAGCGTCGGGAAGGTTTCGGAGAGCTGGGCCATGTGCCCGCCGATGGATGGTTCTTTCTCGACGAGCACGACCTCGTAACCGGCGTTGGCGATGTCCAGCGCGGCCTGTATCCCGGCGATACCTGCGCCGACCACCATCGCCCGCTTGTTGATGCTGACCTTCACCGGCTCCAGCGGCAGGTCGTTCTGGGCCTTGGCGATGATGGTGCGGATGATGCCCAGCGCCTTGTCGGTTGCCTTGTCCTTGTCCGGGGTCACCCACGCGCACTGCTCGCGGATGTTGGCAATCTCGCACAGGTACGGGTTCAGGCCTGCGCTCGCGCTGGCCTTGCGGAAAGTGTTCTCGTGCAGGTTGGGCGAACAGCAGGCAACGACCACGCGGTCGAGCTTCTCTTCGACAATCGTGTCCCTGATGAGCGTCTGGCCCGGGTCTGAACAGCAGTAGATGTAGTCTTTGGCCGTGGCGACGCCCGGCTCGCTCCTGAGCTGCTCGATGACCTCGGGAATCTTCACGGTGCCGGCGATGTTGATGCCGCAGTGGCACACGAACACGCCCACGCGCGGCGACTTCGCCTTGCCGCCGGCCGGCGTCACCCTGCCCACCTCGTTCGGATTGGACGGCTGGGCTTTGGGCGTTTCCTCAGCCATCGTCTACCAGCCCGCTCCGCAGTTTTGGCATCTGACCTTTGGCTTTTGGCCTTTGACTTTGCCCGCCATGCCCTAAATAAGCCCTTTCTCCTTCAGGAACTTCTCTGCCCCGGGCCCGTTGTAGTCGAGACCGAGTTGAGAGACGTCCAGCCCGACTGCCAGCCCGATCAGTTGCGTGAAGTAGAACACGGGCAGACCCGACCCGGCCTCACGCGCCGGCTTGTCCAGGTTGTACTGGCACAGCGGGCAGGTCGTGACAATCGCCTCGGCGCCGTAGGCCCGGGCGTTGTCGACAATCTTCTTCGACGCCGCGGCCGCCACCTCGCGCCGGTTCACCACGAGGTAACCGCCGCAGCACTCGGCCTTGAAGTCGAACCGCACCGGCTCGGCCCCGAGCGCGCTCATCAGGTCGTCCATCACGACCGGGTTTTCCGGGTCGTCGAAGCTAAGCACTTCCTTGGGCCGCACCATCAGGCAACCGTAGTACGAAGCGACCTTCAGGCCCGAGAGCGGCTTGGTCACCTTCGCCTTCAGCGCCTCGAACCCGATGTCGCGCTTGAGCACGTCGAGGTAATGGACCACCTCGACGCGATGCTCGAACGGTTCGTCCACAAACGCGAGCACCCGCTCGCGCAGCGTCTCGTTGCCCTGAGTGTCGAGCCAGTCCTGCGTGCGCTTGAGCACGTTGTAGCACGCCGCGCACAAGGTCACCAGCTTGCCCGATGTGCGACTTTCCTCGGCCTGGTCCGTGCCTTCGCTTTGACCTTTGGCTTTTGGCTTTTGGCTTTTGACTTGTTCCGCGATCTGTTGGCTCGCCTTCGCCAGGTTGCGCACCGGCCCGACCAGCGCCGCGAGGTCGTCGCTCGCGGTGTTGTAGATGGCGCCGCAGCAGTTCCACGACGGCATCTCCTCAAGCGTGAACCCGACCCGCTCGGCCGCGGCGCGCGCGCAGTCGTCCAGGTTCTTCGCCTTGGTGTAGAGCGTGCAGCCCGGGTAGTAGACGTATTCCATTTAGACGGAGAACTTGCGGAACGCCGCGATGAAAGCCTGTTGGGGAATGTCGTCCAAAGACGGGTCGTCGACCGTGTCCGGGTCAACGCGGCTGTCGCGCGTGCGCAGTATCATCGCCCGGCACGCCTCGGCGATGCGCGCGTAATCGACCGCGCGCGGGCAGCGCGTGCCGCAGACAAGGCACGACGCGCACAGCCAGATGCCCGCGGACGCAAGCAGCTCATCGGCCCGGCCGAGCTGCAGCAGCCGGATGGCCTTTGACGGCGGCGGGTCCATCGCCTCGCCGATCGGGCAACCCGCGGTACAGCAACCGCACTGGTAGCAGTCAGATATCGTCTGACCGCTCAGCTCTTCGATTTGCCTGATGACGGCATCTGACTGGGTCGACATGGGAAGAGAAGATGATAATTCGGCCGCGCCCGGCAGTCAAGTTGACTCCGGTCGAGGCGACAACACGAGCGGCGTTGTGCAGTGCGCCCGCACAGCCAGCCCCGCTTCGAACCAAGCTCCCTGCCCGACGCTGACGCTTGGCCTGAAACCGAACCTGAAACGCAGGCTCGCGGCGCGATTTGACGCCGGCTTGGACCCGGTCTTGGGCAGTCGCTTGAGAACCGCGCTCGAAGGCGGCCTTGGTCCGCTCCTGAACAACCTAAACGCTGTCTGTGTAAACGCTTAGCTGAAACGCGCGGACGCGTCTGGCCTCAAACGGCTTCTCGGACCCGTTTTCGGCCACAGATTGAGCCTCTGAGCCAATGGGGGAGTCACTCCCTCCACAACATATGGTATGCCGACGCGCGCCGCACCACTATATGTAGTGGTAGTCCAAGCCCGACCCCTCTCCCTTGATGGGAGAGGTTGCGTGAGGGTGCGAGCATCCAGAAGCGGCGGGCGGCGAGCCCAAGCCCGCCGCCCGCAAAACTGCCAAACCACTAGTCCAACAGCAACAGCTTCTTCACCGCCTTGTACTCCCCGGCACGCATCTCGACGAAGTACACGCCGCCGGGCAGGGTCCTGTAGACGCGCAGGCCTCCACCGGTTTCTCAGGCTGCGTGCTCAAGGTCGGAGCGTGAGTGTAGCCTCGTCTGAGTCGATACCGCCATCAGAGCAGACGGTGACTACCATACGAATACGGGTTATCTGACTGACTTCTCCTGCCTCACCTACTTCATCGTAGACTGTAACCGTCGACTTCTTGGGAACGAAATCGTTCTCTATCTCCAAGTCGCCACTCCCCACCTCGCCGGCGCCGTCTCCACTCAGAATCTCATGGCGGGACGCGATTCGGTAGACATGCACATCGAGCCCATCATTCTGGACTCTGACATCGAGGGTAAGCCTGTCACCCGGGTACGCGGTCTCTGGGTTTGGAGAGAAGTGGACGGCTATTGGCCCCGGCTCGCGCGGCCCGAAAATCGAGTCGCAACCGGTGAGAAAAGCAGCTACCGAAAGCAGGGTGACCGCCATCAACGCAGTCCTTCGCACTTGGCCTCCTTATCGTTTGCGACCCCTCGCACCCCGGAGTCTCTGCAGTCGTACGGCTCGGTGCCGCCGTGCCGACGCACAGGTCGCTGTCCCAGCACGCGACCCAGTCGGCGAACCTCAGTTGTTAGTCGGTGATTCGGTCTGTCGGTCTGTCGGTCTGCACGAAGCATACCCGGGCGGGCGCCGGGCGGCGGCGCGGGTCGGGACTTCGCTTCCTCAACATCGCGGGTTTGTCAGCCGTGCCCGCGCGGTGTCAAGTGCGGGCGGTTGCGCGGTGCGGCGCAGCAGTTTCTCGAGTTGCCACTTGCCCGACTGAGCGCGACCGACCGGCGGCAAGGGATTTCTCCACTTCGGTCGAAATGACGGGGTGGCGGGGACCGGCGGCGGGCTCATGGCCCGCCCCCGCACGATCATTCGCCTGTCTTACTCCACAATCAGTTTGCGCGTCGGGTCCGCGCCGCCGGACAGGCGTACAAGGTAGACCCCGACCGCCAGGCCGCGTAGTTCGACGCTTCCGCTGGCGCCGTTCAGTCGCGCTGCTTGCACGCAGCGTCCTGCCGTGTCATACACCTCCAGACTGGTTGCGACAGCAGGCAGCCTGTACCAACGGATGACTGTCCTGCCGCGGGACGGGTTCTGGACAACAAGCTTCGCGCCCGATGCCCCGCGCTCGAAGTCCTGCACGGTGCTTCTCTCCGGCCGCGGGCCGCCGCCCGCGGGCCGGAAGCCTCCCGGCACGTAGCGCCAGAGTTCAAGCGTCTTGTTGCCTTTGAGCGCGTAGAGCGCACTGCCGTCCGAGGTGATGCTGCCGCCGGCCTTGACCAGCTTCTTCTTCAGCGTGGAACCGAAGGCGGGCATCGTCTCCCGCTCGGCCCAGGCCATCGCGCCGAGGTCAAGCGAATAGAAGTCCTGCGTGCCGCCGCCCTTGAGGGCATAGAGCGCGCCGGCGAGGACCGCCGCGTCGGAGCCGTCCTTGGCCTTCTTGCTCCGGCCGGTCTGGCGGTTGTAGAGCGGGATGCCCGCCATCAGGCCGGACCAGGCGCCGGTGGAAAGCTCGTAGGCATACAGCTCAGAGTACCTGGCCTTGTGCGCCAGCAGGCGGTTCCCCGCTTCGTCAAGCACGAGCCACGAGCCCCGGTCCATCCGTGCCCTGGCCCCATCCGGCACGCTGTTCAACGGCCGCCAAGTCCGGGAAGCTATATTGTACCGGTAGAACTCGGTCTTGTAGCCTTTGAGCAGGTAGACGTACTGGCTGTCGCCTTCATCCATATAGACAAGGTCGGTGCCGCCTTTGACTTTCTTGTTTGAAGCACCGAGCGGGATGTCGGCAAGCTGGGTCCACTCACCCCCGGAGTACTTCCAGAACCCGGCGGTGTTGTTGCCCTTGGTGGCGTACACCGTGCCTGAGCCGTCGGTGCAGATGTTGGCGCCTTTGGCCGGGGGCTTGTTCTCTGTCCCCGCGGGCATCGGTTCCAGCACGGTCCAGGCCGTGCCGCTGAGGCTGTAGAAGTCAGGTGTCTTGTTGCCTTTGAGGACATGGAGCGCGCCGCTGCCGGCGTCGTGCGCTATCGCGCCGCCGTCCTTGACCGCCTTGCCCGAGGGCGAGAGCGGCACCGGGTGGAGCGCAACCCAGCC
>CBFGIY010000004.1:0-56809 GCA_965648935.1 Caldifarciminota bacterium
GGCCCTGATGCTGGAGAAGAACCCGGGCCTGCTGCCCGAAGAGGTCGACGAGATAATGCAGAACTCGGTGCTGCCCCGCGGCAGCCAGCCGAAGAACAACACCTACGGCACGGGCCGGATTGACGCGATGCTGTGCATCGAGAACACGCCACTGCCGGGCGCGCGCCACGACGTGGCGGTTGGGCCGGTGCTTGCGCCGGCGGACAAGATTGACCCGATGACGCCGCTGGCGCCGATGGTGGTGGTGAAGAACCGGGGGACGTATCCGGAGCCTTCGGTGAGCGTGTACTGCAAGGTCGAGTCGCTGGGCACGCAGATATACAGCCGGAACGTGACGGTGAGCCTGGACTCGGCCGGGACCGACACGGCGGTCTTCCCGAACTGGAACGTCGGGCCGGGCAGCCAGACGTACGAGCTGACGTTCTGGCACACGCTGGCCGGCGACACCAACCGGCGCAACGATACGATAACCAAGTCGACCACGACCCGGGGCCATGACGTGCGCGTCGCCGGGATGAACATCGGCGGCCGCGTGCGCGCCAACAACACGATCACCCCGCGCATCACGCTCGCGAGCACCGACTACACCGAGCGCGGTTTCCGGGCCTGGTGCGTGGTTGACTCGGCCGGGACGACCGTGTACCGCGACAGCGTCGATGTCGACAGCGTGCCCGAGATGGGCTCGCGCAGTTTCCCGTTCCCGTCGAGCTGGAGCGTCGGGCCGGTCGGCGCTTCATACGGCGTCGCGATGTGGCACAACTGCGGGCCGGACCAGAACCGCGCCAACGACACGCTGCGCGGCACCGCGACCGCGGTCGATCAGATCCGCGTGCTGTGGATATACTCCGACTACGGCGCGCCCGAGACCACGCTGGCGGTGCGCCTGCGCGCGCTGGGCGATTCGATCGAGTTCTTCGACGGCCAGGCCGGGACGCCGACCCTGGCCCAGCTCCAGCCCTACGACGCGGTCGGGGCGCACTCGAACTACCCTTATCAGAACGCGACCGCGCTCGGCAACGTACTTGCCGACTATGTGGACGCGGGCGGCGGCGTTGTGCTGGGCACGTTCAGCTTCTCGACCGGCTGGGCGATGGCCGGACGGATAATGACCGGCAGCTACCAGACGATAGTGCCGGGTAACAACCCGTACAACAACGTGACGCTGGCCTGGTACCAGACCGGTCACCCGATCTTCGCCGGGGTTGACTCGGTGCGCGAGTACTACGCGGGTGACGGCCCGTTCGCGGCCGGCGCCGAGTCGGTGGCCAAGTGGTCGGACGGCCGGCGCTACGTGGCGGTGAGCGCGAACCAGAAGGTGGCCGGCGTGAACTCGTACCCGGGCATCTACAGCGCGAACCCGCCTCAGCGCGGCGGTCACTGGGCGCTGGTGTTCCACAATGCGCTAGCCTTTGTCTCCGGCAGCCAGACCGGCATCAAGGGCTTTGACCCTCTGGCGCCGGTTCTGCGCGTCGAGCTGGTCACTTCGCCCAACCCGGCCCAGGGCCTTGTCGGTATCACCTATGCCGTGCCGATGGGCGGACCGGTCGAGCTGGGCGTTTACGACCTGAGCGGACGGCTGGTGCGCACGCTGGTGCGCGGCAGTGCCCCGAGCGGGGTCAGCCGGCTGAGCTGGGACCGGACCGACGACGCGGGCCGCGTGGTCGCGGCCGGAGTGTACGTCTGCCGGCTCACCGCGGGCGAGAAGTCGGAGAGCCGCAAGCTCGTCATCCGCTAGGTTCGACTGTCCGAATGTCACCGGGGCGGCGCTAAGCCGCCCCGGTGCTTTCGCACAGCCGGCCGGCTTGACTCTGTTGGTCGCCCGGCTATGATACGCGTCAGCCCGCATAGCAGTCTCAGGAGGACCCTGTGAAAGACTTCGGCCCGGACCGCATACGCAATCTCGGATTCTTCGGCCACGGCGGCAGCGGCAAGACCTCGATCTGCGAGGCGCTGCTCTTCGCGATGAAGCAGAATACCCGGCTCGGCTCGACCGCCGACGGGACTTCGCTGCTGGACTACGATGAGGACGAGGTGGCGCGCAAGATATCGATCAACCTTTCGCTCGGACACGGCGAGTGGCGCGACACGCTGGTCAACATCGTGGACACGCCGGGATACGCCGATTTCTTCGGCAACGTCGTGTCGGCCCTGCGCGCGGTCGATGTCGCGGTCCTGGTCGTTGATGCGTCCGCCGGCGTCGAGGTCGGCACCGAGATGGCCTGGCGCCGGGCCGACGACGCGAAGCTGCCCCGGGCGGTCGTCGTCAACAAGCTCGCGCGCGAACACACCAGCTACGCCCGCACCGCCGAGGAGGTGCGCAAGGCTTTCGGCAGCCGCGTGACGCCGCTCTACCTGCCGATCGGCGAGCAGGCCGCGTTCGCCGGTGTGGTCGACCTGCTTAATGACAAGGCCTACAGCTATTCCGGCGGCGTGCGCAAGGAAGTGCCGGTGCCGGCCGATATGGCCGGGGCGATCGCCGAGTGGAAGGAGAAGCTCGTCGAGGCCGCGGCCGAGGCTGACGAGGCGCTGATGGAGAAATTTCTCGAGGGCGGCCAGATTTCGCCCGAGGAGATGCGCAAGGCCGTGCGCCAGGGCATCAAGCAGGGCGTCGTGTTTCCGATGCTGTGTTCTGACGCGCTGAGCCAGGTCGGGGTCGATCTGCTGCTCGACCTGGCCGTGGACGTTCTGCCCAGCCCGGCCGAGATGGCCCCGCAGCCGGCCGTGGCGGTGGGTTCGGGCGCGCAGGTCGAGGTCAAGCCCGACCCGGCCGGGCCGACGGTCGCGTTCGTGTTCAAGACCGTGTCGGAGTCGCACGTCGGCGACATGATGTACGTGCGCGTGCTGCGCGGCGCGATCGAGCCGGGCAACGTGCTGGTCAACGGCACGAGCGAGCGCGAGGAGAAGATTAACCAGCTCTACATCGTCAAGGGCAAGGAGCGGGGCGAGGTGAACCGGCTGGGCACCGGGATGATCGGCGCCCTGGTCAAGCTCAAGGACACCCACACCGGCGACACGCTCGCGGACAAGCGCCAGCCGGTCAGGTTACCGGCGGTCGCCTTCCCGCGGCCGTCGATATCCGTGGCGATCGTGCCGCACAGCAAGGGCGACGAGGAACGCGTGTCCAACGGCCTGGCCCGCCTGCACGAGGAGGACCCGACCTTCTCCTACGAGTTCAATCCCGAGATTGCGCAGCAGCTCATCAACGGGATGGGCGAGCTGCATCTGGATGTCATCATCGGGCGGCTGAAGCGCCGCTTCGACACCAGCGTCGACCTCGTCAAACCACGCATTCCCTACCGCGAGACCATAGCGAAGAAGGCCGAGGCCCAGGGCCGGCACAAGAAGCAGACCGGCGGCCGGGGCCAGTTCGGTGACTGCTGGCTGCGCGTCGAGCCGCTGCCGCGCAGCACCGGCTTCGAGTTTGTTGACGAAATCAAGGGCGGCGCGATTCCTTCAAAGTTCGTGCCCTCGGTTGAAAAGGGCGTGGTCGAGACGATGGAGAAGGGCGTGCTCGCCGGCTACAAGATGCAGGACATCCGCGTCACCGTGTTCGACGGCTCCTATCACGACGTCGACTCGTCGGACATCGCCTTCAAGCTTGCCGCGAACATCGGGTTCAAGGCCGCCTGCGAGAAGGCCGGCATCGTCCTGCTCGAGCCGATAATGAACGTCGAGGTCACGGTGCCGGACAACTACACCGGTGACGTGATGGGCGACCTGAACTCCCGCCGCGGCCGGATAATGGGAATGGAAGCGCAGGGCAACCTGCAGGTCATCAAGGCCCAGGCGCCGATGGCCGAGATGTACAAGTACTCGAACAGCCTGCGTTCGATGACCCAGGGCCGCGGCTTCTTCACGATGGAGTTTTCGCACTACGAGGAAGTGCCGCGCGACGCCGCGGCCAAGGTTGTCGAAGAGGCCAGGGCGCTGAAGGAAGAAGCGAAGTAGTTTTATCCCGACCGGCGAGGCGCCCGCGGGGTTTGCGCCCGGCGGGCGCCGGCTTTTCCGCGGGCGCCGGACCCGGCCAGTCCGGCCGCGGCGAGCACGCAGAGCAGCGGCTCCACCGGCGAACGGAAGCGCGCTTCGCCGACCGGCCCGGGCAGCAGCGTGAAATAGAGCGCGGGCAGGAGCAGCCAGGCCATCGGCCTGAGGCGTCCCCGCAGCGAAGCGAGGACCACCCCGGCGAGCAGCACCAACAGATGCAGTCCGGCCAGCGCGAGCAGCACGAGGGCCAGCGGCGGCAGTATGGCAAGGCGGCCGCGCCAGACCACCGATGCGGCCGTGCCGATGCGGCCGGCGGTAATCAGGCGCAGGGCTTCCTGCATTACGTGGGGGGGTGCTGCGGCGTACCCGGCGGCGCCGCAGTGCACGAGCAGCGGCTGGACCCCGAGGGGCAGAAGCATCGTCGCGGCGAAGCCGGTCGCCTGGACAGCGGCGGCGCGCAGGGGCCTCTGCCAGTAGACTTCGGCCGCTACCGCGGCGAGTCTGGTCCAGTAGCCGGCCTCGTCGCTGGAGTCGAGCGGGCCGAAACGCTCGCGGGCCATCGCCTGCATCGAGTCGCGGGCCTGAGCCAGTGTGATGCCCTTGTCCGACGCCAGCACCGTGGCGGCGTTGTACAGGTAGAGGTTGTGCTCTGCCGCGGTGGATAGTCCGGGGAAGGCGGCAAGCCGCCAGTTGCGCACGGCCCAGGGCAGGATTGCCAGCGAGGCCGCGGCAAGCAGCACGACCGGGGAGAGCGGGGCGGAGCGGCGCCGGAGCGCGCGCCAGAGCAGGTGTGCCGCCATCACAACCGGAAGGTACAGCGCGATGGGCCGGACAAGAGAGAGCAGCCCGAACCCGACGCCGGCCGCCAGCAGGTCGGTCGTGCGGCCTTGCCCGAGATAACGCGCATACAGGAGCAGGCCGATGACGAGCAGTGTCGCGAACAGCGTTTCGGTGACCAGTTTCGTCGATAGAAACGCGAGATTGACGCTAAGGGCAGTGAGCAGCGCGGCGGTGTTGGCGGGCCGCTGGTCAAGGCCCAGCGTGCGCGCCAGTGAGCGAACCAGCAGGAGCATAAGGAGTGAAAGCAGCGTCTGAACTGCCAGGCCCCACCAGAGCACGCCGCCGGGCATCGCGACTCCCGGGGCGAGCAAGAGCGGGTACGCCGGGGTCCGGAACAGCTCGGGCCGGAACGGCGGGGCGGTATCGCGGCTGAAAACCCGATGGGTGGCGATGTTTCCGGCGAGGGCTTCGTACTCGCGGGCGTCGCTGATGGCCTCGAGCGCCTTCACGCGAACCGGCACTTCTGCCGGCAGGGCGATGAGAGCCGCCCGAGTCAGGAGCACCGCCAGCGCGGCCGGGACAAGGACGCGGCTAGCGGATTTCATACCAGGTGCGCCGAGCCTTCCTCTTGATGAGCAGGCCGAACAGCGCGCCCGCGCCGAAGCCGCCGATGTGGGCGAAGTACGCGACGCCGCCGGCATCGGGCGCCGAACTGCAACCGTGGAGCAGCTGGAACACGATCCAGAAGCCGAGGAGCACCGGTGCCGGCAGATAGAGAAAGCGCAGGAAGAAGAAGACGGGCACCAGCGTGAGCACGCGGGCTCGCGGGAACAGCACGAAGTAGGCGCCCATCACTCCTGATATCGCGCCGGACGCGCCGATCGTCGGTATCGTCGAGCCGGGCGCGACCGCTATCTGCGACAAGCTGCCGAGCAGTCCGGACACCAGATAAACGCCGAGGTACCCGATCCGGCCGAACGCATCCTCGACGTTGTCGCCGAAAATCCAGAGGTAGAGCATGTTGCCGAGAAAGTGGAAGAGGCCTCCGTGCAGAAACATCGATGTCAGCAGGGTCCAGAGGCGTTGGCCGGCAACGATCTGGGCCGGCACCATCCCCCAGTTTGTGATGAACTCGGTGCCGCTCAACCGGTCCGAGGCAGCGCCGAAGAACTGCACGCCGTATACGGCGGCGCAGGCCGTCATCAGCAGGTATGTTACCCACGGCCGGCGGTCAGACTGGATGTCGTCGCGGAGCGGTATCACCGGGCCTTGACCTCAAGCAGGACCGTGACGAAGGCTGCGATGCTGCCCGACTTCAGCGCGATACCTGTGCCTTCGGTCGTCTTGGCCTTGATGCCGACCGCGTCCGGTCTGATGGCCAGCAGCCGCGCGATGTTCTGCCGGATTGCGTCGTGGTGGGGGGCAAGCCTGGGCCGGTCGCAGACGAGCACGCAGTCGACATTGACCACCGCCGCGCCAAGGCTGCGAATTCGCTTCATTACCAGGGCGGTAAGTTTCGCGCTGTCAGAGTCTTTCAGCGACGGGTCGGTGTCGGGAAACAGCGAGCCGATGTCGGGCTGGGCCACGGCGCCGAGCAGTGCGTCCATCAGGGCGTGCAGCAGCACGTCGGCGTCAGAGTGACCGGCAAGACCGGTGGCTGACGGAACGGTGACGCCGCCGAGCTTCAGGGCACGTCCGGCACGAAGCGGGTGCGCGTCGAATCCGAGGCCGATGCGGTTGCTGCTTCTGGATGGCAAGGTTGTCGATTCTAGCCCTCAAGCGAGCGCGGTCAAGCCGAGTGCCGCGAGTGCAGGTCGTTGGCGTTGACAGTTGTCGCTTCAGAGGTATCATTGCACCGTGATAAAAGTGTCGGTCAACGGCGAGGAGCGCCAGGTCGAGGCGGGCGCGCGCGTCGGCGATGTCATCAATGACGGGGCCGCCTTCGCCGCGCGAGTGGACGGCCGCCTGGTCGACCTGAACGCGACGCTGGACAGCGACGCCGTTGTCGAACCCGTGACCTTCGATTCTGAGGACGGTCGCGACATATTCCAGCATTCCGGCTCGCACCTGATGGCGCAGGCCGTCAAGCAGCTCTTTCCCGATGCCAAAGTGACCATCGGACCGGCCGTCGCGCAGGGGTTCTACTACGATTTCGACGTCGAGCGTCCGTTCACCGAGGACGACCTCGCCCGGATAGAGGAGCGAATGGCCGAGCTATCCCGGCAGCGGTTGCCGGTGGTTCACAAGATGCTGCCCCGCGACGAGGCCCTCAGGTTGTTCCGTGATCGCAACGAGCCCTACAAGGTCGAGATAATCGAGGGTCTGCCCGATGCCGAGATTTCGGTCTACGAGCAGGGTGACTTCGTCGACGTCTGCCGCGGCCCGCACGTGCCGCACACCGGCCGCATCAAGGCAGTCAAGCTGCTGTCGGTGGCCGGCGCGTACTGGCATGGCGACGAGCGCAACCGGATGCTGTCGCGCGTCTACGGCGTCGCTTTTCCCAGCCGCGACCTGCTCAAGGCTCATCTCGACAAGCTCGAGGAGGCCAGGCGCCGTGACCACCGCAAGCTCGGCCCCGCCCTTGACCTGTTCAGCTTCCACGAGGAGGCGGGCGCCGGCCTGGCGTTCTGGCATCCCAAAGGCGCGACGGTGCGCCGCATCATTCAGCAGTACTGGGAGCGAGAGCACATCGCTGCCGGGTACCAGATAGTGCTCACGCCGCACATCGCCCGCGCCGGTCTCTGGCAGACCTCGGGGCACCTCGACTACTATCTTGAGAACATGTACCTGCTCGACGTCGAGAACGAGCAGTACGTCCTCAAGCCGATGAACTGCCCGGGCCACATGCTGATCTACCGCACGAAGGTGCACTCCTATCGCGATCTGCCTCTGAGGATGGGCGAGTGGGGAACCGTCTACCGCCGCGAGCGTTCGGGCGTGCTGCACGGCATGATGCGCGTGCGCGGGTTCACTCAGGACGACGCCCACATCTTCTGCACGCCGGAGCAGGTCGAGGACGAGGTCTACGGCGTCGTCAGCCTGTCGGTGCGAATGCTGCGTGCTTTCGGTTTCGACAAGTTCCGGGTCGACCTGTCGGTGCGCGACCCGCGGCACCGCGACAAGTATCTCGGTACCGACGAGCAGTGGCAGCTCGGCGAGCAGGCGCTCGTGCGTGCGCTTGAGCGAACCGGTCTGCCCTATCACAGGGCCGAGGGCGAGGCGGTCTTCTACGGCCCGAAGATCGACATCAAGCTGCTCGACTCGCTCGACCGCGAATGGCAGTGCCCGACCTGCCAGTTCGATTTCAACGAGGGCGAGCGCTTCAACCTGTATTTCATGGGCCAGGACGGGCAGCATCACCCGGTCTACCTTGTTCACCGGACCGTGCTCGGCGGCATCGAACGGTTCATGGGCATCCTGGTCGAGCACTATGCCGGCGCCTTTCCGACCTGGCTCGCCCCGGTTCAGGCCAGGGTGCTGACCGTGACCGACCGGGACATCGCCTATGGCGGCGAGGTGCTGGCGCAGCTGCAGTCGGCCGGACTGCGCGTCGAGCTTGATGCCAAGGGCGACAAGATCAATTTCAAGATAGCCGAGGCCGAGCGGCAGAAGATCCCATACATGCTGGTGGTAGGTGCGCGCGAGGCGGAACAGCGCAGCGTTGCCGTGCGCAGGCACGGCAAGGGCAACGTGGGTGCCGCCCCGCTCGAGCAGGCGATCGCGCAGATCAAGGAGGATGCCAACGTACCAGGGTAGAGTTCCGAGAGACGGTTTCAAGGACAGGCCGAAGGTCAACGAGCAGATACGTGTGCCCTATGTCCGGGTGATCGGCACCGATCGCAAACCGATCGGCATCCTGCCGACGCGTGACGCGATAAGCCTAGCCCGGCGCCAGGGCCTTGACCTGGTGGTCCTGGCCCCGAACGAGGACCCGCCGGTCTGCGGTATCGTCGACTTTGGGCGCTACCTCTACGAGCAGAAGGTCAAGCAGCGCGAATCGAAGAAGCGCCAGCACACCACCGAGGTCCGCGACATGCGGATGAAGATGAAGATTGACACGCATGATTACGAGGTCAAGATAAAGAAGATGCGCGAGTTTCTGCTTGAGAAAGATCGGATCAGGGTCACGCTGTGGCTGCGTGGACGCGAGATCGTCCACTCGGACCTCGGTCTCAAGCTGATGGAGCGCATCGGCAACGACCTCGGCGATGTCGCGCGTATTGAAGCGCCGCCGAGGATTCAGACCGAGGGTCGCAAATCGATACAGATGATGTTGGTGCCGAAATGAAGACAAAGTCACTGAGTTCGCTGAAGAAGAGAATCAAGAAGACCGCCGGCGGCAAGTTCGTCCATGCCCGGTGCGGCACGAGCCACAACAACGGCTCGAAGAGCAAGCGTCGCAAGCGTCAGCTGCACACGCCGGCCGTCGCCTGTGGCAAGCTCGCCCGCCGGATTCGCGAGCTCGTGCCGCACAAGTAAGGAGCAGCGATGCCGAGGGTCAAGAACGGACCGTACACTAAGCAGCGCCGGCGCAAGTGGCTGAGCGCAGCCAAGGGCTACTGGGGGGGCAAGTCCAAGCAGTACAAGGCCGCCCGGCAGCAGGTGATGAAGGCGCTGATGAGCTCCTACAAGGAGCGGCGTCGCAAGAAGCGCGTGTTCCGCTCGCTGATGATCACCCGCATCAACGCGGCCTTGGAGCAGCATGACATGAGTTACAGCACTTTCATCCACGGGCTCAAGGTCGCCGGTGTTGCGCTCGATCGCAGCGCCCTGTCGGAGATGGCCCACGCCGCGCCGGACGATTTCGGAAGGCTTGTTGAAGCGGCCCGTGCGGCACTGGCCGAGCCCGCCGCCTGATTCAGGGCCGGATATAGCAGAACCCGCCGCTGTTGCGGCGGGTTCTCTACTTGAGCAAGTCGGGGCGACCCGATTTGAACGGGCGACCCCCAGCACCCCAAGCTGGTGCGCTAGCCAACTGCGCCACGCCCCGTTGCTGATGCAATGCTATTTGCGGCCGGTGCGAAGTCAAGCCGGCACCGCTCACTCGAGGGGGAGTGCTTCGACGAACGCGGCGCAGAGACGCGTTGCCGGAAGCGAGTACACCAGCTGCACCTGCCAGCCGGCGATCTCGATCGGGACCGGGTTGTACGCGAAGTAGCGCAGTATCAGGCGCCGGTTGGTCGAGTCGTAACCGGCATACATGAAGTGGAACTCGAGCGGAACATCGGCTTCGAACCGCTCGCGTACCAGAGTGCGGAGCAGGCCCTCGTGGCGCTCGACATCGGCGCGCAGGCGTCGGACCGGGCGGTAGGCACGGTGGCCGGGGTTGATCATCACGAATGCGGGCTCATAGCGTCCAGTTCCGACTTTGGACGGGGCGACGCGCGAAAGACGCGCAACCTGTGACTGAAGCGCGCAGCCGGCAAGGGTGGCGAGCAGCAGGCAGCCCAGACTTCTGAACTTCACATGGTATGGTAATGAGGGCCGCCGTTGCGTCAACGGCCGGGCCGTTTGCTTGTGACCCTGCCCGGCTCGAAGTATTGACATGGCCGAAGCTGGCGTTAGATTGGACCATGGCGTGGTGTTTGACGCCGTTGCGCCTAGAAAGGGGTTGATTATGCCTCTGACCGGCAAGGTCAAGTGGTTTGATGGCAAGAAAGGCTACGGATTCATCGAGCCGAGCGATGGCGGACGAGATGTCTTCGTGCACTTTGGTGACATCGTCGGGGACGGCTACCGGTCGCTGGAAACCGGCGACCGGGTCCAGTACGAGGCCACCGAGACTCCGCGCGGCCCCAACGCCGCGCAGGGTCGCAAGCTGGAGGGGCCGGCCGCCTAGCGCTGTCGTTGACAGCCTGCGCGCACGGCCTACCCTTTGTCTGATGCCGACGGCGTATCTCGGAATCGGGTCGAATTTGGGCGACCGCCTGGCGAACGTCAGTCATGCCGTCGAGCAGCTGGCGCAATTCGGCCGAGTCCGACAGTCGCCTTGGTACGAGACCAGCCCGGCGGACATGTCCTCCGGGCGTGAGTTCGTGAACGGTGTGGTGGAGTTCGATTCCGCTCTCGCTCCCTTCGAGTTGCTTGAACTGGCCCAGGCTGTGGAGCGAGACCTGGGAAGGCTGCCGCGAGCAGACCTCAGCCGGCCGATTGACATCGACATTCTGTTTTTCGGCGCAGTCGTTCTGAGCATCGGCACGCTGGCGATTCCGCATCCCGGCGTGGCGATGCGGCCGTTCGTTCTCGTGCCGCTGGTTCAGCTTGCGCCCGGACTGCGCCATCCCGTCTTCGGTCTGACGGTGTCGGAAATGCTGGAACGCGTCGGAAACACGGGAGTCCGGTCGCGCATCGCACAGTGAAGTACATCGCGGTCGAGGGTCCCATCGGGGTTGGGAAGACTTCGCTGGCGAGGCTGCTGGCCAAGGAACTTGATGCTCGACTCGTGCTGGAGGCAGCCGAAGAGAACCCGTTCCTTGAGAAGTTCTACCTCGATATCCGGGGCTATGCGTTCCAGACGCAGGTGTTCTTTCTCCTCGCACGGCACAAGCAGCAGCGGGATATCGCTCAGCCCGAGCTTTTCAAATCGGTCGTTGTCAGCGACTACGTCTTTGACAAGGACCGGGTTTTTGCCTGTCTGAACCTGACCGAGCACGAGTTGATGCTCTACGACCGCATCTACGCGACCCTGGTCAAGGAAGTGCCTAAGCCCGACCTGGTCGTCTACCTGCAGGCGAGGACAGAGGTACTCCTGGCCCGCATCCGTCAGCGGGCAAGGCCGTTCGAGTCGGCGATCGATCCGGAGTATCTCGACAGTCTGGCAAACGCTTACAACAGGTTCTTTCTGCACTACGACGCAGCGCCTCTGCTGATTGTCAATACCGAGCGGCTTGACTTCGTGAGCAGTCGCGACGACTTCGAGGACCTGTTGCGAACCATACAGGCGACCTCGAAGGGCAGGCGCTTCTACTCACCCAGAGGAAAGACCCGCTGAGATGTACGGTCCCGGCAATCCCGATAAGATGACCACACGCAGGATCGTCGCCAAGAAGCGGCGCGGTGAGAAGATAGTCTGCCTTACGGCGTACGACTACTCGCTGGCCCGCTTGCTCGATACCGCGGGAGTCGACCTTGTGCTCGTCGGCGATTCGCTGGCGAATGTCGTCTACGGTCATCCGACAACACTGAGTGTGGGAATCGAGGAGATGGTCTTTCACACCCGAGCGGTTGCCGCCGGGCTGCAGCGCGCTCTCCTGGTTGTTGATATGCCCTTCCTGTCTTACCAGGTTTCGGTCGAGCAGACGGTCGAGAATGCCGGTCGGTTGCTCAAGGCCGGGGCAGAGGCGGTGAAGCTTGAAGGCGCAGGTCCGGTTCTGCCGGCAGTTGTGCGTCTTGTCGAGTTAGGGATACCGGTGATGGGACACGTCGGCCTGATGCCGCAATCGGTCCACCGACTGGGCGGGTACCGCCTGCAAGGGCGCACTGCCGAGGAGCGCCGCCGCCTCGTCGACGAAGCGGTCCAGCTTGAACGCGCCGGGTGTTTCGCGGTCGTCGTCGAGAAGGTTCCCGCCGAGTGCGCGGCCGAGATCACCGCAGCCGTCGGGATACCGGTGATCGGCATCGGCGCAGGGGGCGCCTGTGATGGGCAGGTGCTGGTGACGAATGACATGCTCGGCCTGTCGGAGCACGCGCCGTTCCGGTTTGTCAGACAGTACGCCCGGCTCTGGGAGGTGGCCAGGGGCGCGATTGCCGAATACTGCGATGATGTTCGTGCGGGCCGCTTCCCCGACGACGAGCACAGCTTTCATATCGATGAAACTGGTTAGGTCGATTCGTGCGATGCGGCGACTTGCCGAGAGAATGCGTCAGACCGGCACGGTTGGTCTTGTCCCGACCATGGGCGCGCTCCACGAGGGGCACGCCGAGCTGATCAGGCGGTGCCGGCGTGCGGTTGACGGAGTTGTGGTATCGCTTTTCGTGAATCCGATACAGTTCGGTCCGAACGAGGACTTTGACCGCTATCCGCGCGATCTGGCGGCGGACCGTTCGCTGCTTGTGAAGCTCGGGACGGATGTGCTGTTCGCCCCGACGCGCGAGGAAATGTACCCGGACGGCTTCGCGACCAGCGTCGAAGTGCGTGGGCTCGCCGATCATCTCTGCGGCGCTTCCAGGCCGGGTCATTTCAGCGGAGTGGCCACCGTTGTGGTCAAGCTTCTCAACATTGTGCGTCCTGATGTCGCGGTGTTCGGCAAGAAGGACTTTCAGCAGCTTGCCGTCATAAGGCGGATGGTGGCTGACCTGGAATTCGATGTGAGGATTATCGGCGTTCCTGTCGTTCGCGACCGCGAAGGGTTGGCTTTGAGTTCGAGGAATGCTTACCTGACGCCGTCCCAGCGGCGTGCGGCGCCGGCTGTTCATCGTGCGCTGGTCGAGGCAAGACGGGCTGTTCAACTGGGTGAACGGCGGGTCGCGCGAATCCGGCGGCTTGTCGTTGACCGCATAGAGAAGGCCGGCGGCCAGGTTGACTACGTGGAAGTCGTTGAGCCTCGACGGCTCGAGCCGGTCCGTCGCCTGGACGGCACCGCTGTCCTCGTTGTGGCCGCATTCTACGGCCAGACAAGGCTGATTGACAATATGGTGTTGCAGATTTCACCGGGGACGGGCCGGACGCTGTGTTCGTGAGTGCCAGTCATCGGTACTGAGTAAGGAGGCTGAATGCGTTTCGAGATCGACCGCGGTGTCCTTCTAGAAGTCCTGGGTACGGTTGTGAGCTGCGTGCCGGCCAAATCGGCGTATCCGGTTCTTGCGAACATCATGCTGGAAGTCAGCGGCGGCGTGCTGACCCTCAGCAGCACCGACCTGGACATCTACGTGACGAAGAGGGTGCCGCTCTCCGGTTCTGTCGAGGATGGCCGCATCACGGCCCCGGGCAAGAAGCTCCTCGAGATGGTACGCGAGAGTGCCGAGGGGACGGTTACGATCGTCGGCAGCGACCAGCGTGTCAAGGTGGCGGCGGGCGGTGTCAGAGCGATGTTCTCCGTTGTTGACCCGGCCGAGTATCCGGAGATGGCTACGGTACCAGAGGGCGTCAAGACCGAGGTGCCGCTCTCGACGCTGCTTGCGATGTATGACACCGTCGGCTTCGCCGCGTCCAAGGACGAGAGCCGGCCGGTTATGAGCGCCCTGAACTGGGAGGTCGGCAAGAACGAGACGCGCCTTGTCGCCACCGACGGTCATCGTCTGGCGCTGACAACTCACAAGGGCAAGTTCGCCGGTCGCGTCAAGGCGATAATTCCCCCCAAGGTCTTCGGCCTTTTTCCGCGCGGCGAGAGCGTTGCCACGGTTACGTCTGACCCGGCCAAGACCGGTTTCGTTTTTCAGGATATGATTGTTGTGGTGCGCGCGATCGAGGGCCCCTATCCCGACTACGAAAAGGTCATCCCCAAGGGGTCTCCGGGCAGCGCCACGCTCGATCGCGACGTGCTGGCGGCGGCCGTTCGCAGGGCCGGGGTCCTCGCCCACCCGATCGGCCGGACGATCGCGTTGAACTTCGCCAAGTCGCAGCTGGCGATTCACGCGGAAACGCCCGACCTCGGATCGAGCGACGAGGAACTCGAGTGCCGGTACAGCTGGGAACCCCTCCGGATAGGGTTCAATGCGACTTATGTTCTTGATGTGCTGAAGCGGCTGCCACCGGGCGATGTCACCGTCGAGCTGTCCAGCTCGCTTGCGCCTGCGCTGTTCCGCTCGAGCACGGCCCGGCCGGACGTGGATGACACTTTCCTTTTGATGCCGATAAGGCTGGACTAGCCGACATGCTACCCCGTGGCTTGCTAGCGCTGACGCTGCTTGTCATCACGGTAGCCTGCGAGCGAGTGCCGCCTGCGGCCAGCCCGAACTACAGCGAGCCGATCGTCTTCGCCTACCTCTACCGGATCGAGTACATCGACCGTACGGTCGAGTACGACAGGGACGTTCAGGTGCTCGACAGCCGCGGCCTGCGCAGAGTGCCGGTAGTTCAGATCAACGGCGAGGAACTCAAGCCTTACTCCTACCGTCCGACCGAGTACCGCTACGGAGACGGCAAGCCCTTTCCCGTTGTGCGGCGCTATGACCTGAACGTGAGCCACTTCTGGGGCGAGGCCTTCTCGCGCGTAGTAATGCCGGGCAACTTCGCGATTTCCACCCCGCCCCGGCGTTTCATACTGGCGCGCGATTCGGCTCTGCGCCTGGCATGGCAACCGTCCGAGGGTGCCCAGTGGTACTGGGTCGAGCTGTTCCTTGACTACGAGTACAACGATTCGTTCGGCAGCTGGGATGACTATCAGTTCTCGCTTGACACGCTGGTGACAACCACCAGCCTTGACATCGAGCCAGAGCGCATGTTCCCGGGTTTCGTGGCCGAGTTGCTTGAGGGCGACGGGTCGGTGATGGTGTGGGCAGGCAGCGGCCCAGCTGTCGAGCCCGGTGATGTCGGCAACGTGAGGGGCGCGGGGTTCGGTTTCTTCACTGCGATAAACGAGCCTGCCGAGCGCTATTTCTACGTCGGGGCACCACCGGCGTCGAGGCGAGTCCCTTCGCCAGGCAAGGACAGGGGAGTCGCGCGTCTGCATCGTCTGGCCGCCCGGGCTGCGGCGGCGCATGAGTAGCGGCGGCGTGTCAACAGGGCGGACGGATAACCGGCGGTTGGCGGTCCTTTTTGCCGGTCTGATCTTCGTCGCCTGCCGGCACGCGGTCAGCCCAGCCGGCGAAACGCCGGTCCGGCTCGTCGTTCCCGCCGAGGTACTGACTCTTGCGACACCGGCCGCTGCCGTCGCGTCAGACATCGGTAGAGTCGCCGTGATCGAACTTGACGGGTCGCGCATTGTTGCTTTCGATGCCGCCTTCCGACCGGTCGACACGCTCATCCTCAGCCCGAAGCTGGCGGGCGTGCGCGGCCTGCTGGCGGATCGGTTTTACTACTACATCGCCGATGACAGTCGCGTTTGGCGGCTCGGGCGTGCCGATGGCCGGCTGGAAACCTGGCTGACGAACGTTCAGGTCGTCGGAATGGCAGGCTACGCGCCCGGCGAGATACTGCTGGCCGATGCTCAGCGGCGTTCAATCTGGCACAAGGCGATGTTCATGCAGAGCCGGCGACTGGTCGACCCGTCGGGGATCAGAGACCCGGGGGCGATCGCGGCGCTGATTGATGGCAGTTTCGTCGTTCTGTCCGGGGGCGATGCCGTGGTCAGAATCGACCGTTCCGGCGTCACCGTTGCACAGTCGGCGCGACCGGCAGGCACCGACCTTGTGGGAGCCGACGCTGCCGGCAGGATATACCTCATGCGTCGAGGCGGCCCCGCTCTCTGGCGCTTGGATGATGCCGGCATTGCGCAGTACGAGCTGGTCCAGGCGGGTTCGCCGGACGGCTTCGCAGTGACCGACTCGGGACTTGTGGTTCTGGACAGGTCCAGCCGCCTCATTCTCTACCGACTCGGCTTCTAGACGAGATCAGCTCACTCGGTTCGTCCGTCATTTCGTTCCCTGAACGGGTCTGTTGAATTGACCAGATCAGCCGAGCAGCGTGCTTCGCGGTGGGCGGTGCGGATGGCCATCCTGACCCTGGTGCTGGCATCCGCGGTCGGGTACGGAGAGCAGTCAGACGGGCGCGCAGTGCAGTATTTCGTTGTCGAGGGTTGGCCATCGGTGGTCGCTTTCAGACCGGCAGCGATGCTGGTCGGCTCAGAGTCACTATGGGTCAACGAGTCCTTGCTCAAGCCAGATGATTACGTGATCGACGCGGTTGCCGGGCTGGTCTGGTTGAAGGCGGCAGGCCCCGGTTCCAACAGCGTCCGCCTGACCTACCGCACGGCCGGTTCGGCACAGGGGGCAGGCGTCAGGGTCGTCAGTCTCGACCGTGTCGAAGCGGGTGCTGGAAGTGAAGCACCGCGGCCGGGCACCCAACCGCTTGCCAATGCCGATCAGGGGATCGATGTGTCCGGTGACAAGCGCATAGCGGTAACCGTGGGTGGCGGCCGGAGCGGCATCAGCCAGATCACCAACGTTTCAGCGCGAGGGGTAGTCGACGGGTGGCTTATCCGGGCCGAGCTCAGCGATCAAGGCTTGCCTCTGTCGGCGGATGGGACTACCCGCGAACTGCAGGAGCTGGAACGCGTCGCGATCGATGTGGCCGGGCACGGATGGCGCGGTCAGTTCGGCGACGCGCGACTGGCCCTGCCGGGTAGCGCCTTCGGCCGGATTGAGCGCAGCCTCATCGGCGGCTCGGTCTTCCGTGATTCTGGGGCAGTCCTCATGTCGGTAGGCTTCGGCACACCACGCGGAGAGTATGGTGAGGTCGTCGTCATGCCGGTCGAAGGAGTGCAGGGGCCTTATCGCCTCACTGCGCGCGGGTCTGCGATTCGCATAGTGCCCGGCTCGGAACAGGTCCTGCTGGAAGGCCGCCAGCTTGTCAGGGGATGGGATGCGGACTACGTCATCGACTATGAAACCGCCGAACTGGTCTTTACGAATCGCCGCAGATTGACGGCGCGCAGCCGCACCGAAGTCCGGTTTCAGTATGCGACAGACGCCTATCGCCGGGAGGCTTTCTCGGCGACCGTTGCTTCGAACCTGGGCGCCGTGACGGTTGGCGCCGGGGTCCTGCGTGAGGGGGACGACCCGAAGCGCAGTGTGCTTGAGGCGTTCAACGATGAGGAGCTTGCCGAGCTGGCGAAGGTGGCCGGCGACTCCGGGGTCGCCTGGTTGGATGGCGCCGAGCAGGTTCAGCCGGGCGACGGTGACTACGTACTCGAAGAAGGTGTGTATCGCTTCGTCGGAGCCGGCAGAGGCAACTACCGGGTCAGATTCACTCTGGTCGGCGATTCGCTGGGACGCTATCGATACGATGACACGTTGTTCGCGTACCGCTATGTAGGCAGCGGGTCAGGCGAGTTCGAGCCAGCAGTCCGGGTGCTCTTGCCTGCCCGCAATGAAGCTGCACAGGCCAGCATCACGTATCGCCTTGGCCCTGCGATTGGCCGGGCAGAAGCCGTCGGGCTGCGCCACAGCACAAACCTGTTCGCACCGGGCAGTTCGGCGAGGGTCGATGGCGGACTGGCGCTGGGCGTCGATATCGGCGACTCGAGCCTGGGTTGCGGTTACACCCGGCGAATGCGTTCGGGCAGGTTCGAGCTTCCGGGCGCTGAGGCGGAGTCTGATATGGCTTTCCGGTGGGGAACTGCTGGCCGTTCTCCACTGCTGAGTCAAGATGGCCTGGCGGCTCACTGGCGTCCTCTTCCAAACGTATCCGGACTCCTGCGAATCGGGCGAGGGCAGACTCGGGCGGGTGATGTGTTGTCGCTGCTGGAGGGACTGGCCAGCATCGGCTTCGTCGAGGCCTGGCTGTTGAGGAACGCGGTGGCAACGCGGTGGCGGCTGACCGCCAGACCGGAGCTGGGCGCGGTGCAGCCGCTGGCTGAAGTCGTGGTATCCGATTCCAGCGTCACGCGCCGCGTCGAGCCTGGGTTCGGCATTGCGGTCCGGCCGTTGTCCGGCTCCAGGTTCGAAGTGAACTACCGGCTTGATTGGTTCGGGCCTGCAGGATCGAGCCTGTTGCCGACGGCCGCAGTCGAAAGGCACTGGATCGATGCGGCAGGGGAGCTGGAGAGAGGCCACTGGCGCGCCGGCGTCTTCGGGACCCTGGCTCTGCCAGCGCCTGCCGGGTCGACAGGCAATTCGGCCCGGTTGAGTGGCACGGCCAGCGCCGCGTGGTTCCCTGCCGGCGGGCTGCGCGTGCAGGCGGAGGTGGCGCAGTCTCACCGACTCCAGCCGCGTTTCGATGAGCTCTTCCGCTTTGTCGGTCCAGGGCGCGGTGAGTACGAGCGTGATACGGCGAGTGGCCGTTACTATCCCGTGGCCGGCGGCAGCTACAAGCGTCTGCTCGTGCGTTCGGGTGAGGAAGCCACCGGGCTGGAGCGCGTCGTGTCCGGCTCGGGAGAGTTTTCGAGGCTCAGGCCGATTGTCGTGACGGCATCGCTTAACAGCAGTCGAGTTTCTGCCGCGACCGCAGACGGCTTTTCTCAGACCGGTGCCAACGTGCGATTGCGCACAAGTCAGGGGTTGGCACGGCTCTGGCCCGAGGGCGGCTTGGACATTCAGACGCGACGTGACCCCAGTCTGCCGGCGACAGGGCAGGCAAGGTCCGAGCGGCGCGTCTACGCAGGGGCAGGATGGGGTGCCAGCGCGCGGCTGTTCATTCAGTCACGAGTCGAGCTGTACAGACGTGATGGAGGCGGCAGCGGCGCGGCCGTGAAACAGGAGGGCCTGGTGCTGGAAGTCAAGCCGGACCTGGACAGAGTGGGCGACGGTCTGGCAGGGATGGACTGGCGACGGGTCGCAACCGCGGGCAGCGATTCCGCCCGCCTTGTCGCCATGCAGATCGGTGTGGGACGCGGTTTGACCCTGCCTTGGCGTGCGCGGGTTCGCGGTGATGCCGGTGTAGTGTATCGCACCGCTGATGGGCCGCTGCCCCCAGAGGTCGGTGTCACCGAGCCCCTGGGATTCAGCCCGCGCGCTTCGCTTTCGTACGAGCAGACCTTGGCCGAACGATTCAACGGAGCACTCGGCTACAGCTTTGAGCGCCGACCGGGCCGCGCCGTTGAGCACGTCCTCGATGCTTCCCTGAGAATCTCGTTCTAGCAAGATGTTGACACCGCGCGGTGGCGCGGGCAAGCTGTTGTGTGATAGAATCGGCGCTTAGGCGGCCGGGCTCCAGTAGTTCGGTCGACAAAAGGAGTGAACTGCAATGATGTCATCAATGAGAGGCGCGGCATCGGGCGGACGCGCCCCGCGGCGCGGCAAGGGCCAGTCGTCGAACACCCAGTACCTGTTGATCGGCATCATCGGTGTGGCCGTCATAGTGGCAGCCGTGTTGATGCTCAGCGGCGGCAAGCCTAAGTCGACACGACCGGCGAGTTCAAAGAAGTCCAGCACATCGGCCGTCTCAAGCAAGAAGCAACGCTCAAGCAGGAGGTCGGAGTTCTCCGGTCAAGAGAGGGTCAGCTCCCGGGACCTGCGCCGTATGGAGAAGGCGAAGCGCAGAGAAGAGGCCCGCGCAGCCCGGTCCGGTGGCAGCCGGCGTGGCTCGAAGCGTTCACGGTCGGGCGGTACGGCTGGGGCGAGAGTCGCGAACTACAGCCCGAGCACGCTGCGCGCGATCATCACTGACGAGTCCGGAACGCGAATGGCTCTGGTCGGAGAGAGGCGCCTCAAACCCGGCGATGTCCTCGAAGGCCGTAGGGTGACCGAGGTCGGGCCCGATGCTGTCAAGGTCGAGTTCCGGCAGTCTGAGTACACGGTCCGTGTCGGTGGCTCGATCTACTAACGTAGTCACGTCCGGCGTAGTGCCAAGCGGCGTGACACGTCTTGCCGCTGTTGCCGTCTGCCTGCTGGTCCTGACGGCCGTCTTGGCTCACGCCGCAGAGCTGCTGGTAAACGGAGCCTTCGAGGAACCGCCGGAAGTCGGATGGCGTTACCGCGTCTGGGGCGATTTCCCCGACACCGCCAACTGCCGGCTGGTCTGGCGCCACGACCACGAGCCGGACCGCGACTTCGAGATTCTGCTGCACAAGATGCTGCATCAGGGTGCGGTGCTGTCCCAGCTTGTCGAACTGCCGACGCTGGATGCGGCGTTCTCGGTCACCTGCCGCCTGACCGCCAAGACCGAACTGGAATCGCTCTACGCCGCGGCCGCGGTCTGTGTTGAGTACATCGACCGGCACGATTCCGTGCTGGGCGAGACCCGCATCTACTCTGCGACGCGGGGCTGCGATTGGTCCAACAGTAGCCGGCTGCATCTTGTACGCGCGCCAGATTCCCTGAACTGGCACCGCTACCGTTTCATCCTGCGGGATGAGCTTGTCAACCTGCCCGGGGTCAATCCCGACTCGGTGCGCTGCGTGCGGGTCAGCCTGCTGTCGTTTGTGCTCGGCAACTGCTGAAGTGTATACCCAGCGGCGAAGGTCTTCGCCGATGACGTCTCGCTGGCGACGCGTGACGCGCCGGCGCTGACCTTCAAGTCGTTTCGGGTATCTGACACAGGCCGCGCCGCGAATCGCAAGCTTGACCCGGGTGAGACAGCCGACCTGACCCTGGTGCTGCGTAACTGCGGCAGCGCCAGCGGCCCGGTCACGGCGACGCTGGAGAGCGATTCGCCGTGGCTCGTTGTGCGCGAGCCGAGCGGTCATTTCCCGGCAGCGGAAGAGGGCGAGACGACCGCTTCGGCGGGCCGCGGGTTCGTGCTGAGCGTCCTGCCGGGAGCGCCGACCGAGGTTCACCAGCGGTGCCTGCTCGTCCTCGCCGGCAGCGGCTACTGTGAGACGCTGCAAGTGCCGCTGGTCGTCGGGGACTCGATGAACCTTCCCGCCGGGCCTGATGCCTACGGCTTCCGCATCTACGACCGCACCGACTCAGCTTACATACTGCCGCGCTACGACTGGTGTGACCGGCAGGGCGCCGGCACCAGGCTTGTGCTTGGCGACGACGAGACGGTGACGCTGCGGCTGCCGGTGCGTTTCGGCGCATGGCGCTACTACGGGCAGGACTACGAGTCGCTGTCAGTCTGTTCGAACGGTTGGGTAGCGCCCGGCACCACTAGCCGCCGGGACTTCGTCAACGTCATCCTGCCGTACGCCAACGCTCCGCCGAACACGGTCGCGCTGTGCTGGGACAACCTCGACCCGTCCGCGCACGGCGCGGTGTGGTTCTATGATGACTCGCTCGGCGACCGACTTGTCATCGAGTTCGACTCCGTGCCCTATTTCGCGCCGGCCGACAAGTGGGAAAAGGCGCAGCTTCAGGTGCACGGCCGGAGCTTCCCGACCCCGTCCGGCGACAATGCGCTGAGCATGCACTTCAAGACATTCAACTACTACAAGACCGGCACGGTCGGGCTGCAGAATCGCGACGGTACTGCCGGCCTGACTCACCTGTGGGATGTCTGGTATCCGCGCGTCGCAGCGCCGCTCGGGGCGGGGCAGGCGCTGCTGCTGATGGCCGACGGGCCAAGCGGGGCTTGCGAGCCGAAGCCTGCTCCACAGACCGGCCGCGTCAGCGCCGGCGCACGACCCAACCCGTTTTCGGCGCTCACGACGCTGACCCTTGGCCCGGACCTGGACCGCAGCGCCAAGGCGCGGGTGCTTGACGTCGCCGGCCGGGCGGTAGTGAGTCTTCAGGTGTTGGTATCGAAAGGCGCAGCCCAGGCAGCGTGGGACGGCCGCGACCGCGCGGGCCGGCCGGCACCGGCCGGCGTGTACTTTGCCGAGGTTTCCGGGGGCGGAAACAAGGCGCTTGTCAGGCTGGAGCTGGTTCGCTAGCCCGGCCGCGCCTCGTTAGCGTGTTCCTTCGAGGAAGTCCTGGCGGCGGGCGAGGCTCGTGCGCAGGAAGTACACGAGCGTGTTGTAGAAACCGACGCGGCGCGGTCGGCGCACAAGCCGGCGGGCGATGCTTCCTATCGAGTAGAACTCACCCATAACCCACGATGGCTCGGCAGGGGTCACCCTTGCCCCCGCGCAGACCGGGTCGCAGAGCAACGCACGGTCGGCAGCGAAGCCGCAGCGACGCACGCACACGAAGTCGACATCGATGCGCCGGAACACCGTGAGCAACGGGCGGTAGTCGTCCCACCGGTCGGTTGCGGTGAGAGTGACTGTGGTGCCGACAAGCATCCGAGCCGAGTGCAGGGTCTTCACCGAGCGGTAGAGGGCGCGCGTGGTGTTCTCCGAGAAATCGCGGTCGCGCAGCACCGGCCGCAGGAAGCTCTCGTCCAGAGTGACGATGCGGGTGCCGCTGCGTGACAGGGCGCGGACAAGCCCGGGCTGGCGAAACAGCCGGGTCGAAGCCCGGACCATCCAGTGCCGCCGGTAGTGCCAGAGGAGGCGGAAAAGGTCGGTGTAGTACTCGGGCACGGCCGCGACATCGCAGTCCAGGACTTCAACCAGCTTGCCCGGCAGCGAGATGACTTCGCCGATGACCTCGTCGGCGGGGCGCAGGCAGACAGCATCGCCGAAGTAGAGCCGTTCCGGGCAATACGGCGCGGACTCAGGCGGGCAGTTGCAGCCCCGCGCGAACTGGATTGCCTGGTAGCCGGGGTCGAGGCCGCCGAGTCGGGCGGCGGACATATCGGGCACGACATAGCCCGGCCTGGCCGGTGCGCGGATCACGCGCGGCACGTTGCCGGATTCCAGCGCCGGGCGCAGCGACGGCCAGGCAAGGGTGATGTCGCCGAGCACGACGTGGCGCACCGGTTCGGGCGGCGCGTCGCCCCAGGCCGTGGCCTGCGGTCCGAAGAATACAAGCGGGCCGATGGCAGGCAATCGGGAACTGCCGTTCGCGGCCGCCCGGGCCAGTCGGCGGGCAGCGTCGTGACAGCCCGGCCCGACGTGGACCAGGGTCGCGTCGGCCTGGGGCAGCGAGCGCGTGTCAGCGGTGCGTTCGTCGAGGTACTCGAGGCGGTCGTGCGGGGCCGCCAGTGCTGCCAGCCGGCAGATTTCGGTGTTGGGAGCGAGAGCGAGGCGCGACCCGCGGGGCGGGTATCCGGGTCTGAGGCGCTGTGAGTCAGTCGCCAGCGCCAGCGCGGTTATCTTCACCCGCCGACCAGGCGCAGTATATCGTTGAAGATAAGATATGCAAACAGCAGGCCGATCAGGGCCCAGCCGACACGCATCGCCCAGGTCATCTCGCGGTCGCTCAGGCGTCGCCGCCTCAGCGCCTCGATGCCGAACAGCGCGATGTGACCGCCGTCGAGGACCGGGACCGGCAGCATGTTGACGACGAAGAGGTTGATCGAGAGCAGCGCCCAGAGGGCGAGGAAGTACTCGATGCCCCAGCTCGTGCCCTCGTATGTCACCTTGGCGACGAACACCGGTCCGCCGATGGCGCGGCCGGGAATACGCCGGGTGATGACCTTGTAGACGATTTCGAAGGTGCGCACGACCAGGTCGCCGGTGCGGGTTGTTGCCTGCCAGATCGCGGCAAAAAAGCCCAGCCGTTCGCGCGGCATCGCCGGCATTATGCCAATCTCGCCGCGCTTCTCACCGGTGACGCCATCCGGGGTCGGGGTTGGCGTCACCGTGGCGGCCATCTCGGCTCCGTTGCGCGACCAGACCAGATCAAGGGCGACGCCGGCGCTTGCCTGGACGATTCGGCGGTAGTCTTCCCAGCGCTCTACGCGGGTGCCCGATACGCTGATGATCGTGTCGCCGGCGCGCAAGCCGGCACGCTCGGCCGGGCTGCGGCGACGGACCTGGCCGACAACCGGGCGGATGAGCGCTTCGACCTGGCGCGCCGGCGACCGCAACGCTATACCAATCTGCCAGGTGCGTTCGGCCGTGTTCGGGTCGATGGCGGCGACCGGCGTAATCGACTCGGCCAGCGCAGCCCCGGCACGGCGCCACTCGACCTGGACCGGTCGTCCCGCGGATGAGCGGATGAGCCGGCTGACGCCGTCCCAGCGCAGCACGGCCGTGCCGTTCACCGCGGTTATCGTGTCACCGGGCAGTATGCCTGCCTTTGCCGCCGGGCCGCCGGGGCGCACTTCCTCGACGATCGCGGTGCCGGGTCCGAGCCAGGTGTCGGACGGCACGGTCCATTTGACGGTCAGCAGTTCGCCGGCGCGGCGAACCGTGAAGTCGACCTCAGTCCCCGGGTTGGTGTAGAGCGCGTTCTCGAGCGCGGCGAAGTCGCGCACGGGCCGGCCGTGAGCCGATTCCACGACGTCGCCGATCCGGAAACCGGCCGCCTCGGCAGCGCCGCCCGGCGCCGGGTCGATGACCGGGGCGACATAGCTGAGGCCGAAAGCGGCGTACATCACGCAGAGCAGAACGAAGCCGAGCAGGAGATTCGAGACCGGGCCGGCCGCTATGACCGCGACACGCACGCCGACCGGCCGGTCGAGGAAGCCGCCGGTACCGGGCTTCTCGTCGCCGGCCATTTTGATGAAGCCGCCGAGCGGCACGATGGCCAGACGGTACTCGGTCTCGGCGATGCGTTTGCGCAGGATGACCGGGCCGAACCCGACCGAGAATGCCTCGACCGGTATGCGGGCGGCCTTGGCCATCAGCAGGTGGCCGAACTCGTGGATGGTTATGAGCAGGCCGATGGTGACCGCGACGAGGAGTATCGATGGTATCAAGGCAGCTCCTTTGCTGCGGCTGCGGCGGCCGCTCTGCGGGCACGGGCTTCAATCTGCAGCAATGCGCCAATCGTGCGGGCCGGCGAACCGGTCCTGACCGTGGTCTTCATAGCGGCCCCTATGATGCGCGGTATCGCACCCAGTTCAAGCTTTGCCGAAAGGAAGGCTTCGACCGCGACGTCGTTGGCCGCATTGAGAGCGCAGGTCGCGGCCGGGCCGGCCCGCAGTGCCCGGCAGGCGAGGTCGAAGCAGGGGAACCGGCGCCGGTCAACCGGCGCGAACTCGAGCGCGAAAGCGCGTCCGAACCCGAGCGGCCGGACGAGCGCGGGGACCCGGTCGGGCCAGGTCAGCGCGTACTGCACCGGCAGCCGCATGTCCGGCACCGAGAGCTGGCCGAGCAGCGAACCGTCCGCATACTCGACCATGGAGTGGACCACGGATTGCGGATGAATCACGGCCGCGACCTGGGCCGGTGCGAGCCCGAACAGCCGGGCTGTCTCGATCAGCTCGAGGCCCTTGTTCATCAGCGTGGCCGAGTCGACGGTTATCTTGCGGCCCATCTTCCAGGTCGGGTGCCTGAGCACGTCGGCGATGCGGGCGCGCTGCGGCGGGCCGGTGCGGCGGAATGGGCCGCCCGAGGCGGTGAGTATCACCCGGCGGACTTCGCGCGCGCCGCGGCCGCACAGACACTGGTGCACGGCCGACAGCTCGGAGTCGATGGGCAGGACTTCGGCGCCGCGGCGCCGGGCAAGGCGCATCAGCGGTTCGCCGTAGCCGACAAGCAGTTCCTTGGTGGCGAGGCAGATGCGCTTGCCGCGCTCGGCCGCGGCCAGGGTCGGCAACAGCCCGGCTGTGCCCGACATCACCATCACGACGGTGTCGACCGCGGCCAGCGCCGCGGCGTCAATCATCGCGCCCGGGCCGAACTCGACACGGCAATCGCGTCCCAGTTCGCGGCGCGCGTGCTCGCAGGCGGCGAGGTCGCTGAGAACGATGCGCCGCGGCGAGAACTCCCGCGCCTGGGCTATGATGGCGCGCACCGAGCGGTTCGCGGCAAGCGTGTGAATGCAGAACCTGTCGGGCAGGTGGCGCGCCACGTCGAGGACGGCGCGGCCGACCGACCCGGTGGAGCCGAAGACCGCTAGGTTCCGGCGGCGCATAGCAGTCGGGCAGCGAGCCTGAGGTCGGCGCGCGTGGTGACCTTGATGTTGTCGGCGGGCCCCTCAATCCAGCTGACCGCGACGCCGAGGCGTTCGACCAGAGCGCAGTCGTCGGTGGCCGCGACGCCTTCGGCCTCGGCCGCGGCGTGGGCACGCTTGATGAGCGGCAACGGGAAGAACTGCGGTGTCTGGACCGCGACCAGACCGGTGCGGTCGAGAGTCGCGATGATAGTGCCGCCCTGCGCGCGTTTGACCGTGTCGGTCACGGGACGGGCCAGCGTGACCGGCCCCAGCCTGCGCGCCGCGGCGAATCCGGAGCGCAGCAGGGCTCGGCTGATGAGCGGACGGGCCGCGTCGTGAATCGCGACGAAGCCGTCATCGGGCAGCCGCGCCAAGCCGAGCCGGACCGAGTCGGTGCGTTCACGTCCGCCCGGCACCACGGCGCTGACGCGGGTAAGGCCAGCGCGGCGGATGAGCGAGCGAACCCGCGTGAGCAGCCCGGCCGGCACGACCACGACGCAGCCGCTGAGTCCGGGGCATGCTTCGAATGCTTCTAGCGAGTGGAGCAGAAGGGGTTTGCCGCACAGCCGCGCGAGCTGCTTGGTTCCGCCGAACCGCAGTCCCGCACCGCCGGCCGCGACCAGCCCCCACAGCGCAGGGCCGGCCCTTCTGGGTTTCACGGTCGGGGCGGGGCGAAGTAGTTTGTGTGCAGCGCCTGGCGGACCAGTTCCATGGTCGCCGCGCCCTCGCGCCGGGCTGCGGCGGTGCCGGCGGCGAGTATCTCCCAGACCTTGCTCTCGTCCGTGGCCAGGGCGGCGCGGCGTTCGCGGATCGGGTCCAGCAGTTCATTCAGCACGGCCATCAGCCGCTTCTTGCAGGGCACGCAGCCGATTGTGCCGGCGCGGCAGCGCTCGGCGATGTCGTCGGACTCGCCGGCGTTGAACGCGCGGTGATAGGCGTATACGACGCAGATTTCCGGATGTCCCTTGTCGGTCGGGTGGATGCGCGCCGGGTCGGTGACCGCGCTCTGGACCTTGCGCTTGACTTCGTCGGGCGAGTCCTTGAGGTAGATGGCGTTGCCCAGGCTCTTGGACATCTTGGCGTTGCCGTCGAGCCCGACGAGGCGGGATACCTCGCTGACCATCGCCTCCGGCTCGACGAGCACCGGCGCGTACATCGCGTTGAACTTGCGCACTATCTTGCGCGTGACCTCGATGTGGGGGAGCTGGTCTTCGCCGACCGGCACGAGATGGGCCCGGCAGAAGGTGATGTCCGCGGCCTGGCTCACCGGGTAGCCGAGGAATCCGTAGGGCATCGATTCCTCGAAGTTGTACTGGGCCGCCTCGGTCTTGATGGTGGGGTTGTGCGAGAGCTGCTGAACCGTGACGAGCAGGCCATAGATGACGGTCAGCTCCTGAATCTCCGGCACCATGGACTGGACAAACAGGGTGGCGCGTTCCGGGTCGATGCCGCAGGCGAGGTTGTCGAGCGCGACGTTGAGCACGTCGGCGCGGAGGTTCTCGGGCCGGTCGAAGTTGGTGGTCAGGGCCTGGACATCGGCGATGATGACGAACTCGTCGTAGCTGTCCTGGAGCCGGACCCGGTTGCGCACCGAGCCGACGTAGTGGCCGAGGTGCAGCGGGCCGGTCGGGCGGTCGCCGGTGAGGATTCGCTTCTTCTGCATCGGGGCGATTATAGAGGCGAGCTCAGGGCGGTCAAGGATGCGGCCGCGCGGTTTGACGGTTCGCCTGCTCGCGATAACATTACTGGTTTTCGGCCTGTTTGCCGCCCCGCCCGGTTCCGGCCTGCTGACTCACTGGAGGAGAACTTGAAGAAGGCTGTCCTCGGTTTGCTCTGTGCAGTCCTGCCCGCCGTTGCGTTCAACTGGCCGATCGCGCCCACGACCCAGGCGCACCCGCTGGGCAACAACTGGGGCGAGTTCCAGGACTACGGCGGCGGCGCGTACTTCCATAACGGCATCGACATCTTCCCGCTTTCGGTCGGCGCGCCGGTGTATGCCGTGGCGCACGGCTGGGTCAAGGGCTGGGGCACCATCCAGGCCAACCTGCACTACCGGCTGGCAATATCAGACTCGGCGATGGGCAATGCCAATCGCTGCACCGGCTGGCTCTATGCCCATATCGACCCGAACCGGTTCCACAAGAACGTCGGGGATGAGGTGCAGGCCGGCGAGCTCATCGGCTATCTCGTCGACTTCCCGTACAACTTCCAGCACATTCACTTCGCGCGCATCTCGGACACGGGCGCGACCTGGCAGCGATTCCCGAACTACACTTGGTGGTTCGTCCAGGACCCGTTGACCCTGCTTGCGCCCAACTCCGACACGGTCAGGCCGGTCTTCGAAGACGCGCGCTCCGGGTCACGCTTCGCCTACTGCCGCGACAACGCCTCGACCTACCTGTCGCCGGACAGCCTGTACGGCGATGTCGACATAGTCGCCCGGGTCCACGACAGGATGACGCTGTCGACCGGCAACTCGACCTGGGACCGGCTCGCGCCTTTCATACTCGACTATCGTATCAAGGGTGACTGGGACTCGCTGCCGTGGCGGCTCGCGCTCTCGTACAAGTACGGCCTGCCGCCGCCGGGCACGCCCGAGATCAACGTGGTGTACAAGAAGGACGCGACCTGCAACACGCGGGGCGACTACAACTACCGCGAGTATTACCATGTAGTCACCAACACCGATGGCGACTCGGTCATCGAGGCGTCGGACAGCACCGGGCGCTGGGCCACGGCCGGGTTTCACGACGGCTACTACTGGGTGTATGTGCGGGCGCTCGACGCGGCGGGCAACGCGCGGGTCGACTCCCAGCGGGTGCGCGTGGTGAACGGCAACCCGCCGCTCGAGGTCGCCTGCCTGGCCGTGACCTCGCCGCCGGCGCTGTGCGACACGGGCGATGTGATTGCGCCGGCCTGCTCGGTCGTCAACAACGGGCCGACCGCGGTGTCTTACAGCGTGCGGATGCGCATCGGGTCGGGCTACAACGAGGTCGCGGCGGTCACGGCGCACGCGCCGGGGGAGCGGCGGCTGGTGAGCTTTCCGAACTGGACCGCGGGCGCGCGCGGGCCGACCGTTGTCCGCTGCTCAACCGAGCTCGCCGGCGACCTCGTGCCGGGCAACAACCGCCGCGTCGACACCGTCAACGTGCTGGTGCACGATGCCGCGGTCAGCGCGATTGCCGCACCGGCCGGGGCGGTGCCGCCCGGCCCGGTCCAGCCGCGCGCGATTGTCCGCAACCGCGGCACCCAGCGCGAGCCGGTCCGGGTATGGTTTGCCATCGGCGCGGGTTACCGTGACAGCGTGTACCTCGCGGCCGGGCTGCCGCCGGCCGACACGGCGCTGACTTTCGCGCCGTGGCTGGCTGCCGCGGGCAACTGGACTGCCCGCTGTTCGGCGGCGCAGGTCGTGGACAACGTGCGCGCTAACGATACGCTTTCGGCCGGGTTCGCGGTTCACGCGGTTGATGTTGCGGTCGAGGCGATAGTATCGCCGGCCGACACGGTTGATTCGGTCGGCCTGGTCACGCCGATGGCGCGCCTGCGCAACAACGGCGCGCAGCCGGCCGACTTCACCGCGTGGTTCGAGATTGCCGGGCCGGGCACGGCTTTTCGGGAGTCGGTTTCCGTTTCGGGGCTCGGGTCGGGCGAGACCCTGACCGTCTGGGTCGGGGTCTGGCCGGAGCCGCGCCGGTCCGGCTGGCACGCGGCCCGGTGCTCGGTCGCGCTTGCCTTCGACGGCAACCCGGCAAACGACACGCTGGGCAAGCCTTTCCTCGTGGTCGGTTCGCATCTGCCGCCGCGGCCGGGCTGGGTCGAGATGCCCAACGTGCCCTATTTTCCTTCCGGCCGCGCGGTCAGAGAAGGCGCGTGGGTCGCATTCGATGCCCGGACCGGGCTGTTTGTCGTGGCCAAGGGCGGCAGGTCGGCCGACTGCTACGGGTTCCGGCCGGTGCTCGATGTTTTCGAATCGCTGCCCGGCTGGCCGGCCGGCATCGAGGGCAGGCTGCCGTACAGGGGCGCGGCCGCGTGCGCCGACGGCGCGGGCCGGGTGTACGCGACCAAGGGCAACAAGACGCGGGGTTTCTGGCGCTGCGACGTAGAAGGCGGCCGCTGGGAGCAGCTGGCCGATGTTCCGGCCGGGCCGGGCAACACCACGGTCAAGGCCGGGGCTGACCTTGCCTACGTCGCGGGGCCGGACTCGGACTATGTTTACCTCCTGAAGGGACAGCGCGGCGAGTTCTGGCGCTACAATGTCGGCTCGGGCGAGTGGCAACGGCTGCCCGACGCCCCGGCTGGAGCAAGGCCCAAGTGGGACAGGGGGTCATGGTTGGTCTATTCGGACGACCGCGCGCCGGAGAGTGCGGTGCGCGGAACACAGTCCGCAGAGCGAGCCGACGGTGCGGCTTCGGGCGTCGCGCGCGGCGGGTCCGGCGTGACGCGCAGGGCCGGCGGCAGGCTCTACGCTCACAAGGCCAGGCTGCACGAGCTGCACGTTTTCGATGTCGCTTCGGGCGAGTGGCAGCAGCCGCTCGCCGGGATGCCGCTTCTCTGCGGCCAGACCGGCAAGAGCAAGAAGTCCAAGGACGGCGGCTCTGCCGCGATGCTCGACGGCCGCATCTGGGCGCTGAAGGGCGGTAACACGCAGGACTTCTACAGCTTTGACCCGGCGACTCAGGCGTGGGCCGAACAGGACACGATGCCCGCGTTCGGCTCGTCGCTCAAACGCAAACGAGTCAAGGCCGGGGCCGACATCGCGGCCGACGGATGGGCCCTGTACGCGCTCAAAGGCAACAAGACCGTTGAGTTCTGGCGCTACGCGCCGCCGGGCCCGCTGTCTATGGCTGACAGGTCGGGTACGGAGCGTGTTGCCGCGCGGCGGGAAGCGCGGGGCGCGACATTCGCGGTCCGTGTCGAGCCGAACCCGGCCGCAGGGCGCTTTTTCGTCAGCCTGGCCAGCGATCCCGCGCCCGGCCGCGGTACGTTGCTCATGTCGCTGCACGACGTTGCGGGCCGTCGGGTTCGCCAAGCGCTGTGCGTACCGGGCAGCACGGTCGCATTTGATATCGGCAGTCTTCCGGCCGGGGTTTACTACCTGCACGTGCCGGCCGCAGCGGGCGGCGCGGTCCGCGTCGCGCTCGTGCGCTGACAGTAGAGCCAGTTGCCGCTGAAGGCAGGCGCGGGGCGGGAGTGAACCCGCCCCGCGCTGTTGCGGTTCGGCCGCTAGGATGGCGCAGGGATGTCGAAGACGTTGCTGCGGATGGCGGCGAGCACCTCGGGCCGCAGCCCGCGCGCCGACCACTTGTTCAAGAGGACCTGGGCCGCGAGCGCGAAACTGGGACCGGAGATGTGCCGGCCGCGCGTGAGCCGGTAGAGCTGGCGCGCGAAGTCGAGGTACGGCACGTACAGCGCCGTGTGGACCTCGGCCGCGTTGAGGACCTGCCGAACCTGCTCTTCCATTGCAACAAGTTCAACCGTCGCCGCTTCGTAGCGCCGGGCCATGTCGTCGTATATGCGCTCCAGCGTTTCGGCGGTCCGGGCCGGCGTGAACTTGCTCTTCCAGCGGTCGATGCGTCGGGTTACGTCAGCCATTGCTCTGCTCCTTTGGTCAGTACTTGGCGGTCATTTGCGGCAACCGGGCCGATGCCCGTTGCCTTCTTGCTGAGTATTAGATGCAGTTCGCGGCGGAATTCGGACAGGAAACGTTGATGGCGATTCGCGTACAGCAAGCCGTGAGCTACAGGGGCATGGCCGGACGGTGACCTGTGAGTGAGTCTGGAGTCGGGCAGGCGCGCGGTTCGGCTGGCCGAGGAGCGCGGGGGGAGTGACCCGGGTGATCGTCGGCGGCCCGGACAGGCGCGTGAGGGCGGCTGCGATCGTGCCGGCGAGCGCGCCGTGGAGCGGGACATCGGCAGTCTCGATGGACGTCCGGCCGGGTGCGCCGGCGGGTGGGCAGCACAAGCCGGGCGCCTGCCGCGCCCCGGGCCGAGCGAGCAACCCTGTGCCTGCGCGACCGGCTGCCGGTCACCAGATGACCGGCATCACGCGCGAGGCTTGTCTGCACACAAGCCAGGGGCCGGACCGGCCGACGTGCGCCTCGACTGCTCTGACCCTGATAAGCTGAAGGCGTCCCGAGATGCGTGGTAAGTAATTGTATTAAACTAGCTTGCGCGCCGAACCTCCAGCGGGACGGGGTGGGTGTTGCCGGATGCCGGCCAACGCTGTTGCCGGATGTTCGAGCGGGTCTGGTTTCCGGCTTGACATTCCGCGCAAATCGGCTATAAATTACCACTTAGGCAATCTGTCAGAGGATAATCCTTATTCGAGTAAGGCAGTAACCAGGAGGATTAGTGGCTCGTATTGCGGGTATTGATTTGCCCGACAAGAAGAAGATTCTGTATGCCCTGCCGCATATATACGGCATCGGGCCGTACTCGGCGCGCCGCATTCTTGCGGCCGCCAACATCGACCCCAACCGCCGCGTGGCGGAGTTGAGCGACGACGAGGTCGCCAGCATCCGCAAGGAGATCGAGAGCAACTACAAGGTCGAGGGCGAGTTGCGGGCTGCCGTGTCGGGCAATATCAAGCACTACATCGAGATCAATTCTTACCGCGGGCTGCGGCACCGGGCGCGCCTGCCCGTGCGCGGGCAGCGGACGCGCACCAACGCCCGCACCCGCAAAGGGCCGCGCAGGACCTCGGGCGTGCTCAAGGTGAAGGCTTCGGCCGCGCCGGCCGCCGCAGGAGCGAAGAAGTAAATGGCACGCAAGTCAACGCGCAAGAAGGCGGCGCTGCAGTGCGTCGCGCACATCGTCACGTCGTTCAATAACACAATGGTTACCATTGCCGACCCGACCGGCGCGGTCGTGTCCTGGTCGTCGTCGGGACGGGTCGGTTTCAAGGGTTCAAAGAAGGGCACGCCGTTCGCCGCCGGGCAGTGCGCCGAGGCCGCGGCCAAGGAGGCCAGCGCCCTGGGCGTGCGCAAGCTCGAGGTGCGGGTCAGCGGGCCCGGCCCGGGCCGCGAGGCGGCGATCCGTTCGCTGCAGAACGCCGGCCTTGATATCACTTCAATCCGGGACGTGACACCGATTCCGCACAACGGCTGCCGGCCGCCGAAGCAGCGGCGCGTGTAGCGGGTGGACGAGTCCAGCGCCCGGATGGCTGTTACGACTAACAGGACATAAGATGGCAAGAGCAATCGAACCGAAGTGCAAGCGGTGCCGCAAGGCGCGGGAGAAGCTGTTCCTGCGCGGCGACAAGTGCCTGTCGGACAAGTGCGTGCTGACCAAGCGGGGACAGGAGCCGGAGAAGATGACGCGCCGCCGGCGCAGTCCTTCACCCTACGCGGTGCAGCTGCGCGAAAAGCAGGTGCTCAAGCGCGTCTACGGCATTCTTGAGACCCAGTTCCACAACTACTTCCTGAAGGCGGCCAAGACGCGCAACACCGCGGCCAGCCTGATCATATTCCTCGAACAGCGGCTGGACAACGTCGTGTTCCGGCTCGGTCTGGCGACCTCGCGGTCGCAGGCCCGCCAGTTCGTCCGGCATGGCCACATCACCGTCGACGGCCGGCGCATCACCATCCCGTCGTATCAGGTGCGGGCCGGGCAGACCATCGGCGTCAACGGCGAGGCCAGCAGCAAGATGGTGACGCCGCTGGTCGCGGGCCGCGAGCCGGCGATCATGAGCTGGCTGAGCATGAACCCGCAGACGCTGACCGGCACCGTGCTTCGCGCACCCGGGCCGGAAGATGTCAAGTCTATCCCCTGCAACACGCAGTTGATCGTGGAGCTGTACTCGAAATGAAGCTCAAGCCATTTGTCATACCGGAGAAGCTCGAGGTCGACAGCGAGTCGGCCAGCGACAGCTACGCCCGCTTCACCATCGCGCCGCTGGAGAAGGGCTGGGGCCAGACCATGGGCACATCGCTGCGCCGGGCGTTGCTGTCGTCGGTGCAGGGGGCCGCGGTCACGGAACTGCGCATCGACGGCGTGGCGCACGAGTTTCAGACCATCGACGATGTGGTCGAGGACGTCTCCGAGATAGTCCTCAACCTCAAGAAGCTGCGCCTGCGGCTCTGGTCGGAGACGCCCAAGGTCTGCCACCTGCACGCCTCGGGCAAGCGCCAGTTCTCGGGCAAGGACCTGACTGTCCCGCCCGAGGTCGTCATCGCCAACCCGGAGCAGCCGATACTGACCATTTCGGACAGCAAGCGCTCGGTGAACCTGGAGATGCTCGTCGAGAACGGCCGCGGTTATGTCAAGGCCGAGCGGCTGAAGAAGAATCGCACCGCGCCCGAGACGACGGTCTTTCTCGATGCCTTCTTCTCGCCGGTCAAGCGCGTGAACTTCTGGGTCGAGAGCATGCGCGTCCTGGACCGGACCGATTTCGAGCGGCTGGTGCTGGAGGTCTGGACCGACGGCACCGTGCGGCCGGACGAGGCGATGATCCAGTCCGCGACCATCCTCAAGAACCACATGGCCGTGCTCGTGCCGGCCGAGAAGGAGCCCGAGTTCATCGAGGAGGAGAAGCTCTACCGCGACCGCGACAAGCTGGTCGAGCTGCTGGCGATGGACATCGAGGAGCTCGAGCTGTCCAACCGTGCGTTGAACTGCCTGAAGAAGGGCCGGTCGAAGCGCACCGGCGAGCGGATTTCCATCACCAACATCGCCGACCTTGTCCAGCGCACCGAGAAGGACATGCTCGACATCGAGAACTTCGGCCGCAAGTCGCTCGAGGAACTCAAGAAGGTGCTCGAGGACGTCGGCCTGTCGCTGGGCATGGACATCAGCGGGCTGCCGATAATCGAGCCCGAACCCGAAGACAAGGAGTAGACTTTGCGGCACGGAGACAAGGTCAGGAAACTCGGCCGGCGCGTGAACCTGCGCACCGCGCTGTTGCGCAACCTCGTCATCGCCCTGTTCACCCACGAGCGCATCCGGACCACCCTGCCCAAGGCCAGGGAGGCCGGTCGGCTGGCCGAAAGGCTCATCGCCTACGCCCGCAAGAACGATCTCGCGGCGCGGCGCGAAGCGGCGCGCGTCATCACAGACAAGACGTTGCTCAAGAAGCTGTTCGACAGCATCGGGCCGCGCTTCGCGGACCGGCCCGGCGGCTGCACCCGCGTGCTGCGGCTCGGGCCGCGGCCGGGCGATGCCGCCGAGATGGCGCTTCTTGAGCTCGTCGTTCGCGAGGAGACCCACAAGGAGAAGCAGGCCCGGGCCAAGGCCGCCAAGGAGAAGGGCGGCCGCAAGCCCAAGGCCGACAAGAAGCCGGCCGAGCCCAAGGGCCGCGCCAAGACCAAAGAGTAGCCGGCCCGTGGTCGAGAGACCGGGTGAGTCGTCCTCGGCCCGGCAAGAGACCGAGCAGCGGCAGCAGGATGAAGACGCCTGCTGCCGCGCCGCTTCAGCAGTCAGCATGACCGCGGTGATCCTGGCCGCGGGCCAGAGCAAGCGGATGCGCGCGGGCACGCCCAAGGTGCTGCTGCCGGCTGCGGGCCGACCGCTTGTCGCCTACGTGATTGACGCGGCGCGCGCGGCCGGGGCGACCAGGATTGCACTGGTCGTGGGCGCCGGGCGCGAACTGGTGACCGCGGCGCTGGCCGGGCAGGGACTGGAGTTCGTTGTTCAGGCGGCGCCGAGGGGAACGGCCGACGCCGTGCTGGCCTGCCGCGACATCCTGTCGCCCGACGATGAAATAGTGGTGCTCTGCGGCGATGCGCCGCTGGTCACGGCCGAGTCAATCCGCCGCCTGCGCGATGGGCGGGCCGCGAGCCGGGCCGACATCGCCGTGCTCACTGCGCTGCTTGACGATCCGGGCGCGTACGGCCGCATCATCCGGCGCGCCGACGGCGCGGTCGAGAGGATTGTCGAGAAGCGCGACGCCGCGCCGGGCGAGCTGGCCGTGCGCGAGGTCAACTCGGGCTGCTATTCGTTCCGGTGGGGCAGGGTACTGCCGTGCCTGGAGCGCATCAAGCCGAGCCCGGTATCAGGCGAGCTTTACTTGACCGATGTCGTTGCCGAAGTCAACAGCGAAGGCGGCCGCGTCGTGCCAGTCGTGGCGGCAGACCCGGCCGAGATGATGGGCGCCAACACCCCCGAGGACCTTGCCGCGGTCGAGGCGGCGCTGCGCGCGAGGGCAGCAAGGGGGACCGGGTGAGGCGCGCGCTGCCGTGGATTCTGCTGATTGTAGTCGTGCTGGGAGTCGGGCTCTCGATAGCCTGGCGTTTTCGGCCGCGGATTGAGCAAGTTGACTTCAATCGCGAGGCGCTGCGGATGGAGGTGCTGAACGGCTGCGGCGAGGCGCGGCTCGCCCGGGCCGTGGCCGACGAGCTGCAGACACGCGGGTACAACGTCTACTCGACCGGGGATGCGCAGCGGCGTACCGAGAAGACGACGGTGGTCGACCTGCGCGACCCCACGGGCGCGGCCGCCGGGCTCGTGGCGCGCGCGCTCGGGGTCGAGGCGCAGAGCCGGATATGGGACATCCCGCTGGCCGCGGCGGTGGGCCCTCTGGTCGCAGTCGAGGTCGACTCGTCACGCTACCTCGAGTTGCGGCTTGTGCTGGGTAGCGACTGGCAGCGGTTCTTCCCGCAGGTGAGGCCGCTGCGCTAGGATGAACGGACACGAACTGGCGCTCGCCGCCGCGCGCGTCTGCCGCGACAAGCTGGCCGACGACATAATGATGCTGGACCTGCGCGGCCATTCGGGGCTTGCCGACTGGTTCGTACTGGCCACGGCCGGCTCGACGGTCCATGCCCAGGCCGTGGCCCGGTCCGTCGCGGAGAAGCTCAGGGAACAGGGCGAGCGCGCGCATCACATCGAGGGCGAGGTGCCCGGCGATTGGATACTGCTTGACTACCTCGATGTCGTAGTGCATATTTTCACCGGTGAAGTTCGCCAGTTCTACGGTCTCGAGCGGTTGTGGGGAGACGTTCCCACCGAGCTTCTCGAGCAAGCCGACAGCAGTTCGAGCCAATCGGCCGGCCTCTAGCGGCCGGCTGCTTCTTTCAGGAGGTGTCTGTTGAATCTTACGTCCTTGCTCAGGCCGGACAGGATCAACCTGGACCTGAAGGCCAAGAAGAAGACCGATGTCCTGCGCGAGCTGGTCGCGACAGTGCGGGCAGGGGATGACGCCGAACTGCTGCAGCAGACCCTGCTCAAGCGCGAGGAACTCGGGTCGACCGGTATCGGCAAGGGCATCGCGATTCCGCACGGGCGGTCACTGCTGATTGACAAGCTGGAGATGGCGGTCGGACGCTCGACCAAAGGTGTCGAGTACGATTCGATCGACCGCAAGCCGGCGCACCTCTTTTTCCTCATCATGGCGCCGCCCCAGGATCCGGGCAACCAGTACCTCATAACGCTCGGCCGGGTCGCCATGGTGTGTCAGGAGCTGACCAAGAAGAAGCGCATCTTCGACCCGCAGACGCCCGAGGAGTTCATCGAACTGGTCCGTTCTCTGGAGGAGAAGATCCGATGAACCCGAAGGTTGAAACCCTCCGCTCGCTCGAGGAGTTCGACCACGTCCTGCGGGACATCGAGACCGAGGACTACCAGTCGGTCGGCTTCGGCGGAGTCAAGGCCTCGGAGGAGTTCATCAAGCTGGCCGAGCGCGAACGCGCCAAGCTGACCAAGAAGGTCGACCCGCGGCTGCTGGCGCAGTACGAGCGGATAATGAAGCGCTACGGCGGGCGCGTTGTCGTACAGGTCATCAAGGAGTTCTGCGGCGGCTGCTACGTCAAGCTGCCTTCAGAACTGGCCGCCCGCTGCCGCACCGAGCTGGTCAGCTGTCCCAACTGCGGCCGTTTTCTCTACTACGTGAAGTGACCCCGGCCGCCGGGCCGGAAGCGCCCGAGGGGAGGGCTGTGTCCAGGCTTCGTCCGGTCCTGTTGTTTCTAGTCGCCGTCCTGGCCTGCCACCGGCCGGGCTGGGAGACCACGCTGACCGTGCCGGTCATGTCCCGCCGCTTCTCGATACAAGACCTCGGGTTCGTGCCGTTCATCGGCCATGTCCGGCCCGGTCCCAACGAAGTCCTTCAGTTCGACATCGATTACTCGCTGGACACGATCTGGGCCGATGAGCTGCTGGGCCGGTCTGCCGGCGAAGGCCGGACCGAGTTCATCCTGCCCGACTTCGTGATTTCGCCAGTCGGAACGGCGGCTTCGGCCCTGCCGGTCGGGCAACTGGTCGGTCTGCCGGTGCCCGACTCGGTCCTGACACCGGTGCCGCGGTTTGCGGCCGACACGCTGCTCGCCGCGACCATCACCGGCGTGGACTCGCTGTTCGTGGCGAGCGCCGTGGTCCGCATCCGGGTTGACAACCGCACCGACCTTGACTTCGATTCTGTCCGCGTCGAGCTTCCCGGTGTCGGTGCGCCGGCGTTCGCCGCCGCGGTGCCGGCTCGCTCCAGCGGCGTCCGGCGCAGCGTGGCAGCGGCGGTGCTCATGACATCGTGCCTGCCGATTTCGGTTCGGGCTGTCTGTCCCGGCAGCGGCGGGCAGCCGGTCTGGCTCCGGGCGCGGGATTCGGTGATTGTGACCGTTACCGTCGACTCGCTGAGGGCTGAATGGGGTCGGCTGTCGCTTGGACAGCACGCCGGCGCCGAAGCGGTGCGCTTCGACACGCTCTATCTTAGCGGCCGGCATCGCATCAGGATCGATTCGGCGCACCTGGCCAGCGGCATCGTGACGGTCGCACTGGCCAATGACCTGCCGTTCGGGGTGCGCTGTTCGCTGGCACTGGAGGAGGTCGGTCAGACCCACATGCTTGACCTCGGCGCGCGCGATTCGCTGGGCTGGCTGGTGAGCCTGAACGATGCCGTGTACCGGAACATCAACCGGGATTCGAGCCAGCTGACTCTCGCCTGCCGGGTCAGCGGCCGACTGACCGGCGAACCGGTCGAACTGGGACCAGACGACGGGCTCAGGGTCGCGATGCAGGCAGAGAGCGTTGGCTTCAGCTACGCTCAGGGCCGCGTGCTCGATACCATATGGAGTTCGTTGCTCAGCGACAGCCTGTTCTGGTCGGTGCCGGAGTCGCTGCGCGGGCTACCGGTGCGCCTGAGCTCGGTCAGGCTGATCGGTCGAGCCTTCTCCGCCTTCAATGCCGTTGGCGTGTTCGAGACTGAGTTCGCGGCGCGGGCACCGGGCGGCGCTACCGCGGTCGAATCGCTGCGCTTCAGCCTGGCCGCGGGCACGCCCGAGCAGCCGATGGGCACCGGGTTCGAGTGCGAGATCGCGCCGCTGCTCAACATCGTGCCGGATCGTCTGAGCGTCAGCGGCCGGGTCGGCGTGTTTGGAGCGGTCGAGCTCTGGGACCGGTCCTGGGTCACGAGCCATGGCTCAGCTGTGGTGCCGCTTCGGCTCAAACTGATGCCTTTCACGTACTCGGTCGGACCCTGGGCCGTGCCGCTGGATTCCGCGTTGCGCAGGTTCACCCGGAGCTACATCCGCGGCGCCGAGCTTGAAGCCGGAATGTCGAACCATCTTCCTCTCAGCGTCCGGGCCGAGATTCTGCTCTGGTCGGCCGGGCAGGATACTGCGCGCGTACCGATATCGCTGCCGGCGCCCCGCCTGGAGCCATCCGGCGGCTGGGTTATGGCGCCGCTGGATACACTGGTTAGAGCCGGGCTCGACAGTATCGGAGTGCAGGTTGTCGCGCAGGAGCCGTGCAGCGCGAAGCTCAGGCTGTACTTCGAGGAAACCGACACCGTCGCGCTGCGTTCGGTCGACTACTTCGAGGTCTCGCCCGCTCTGCTGCGTCTTGACGTGGACATACAGGAACGCTGATGAGTGCCGGCGTGCGATTGCGTCATTGTGTTGTAGTGCCGGCCGGTGGAGCGGCCGGGTCAGACCGCGACACGGGCGGTGCCGAAGACTCGTGATCCTGCTGTTGATTCTCGCGCTGTGGGATCCGACGCTGTCGGGCGCTTTGCCCGATCCGGTACTGAGCAGCGGGTGCGATGCGGTCGCGGATAACCCCGCCCTCCTCGGGCTGGACAGCGCGCCGCCGGCATCGTTCCGTTTCCTGGGGTTCGGCGCAGGCGGACAGAGCGACGCTCTCACCCTGCCTTTCCTGTATCGCATCGCCACGACCCCGGTGCATCTGGACAGCGCCGCCAAGCAAGGATTGCTTGAGCGGATGGCCGACCGGTCGGGCAGTATTCTGACCGGCACCGAACTCAAGGTAGTTCACTTCCAAGCGTGGCACTTCGGCGGCGGGGTGACCCTTCAGGACCGCGTCAGAACGACCATACCGCGTGATGTCGCCGAACTCGTGTTCTTCGGCAACGAGCTCGGGCGGACCTACCTGCTCGACGGCATCGGACAGGATACGCTCCAGGTCCTGCGCGTTGCCGGTGCCGCCGGGTTTCCCATTCTGACCGCAGAGCGTCTCAAGGTGCACGCAGGCATCTCTGCGTCATGGCTGCGCGGGTTCGGATACGCAGAGGTGCTTCACTCCGCGGGCTGGCTGCTGACCACGGACCGGTACGCCTCGCTTAGCTACGAGCGTCAGACACGCCGCGCAAGCGGTGGCGACGGTGTCGCGCTGGGCTATGGCATTGCCATTGAGCTCGATTCACAGTGGCGCGCGGCCGCCGCTCTGGCCGATGCGCCGGGCGTGATATGGTGGTCCAGAGGATGCTTCAGACGCGACTATGCAGTCGCCGGTGATTCAATCAGCGTCCTGCGCCTCCTGCAACTCGGCAGTCTGGACTCGGTGTTGCTCGCGCGTGACACGACGCAGCCCACAGCCGGATTCGCGACCGCGTTGTCGCCGCGGTTCAGCCTGGGCGTGGGTTTTGTCGGCAGCGATGTGGTCCGGGCAGGGCTGGTCGCCGCTGCCGGCGGCGGCAGCGCGGGTGTTGAAGTGCCCGGCAGCTTCGCGGCTGCCCGGGTGATGCTGCGCGTGTTGCGCACTGCCGCGGTCGGTGCCGATGTCGGCTGGCGCTCCGGCGCCGGACCGTTCGGTCAGGTCGCCCTTGGCGGCAGGTTCCACGGACTGACTGCGGCGCTCACTCTGGGCGCTTCGCTGGGTACGTCAGCCGCGGTGAACGACGCCAGCGCTGGCTTGAGTCTCGGCTATACCTACTGACCCGAGGGATGCTGGCACTTCTGCTCTGCGCGGCATTCGAGTACGCCAGTTGGACTGCACCGGTCGCAACCGGCCTGGCCGGGGTGAGGTTACAGAACTGGCGTCTTGCCCGGGCCAGTCCGGCGCAGTCGGCATCGGCGCCGCGGTTCGCCGGCCTGGTCGGATATTCGCGGCCGTTTGGCCTGGCCGGTCTGGACTGCGGTCGTGTCGCTCTGGCCGGGCGCGTTGGTCCACTCGGCCTCTTTGGCGGGGTGGAGGCGTTGCATCTTGCCGGCTACAGCGAGAGCGACTTCCATCTCGCGGTCGGCACAGAGGTGGGCACTCTGGCGGTGGGTACCGGCCTCCACCTGTACTTGCTCGGTGACCAGCAGAGAGGCGGTGTGGTCTCGCCTGGCTTCGACATTGGTGCGCGCTGGCGCACAGAGCGATTCGCCGCAGGCATCGACGCTCTGCGGCTGAATTCACCACGGCTGGCTGGGGACGAGCTGCCCGCGCGGCTGGTCCTGTCCGGCTCCTGGCAGCCGGTGCCGCAGTTTGCCGCAATGGGCGAATTGAGCCGGGAGAGCGGCGGCGAGGATGCCGCCTTGTCCTGCGAGTTTCGTCCGGTCGAGGCGGTCGGGTTGAGAGCCGGGATCGCTGTCCTGCCGATGCGCTACGCGGCCGGCATCGGCGTGGCGCTTAGCCGGTTTGACCTGGGCTATTGCTACGAGTTGAATCCGGCAATCGGTTCGAATCACCTCGTTGAGTTAGTGGTTTCGTGGCAGTAGCTCTTGTTCTTGTTTGCTTCGCGCCGGGACTGCTCGAAGCACACGGCCCACCAGTGCTTGAGGATGATCTGGCCTGGCTGGCCGAAGCCGAGGCATTGCTGGCCGCACCGATGGACGTCAATTCGGTCAGGCTGGAAGATTTGCTCACGATTCCATGGTTACGGCCGTCTGTGGCGGCCGCGATAGTGAGGGCTCGCGACTCGCTCGGCCGTTTTGAGAGCTTGCGACAGCTTGCAGACGTGCCCGGAATCGATCAATCGACGCTTGCCGTACTGGAGGTCCTGCCTCGTTCAGCGCAGATGCCTGTTCGCGCCATGATGACAGCGGGTGCAGCAACCGATTCTTTGCATGGAGGGTGGCGCAGCCTCAGTAGCATTGTCAGGCTGAGGGCTTCTGCGCAACCCTGGGATGCTTCTCTGCTGGCTGAGAAAGACCCGGGCGAGGCGAGCTGGGCAGACTATGTTGCGGCCGGGGTGGAGTATCGTCTGCCGCGACTGAGGATGTTGTTAGGGAACTTCACGCTGGCCTGCGGGCAGGGCCTTGTGCTCAGCGGTCCAGCCGGGCGCAGTCGCTATGGTCCGGGCAACGCTGGTGCAGGTAGGGTCTTGAGGCTTGCCACCAGCGTCGACGAGACGCGCTATCTGCGCGGGGTCGGTGTCGCCCGGGAGTCGGGGCGCGCGAGTCTGCAGGTGTGCTTGTCATCGGCCGCGCGTGACGCCAGGCTCGGACCGGATGGCAGCGTGGTCGCGTTCCGGCCAGGCGGACGGCACGACGATTCGGCATCGCTGGCGCAGAGGCGGCAAGTCGCCGAGTGGTCGGCCGCGGTCGCCGGGGGCGTCGCCATGACGGGTTGGGGTCTGGGCGGCTGCATTGCCGCCAGCCGGTTCGACCGCACCGTCGCGCCCCCCGATACGCTGTACGCGTTTGTCGGCCGCGACCTGGTGGCGGGCTCGGTGTCTGCCGGTGGCAGGGTCGGCCCGTACCAATTGGGCGTGGAGCTGGCTGGTTCAACGCCGCGCGGGCTCGCGGTCGCGACCTTCATTGACGGCACTTGGCAAGACCTGGATGCTGAGGCGACGGTGCGCTGGCGCTCGGACCGGTTCTTCGCGCCATACGGCCGCTGGACGGCGCTTTCTGGCAGGCGTCGTCGGTTTGACGGGTCTGGAAACCTGCGCTATCGACTTGCGCCCGCTACGATTGGCGTTTCCGGCTCCACGTATCGCGATTCCGATGCTGAGTCGCTGCCGGGGAGGCTCGAAGCGGTGGTCCAGCAGGACCTGGGGCGGGTCGACCTGGAGTTGCGTGCCGGGCAGCGGTACCGCGGCAATCTCCCGACTTTGACCACCACTCGACTCACGGCGCGCATCAGGGCAAGTTCGGCCTGGTCAGCACAGGCTGTGGTTGCCTATGAGGCTGAGCCGAGATCGGGCGGGAGCGGGATGGTGACCGGACTGCGCGCCTGGGGCAAGACTGGCCCTGTTCGACTCGGTGTGGCCGCCGCGCGCTTCACCATCCCGGGTGGGGATGTCCGGATGAGCTGGTATGAGCCGGGTCCACGTCGCACTGGCCGTTCTTTCTCAGCAGACACCAGCTGTTGGCGTGTTGCGGCAACAGCCGGTGTGGAGTTGCGTCAATTGCGCTTGGCCTGCGGCGTTGCCGGCTCACCGTTGGGGCCAGCCCGAGCAGAGCTGTCGGCCGAGGTCGAGGTGGGACTCAAACGTGGTTGACTATCACGTTCATCCCGGCTTCTCGCCCGATGCCGCCGGCGACCTGGGCGAATTCTGTGACCGGGCGGTCCGCATCGGGCTGTCCGAGCTGTGTTTCACGACACACTATGAACCCGACCCCGCGCGAGCCGGCCGGGAATGGGTCAATGTCGCCGGGCAACGCGTGTCCATGCAGGCTGGCTGGGTTGAGCGCTATCTGTCCGAGATTGACGCTCTGCGCGGACGTTACAGGTCGCTAGTGATTCTGGCCGGCGTTGAGGTAGGTTATGAGCCGGGCCTGGAGGAAGCGATACGAAGCTTCGTCGTATGCCATCCGTTCGACTTCGTCATCGGCGCGGTACACGCACTTGACCACGTCGCCCTCACGTCTGGAGAGGAGGTTGACGACTTCAAGCGGGTGCATGGACAGCGCTCTCCGCATGAGGTCGCAGCGCAGTACCTCGGCCATCTTGCCGCACTCGCTGAGAGCCGGCTCTTTGACAGCGTTGCCCACCTGGACGTCTATCGCAAGTACCTCCAGACAGTCTATGACGAACGATTCGCAGTCGCTCTGAAAGCGCAGCTTCCGGGCTTCCTTGCTCGTCTGGCCGCGTCCGGCTGTGCCCTTGAGGTGAATACCTCGGCGTTGCGGCGCGGCTCGGCCGAGCCATACCCGGCATGGGCCATAGTGGACCAGGCTCGTGCGGCCGGGGTCGAGCGGTACACGGTCGGCAGCGATGCCCATCGGCCGGAAGATGTCGGTCAGGGCATTGAGCTCGCGATCGACGGCCTTCTGAACCGAGGGCTTCGGCCGGCGCGCTTCAGGCGGCGCCGTATACTGCCAGACTAAGCTGCCTTCGAGTCTGCTGCTGCCGGCAGTCTCCGGTCAGCGCTGTTGACTTGGCAGGCACCCGAACTAGAATTCGCTGATGCGAGTTGGACTGCCACGGGCACTGCTGTATCATCGTTACGGCAGGTTCTGGGAGCACTTCCTGACCGGGCTCGGCGCCGAGGTCGTCGTGAGCCGACCGACCGACAAGCTGCTGCTGCAGGCCGGCGTCGGGCTCGTCCCCAGCGAGGTCTGCCTCCCGATCAAGATCGCCGCCGGGCACATCGCTGACCTTGCCGACAAGGTCGATGCGGTCTTCCTGCCGCGGCTGATGTGGCTCGAGGACAGTCTGTATGCGTGCCCCAAGATGATCGGCATAGTGGACATCGCCCGGATGATACTCAAGGGAGGCACACGGCTCATAGCACCGGTGGTGAAGGGCGACTTCGCGGGGCCGCATCTTGCCGCCGGTCTGGCGCTGAGCCGCAGTCCGCTGCGCGTCGCCGGCGCCTACCGGCGTTCGCGGCACCTTATCAACGGCAACCGGTCGTTGCCTGAACTCCCGGCCGGCGAGAAGCGCGTTGCGGTGATCGGCCACTTCTACAACGTCCTGGACGAATACGTGTCGCGGGTAATCATTGACACCTTCCGCACCCATGGCTACAGGACGCTCACCAAGGACGACCTGCCCGAGAGCTTGTTGCACAGCCGGGCCGGTTTCGCAACCAATATCCGCTGGGTGTACGAGCGCCAGCTCTACAACGCATTTCGATACCTGGTCGACAAGGTCGCCGGCGTCTGCGTGATCGTGTCAATGGGTTGTGGCCCTGATTCCCTGGTCGCCGAGTTCATGAATGACGAGGCGCGCGCGCTGGGGGTGCCGTTCATGCAGCTGGTGCTTGATGAACATACCGGCGCCGCAGGGCTGATAACGCGTATCGAGGCCTTCATAGAACTGGCGCAGCGGCGCGGCCGCAGAGCGGCGTAACCGGGTCTGATGAAGGCCAGCTTCCCGTGGCTCGGCTATGACACCTATGCGCTCAAGACGTTTCTCGAGGAGCTGGGCGCCGAGGTCATCCTGCCGCCGGCGAACTCGAAGCGCACGCTCGAGCTCGGCGTGCTCCATTCACCCGAGCTCATCTGCATGCCGTTCAAGATCACGCTCGGCAACTTCCTTGAGGCGCTCGACTGCGGTGCCGACACGCTGTTCATGGCCGCGGGAGCCCGCAAGTGCCGGTTCGGGTACTACCACTACCTCCAGGACCGCGCTTTGAACCGTCTGGGCAGAGCGTGTCGGTTTGTTCCGGTAACGCAGTACTCGCCGTTCGAGTTCGTCTTCCGGCTGATGCCCGGCGTCATGGGTGTTACGCCGCTGCGGGTTCTGCGGGCGCTGTTGTTGATGATCGAGAAGAGCAGGCTCACCCAGGACTTTCGTGAGCTTCTTAACCGGCGACGCGCGGTCGACTTCGCGGGTGCGGAGCGCGCCAAAGGTGAGGCACTGGCGCTCATCGACGGCGCCCGAACCCATCGTCAGATGCGCACAGCCCGACGCGAGGTTCGCGCGATGTTTCCCGCGAGCGGCCGTTCTCCTGCGCTCAGGGTTGCGCTCGTCGGCGAGATCTACTTCATGATCGAGCAGTTCGCCAATCAGGAGATAGAGAAGGAACTGGGCAGGCTAGGAGTTGAGGTGCTGTTCGAGCGGAGCCTGTACCGGCATCTGCGCCACCTGCTTGGAATAGACCCGCGCTTTCGGCGGTCCGAGCGGCTCGCCAGACGCTACCTGCAAGAGTCGCCGGGGGGCGAGGCGATGAGGACGGTAGGCGAGGCCGTGCATTACGCCGAGATCGGGGTGGACGGTATCGTACACGTCTTTCCATTCACGTGTATGCCGGAAAACATCGCGCTTGAGGCCCTGCAGAAGCTTGCCGAAGACTCCGGGGTGCCGGTCCTGTCGCTGTCCTTTGACGAGCACGCGTCACGCACCGGCCTTCTGACGCGACTGGAGGCTTTTGTCGACCTGCTGAAACGGAGAAAGCGAATTGGCTAAGGGATTCCTGGGCATCGATGTCGGCTCGATATCTACCAAGGGCGTAGTCCTCGATAGCTCGTATCGCGTTGTCGCCGAGCGCTACCTGCGAACTCAGGGGAACCCGATCAACTCGATTCGTCGGCTGCTGCGTGAGCTGGGCGAGGCAACCGACCCGGCGCTGCAGATAGCCGGCGCGGGCACCACCGGCTCTGCCCGGCGGCTGGCCGGCGTGATGATCCGGGCCGACATCGTCAAGAACGAGATCATTGCCCACGCTGTTGCTGCAGGTCACTTCCACCCCGACGTTCAGACCGTGCTTGAGATCGGCGGTCAGGACTCCAAGATCATCATCCTGCGTGACGGCATCCCGGTTGACTTCGCGATGAACACCGTCTGCGCTGCGGGGACCGGGAGTTTTCTCGACCACCAGGCGACACGTCTCGGCATTCCGATCGACGAGTTCGGAGGCCGGGCGCTGAAGGCCGTGAACCGCGTCAACATTGCCGGCCGTTGCACGGTATTTGCCGAGAGCGACATGATTCACAAGGCGCAGTTGGGCATCGCGACCGAGGACATACTGGCCGGTCTGTGCGATGCCATCGTGCGCAACTACCTCAACACCGTTGCCAAGGGCAAGGAAATCAGGCCGCGGATTCTGTTTCAGGGCGGCGTGGCGGCCAACGTCGGAGTGCGCCGTGCCTTCGAGACCGCACTCGGACATGAGGTCACAATCCCCGACCACTTTCTCGTGATGGGCGCGGTTGGCGCGGCGATGCTGGCGGCCGAGGAGGTAGGTTCGACAAGCTCAACCTTCGCCGGATTCGAGGCTGCGGCAGTCGATTTTCAGAGCCGGGCATTTGAGTGTGACGGTTGCCCGAACCGCTGCGAGGTTGTCGAGACACTGCGATCCGCGGAGGTCATCGACCGCTACGGTGACCGATGCGGCAAGTGGTCGCGGGCATGAGCTGTTCGGGCTGGCTGAAGCTGGCGGTGCTGGTAGTGGCGGGCGCGGCCTGTGCCGGTCCAAAGGAGGGCATGATGGTCAGAAAGCCGGTTGTGGCCGGTCAGTTCTATCCGGGCGATTCCGCGCAACTGGCGGCCGAGGTTGATGCGATGCTCGCGGCGGTGGAGCGACCGGCGGTCAGCGGAAGTCCAGTTGCGATTCAGGTCCCGCACGCAGGCTATCAGTTTTCCGGGCCCACTGCGGCGCATGCTTTTCGGCTGCTGACAGGTCTCGACTCTGTAACGATCGTGATGCTCGGGCCGAGTCACAGAGCGATGATCGACCGGGCCGCGGTATGGTCGCGCGGGGCGTGGCGCACGCCGCTCGGCGACGTCCCGGTCGACGAGCAGTTCGCGGCGCGGCTGCTCGAAGCCGAGTCATTCTGTGCAGAACTGCCCCAGGCGCACGCTCTGGAACACTCGCTTGAGGTCCAGCTGCCGTTCCTGCAGCGGACTCTGCGGCACTTCGCGATTGTGCCGGTGATGCTGCTTGAGCCCAGTTACGATGAGTGCGAGCGTCTCGGACGGGCGATCGTGACTGCTGCACAAGGACAGCGCACGCTCGTGCTGGCTTCGACAGACCTCTATCACGGTTACTCCTATGTCGAGGCGCGCCGGTACGATAGCACAACCCTGCGGAACGTGGTGGGGCTTGAACCACGGCGGCTGTACGACGCCCTGGCGACCGGAGATGCCCAGGCCTGTGGTGGCTATCCGGTTGTCGTGGCGATCCTTGCTGCACGCGGTCTGGGCGCGGACACGGCGGCGCTCCTGGCTCAGACCAACTCCAACGATGTCACCGGCGAGCGGGGCGGCTATTGCGTCGGGTACAGCGCTGTCGCCTTCCTGCGGGCCGGGTCCGACAGGACTGACGAACTGACACGCGATGAGCAGAAGGCGTTGCTGACTCTGGCGCGACAGTCCATCGAGAGCCGACTGCGCGGCGGCAGCCCCGCACCGTCAAGCGGTCATTCGGCACGGTTCGCCGAGAAGCGAGGCGTGTTCGTGACGCTGCACCGCAAGGGTGAGCTGCGCGGGTGCATCGGTTACCCTGAGGCGGTCAAGCCGCTGGGCGAGGCGGTCAGGGAGATGGCCGTCGCGGCCGCGACCGAGGACCCGCGCTTCGTGCCGGTCTCAGCAGACGAGCTTGGGGACATTGATATTGAGATAACAGTCTTGTCGCCGTTGTTTCCGATCACGCCCGAGGCAGTCCAAGTCGGCGTTCACGGGCTGGTGATAAGGAAGGCAGGCCGTTCCGGGCTGCTTCTGCCTCAGGTGCCGGTGGAGCAGGGCTGGAACCGCGAGGAATACCTGGCGGGAGTCTGCCTCAAGGCCGGGCTGCCGCCTGACGCCTGGCGAGCGCCCGATGCCCGGCTGTTTGGATTCACCGGCCAGGTGTTCGGCGAACGGGACAGCGAGTGATTCGGCTGACGATTGACACGCCGCATGACTGACCTATCATCGCGCATATGAGCGCGAATCAAGAAACTGAGCGATTTGCCCAACTCGCCGGGCTTGACCGGGGGCAGCTTGTTGACCTCCTGCAGGATGCGGCCAAGAACTGGCTCGCCCACGACGGGCTGTGGTTTCAGGCGGTCGAGCGTGCGCACGGGATGGATGCGGCGATAGCGGCAGATACCGAGGCGTGGCGCAGGTTCACCGAGGTTGAGGCGAAGCGGATAATGCAGCGCCACGGTATCGCGCCGGGCGGGGGCATTCCCGCGCTGGTTCGTGCGCTGTCCTACCGCCTCTACGCGTACATCAACGAGCAGTTGGTGGTTGAGCAGGATGACCGGCGCGTGGTTTTCCGGATGGTCGATTGCCGCGTTCAGTCGGCCCGCAAGCGGCGCGGTCTGCCCGACTTTCCGTGCAAGTCAGTAGGCCTGGTCGAGTATGCGGGCTTCGCCCGGACAATCGACGAGCGCATCAGGACGCGTTGCCGGCACTGCCCGCCCGATGCGCATCCTGACGACTCCTGGTGCGAGTGGGAGTTCTACCTCGAGTGAGTGTGCGGTCGAGGGCAAGGGGCGGGGCGTCGCTTGGCCCGGAACACGACCGGCCGCGGGAGCGTCTTGCCCGACTTGGTCCCGCCGCGCTGAGTGAGGTGGAGCTGCTCGCGGTCATCATCAGCAGCGGTTCGAAGAGGACTCCCGTGCTGGACCTGTCGCGTGCACTGATCAGTCAGTTCGGGTCGGTTGCCGGCGTCGGCCGCGCGACGCTCGAAGAGCTGGAACAGGTGCCCGGCATCAAGCGCGCCAAGGCCGCGAAGATCGTCGCCGCGTTCGAGCTCGCGCGGCGGGGCGAAACCGAGTTCGCCTGTCGGGAACGGCAGGACCTGAGCGACGCGGCAAGCGCGGCGCGGCTGATGCGGTCGATTCTCAATGACTGGGACAAGGAGTGCTTCTGTTCCTTCTATCTGGACACCCGCAACCGGCTGCTGGGGCATGACAGGGTTTCGGTCGGCAGCCTCGACGCCACCCTGGCCCACCCCCGCGAGGTTTTCGAGAAAGCGGTTCGCGCCAAGGCGGCATCGGTTGTGGTCTGTCACAATCACCCTTCAGGCGACCCGACGCCGTCGGATGACGACGTGCGCCTGACGCGGCGGCTGGCCGAGGCGGGCAAGATACTTGGTATCCGCCTGCTTGACCATATCGTCGTCGCCCGAGACGCGCACTACAGCTTCCGCGCTCACGCACTGGTCTGACTGCAATGGCCAAACGGAGAACAGCGCGTGACCGTCGGCGCGAGCCGGCCGCCTCTTCTTTTCCCATCGACAAGGTCGGCGTCAGGGGTCTGCGTTACCCGGTCGTCCTGCTGGACAAGGCACACCGGCGTCAGCACACAGTTGCGCTCATTAACATGTACGTCGACCTGCCGCAGCAGTTCCGCGGGACCTATATGGGCCGGTTCGTCGATATCCTCAACCGGTATCACCGCGAAATCGATATCCACAAGCTGGGTTCGATACTGCGCGACATCCGCAGCGAGCTCGAGGCGCGGTCGGCGCACCTCGAGATGGATTTCCCATACTTCATCGAGAAGCGCGCGCCGGTCACGGGTGCGGTGGGTCTGATGGACTACCGCTGCACGATCGTCGCCAGCCTTGCCGAGCGCTTCCGGCTCAGGCTCGGGTCGGCGGTCCCTGTGGCAACGCTCTGCCCCTGTTCCAAGGATATGGTCGAGGTCTCCGCCCACAACCAGCGGGCCGAGATACGAGTGGCGGTCGAGTTCCGCGACTTCCTCTGGCTCGAGGACCTGATCGAGATAGCCGAGGGCTGCGGTTCGAGCGAGGTCTACTCGCTGCTCAAGCGCGAGGATGAGCGGCATCTCACCGCACAGGCCTTTGAGAATCCCGCGTTCGTCGAGGACGTCGCGCGCAAGGTCGCCCAGCGACTGCGCGACCACCCGCTGGTCACGGGTTTCGAAGTCGGCGTCGAGAGTTACGAGTCGATTCACAACCACGACGTCTACGCCTACATAGCGCGGTTTCCCAAACACAAGGAAGGCGAGTGAGAACGCTGTTGATTGACTGCTACAGACGGGACGGGGCGTGGCGGATGGAGTTCTATCGCTCGATGATCCGACCCCATTCCGAGTGCGTGACGGTGAACGCCGGCTCGCTTCACCCGAGTTTCGACGCAAGCGGCTGCCACTGCGTCGTGATCAGCGGTTCGCAGGCGATGCTGGGCAGCGAGGAGCCGGAGCCGGGCCTGGCCGGGTTCGTCCAACGCTTGCGCGTCCCGACGCTGGGCATCTGTTTCGGGCACCAGTTGCTGGCCCGGGCGTTCGGCGGCCGGGTCCTTTCAGGCAGCCTGATCGAGCGGTTCGAAACGGTCAGGCTGCATCGTCCCGGGCCGCTGTTTGAGGGTCTGGGCAGTGAGGTCAGCGTGCTTGAAAGCCACAGGGAGTTTGTCGAGCCGGGCTCGATAGGGCAGGCCGGATGGAAGGTGTTCGCGGCGTCCGACTCCTGCCCGGTCGAGGCGATGCATCATCCGCTGCTGCCTCTGTTCGGGGTCCAATGCCACCCGGAGCGCTCGGGCGATATCGGGCGGCGCATCTTCGCCAACTTCTACAACAACGTCGTGCTGTCGTGGCTGGCGCGGCGGTTCTCGCACGACACCTAGGCAGGGCAGAGTCAGAGCGCCGCGGCAGGCAGTCGCCGCGGCGCCTTTGTTTCTTGGCCGGAGCTAGAAGGTGCGTCCGAGCTGGAAGTGCGGCTCCCACTTGCCGCCGCCTTCCCGGTCAAAACCGTACCCGAAGTCAAAACCGATCAGGCCAAGCATCGGTATCTCGAGTCGCACACCGACGCCGGCCCCGCGTTTGAGGTCGGAGAGGCTGAACTGGTCGATGGAGTTCCAGGTGTTGCCGGCATCGCCGAACGCGATGATGGCGAGCTGGGGCGACAGGCGCAGCTTGTACTCGAGCGAGAAGATGGACAGGGCCCGGCCGCCGACGAAGTAACCGCCATCGCGCGGGCCGACGCTGCGCTCGCCATACCCGCGAATACCGTCCGGTCCGGTGCCGCCAGGGGTGAAGCGGTCATAGACCGGCACGGTGTCGGCTTCGGTGAAACCGGTGATGTAGCCCAGCCGGGTCCGGGCCATCAGCCCGAACTTCCAGAACAGCGGGAAGTACTGGCTGGCGTCGACGATGTGGCGGTGGTAGCGGATGTCGCCGAAGGACAGCCCCAGGCTGTAGGTCAGGGCCGAGCCTGATATCGGGTTGAAGATGTAGTCGCGCGAGTCGCGGGTCAGGGTGATGCCGGGCGTGAAAGCGGTCTTGTGAACCGTGTCGCGGTAGACGTTGAACGGGCCGGACGGAGTGTAGCCGGAGCGGACCGAGGTCGGGGGCACGTAGGCATCGGAAAGGCGCAGGTTCAGGTAACCGCGAGTGTAGTCGAGCGGCAGCGGGCGCGAAAACGACAGGCCGCCGCCGATTTCCTGCTTCTCGTAGTAGTCGTAGGTCCGCGTCAGGTAGGAAACATCGGCCCCGGCCGAGGTGGGCGTATCGAACAGCCAGGGCTCGGTGAAACCCAGCTCGACGTTGGTCTTCTTGCCGCCCCTTTCCAGCTTGACGTTCGCGCGCTGGCCGCGGCCGAAGAGGTTGGGCTGCTGCAGCTCAAGGTAGCCGGTAAGCTTGTCGACGGCAGAATAGGAGACGCCGGCGCCGATCGTGCCGAAAAAGCCTTTCTCCTTCACCCGGTAGATGAGGTCGATGGCGCCGAGCGTGTCGGCGCGGTTGTAGTCGATGGCCACGTCTTCGAAGAAGCCGAGATTGAAGATGTCGCGCTGGCTGCGCATCACTTCGGAACGCTTGAAGGTGTATCCGGGCAGCGAGCTGATTTCGCGGCGGATGACCTTGTCGTGGGTCTGCTCGTTTCCCTCGATCCGAACAAGGCGGACCAGGGCAGGGCTGCCTTCGGTAACCTGGTACAGGATGTCGACGGTGTCGCCGCGGACCTCCTCGACCGGCGTAACCTGGGCGTAGATGTAGCCCTCCTCGGAGTAAAGCCCGTAGAGGTCGGCGAGCGTGGTCTGGGCCAGCTTGGTGTTGTAGACCTCGCCGGGCTTGTAACGGACGAGCCGCTCGAGCTGCTCACGGGTCATCACCGACTCGCCGGCAAAGGTCACGGCGCCGAAGTAGTAGCGCTCGCCCTCAAGCACGTGGATGGCGACATCGACCCAGCCGGCATCGAACTTCATGTCGTAGTCGAGAACGCGCGCGTCGATGAAACCGCGCTGCTTGTAGAACTCGACCACGCGGTCGAGGTCCTTGATGAACTCGTCTTCCTGCAAACGGCCCTTGCGCAGGAAGGCCCGGGGCTTGTTCTTCAGCTTGCTGGTGACCTGCTTGTCGGTGAAGAACTCGTTGCCGTAGACCTGGATCGAGCGGATGCGCACCGGCTCGCCTTCGTCGATCTTGTACGTGAGGATGACCTGACCGACCGAGTCCGTGCCAGTCACCTCGGGCTCGACCTGGACCAGCAGGAAACCTTTCTCCTTGTAGAGCTTCAGTATCTCAGCCCGCCAGTCGAAAAGCTTCTTGTCGGTGAGGACCTCACCTTCTTTGGGCTTGACCTTGGCCTCGAGGTCCTTTCTGCGGATGCGGCGGAATCCCTCGAACTCGACCTTGCGCAGCCGCCGGAACTCGCGCACGGCAAACGTCACGCTGACGCCGTCGGCGACGCGGGATGTGTCGACGCTGACCTGCTCATAGAGGCCGAGCGAGTAGATTCGCCGTACCGCTTCCTCGATGGCGGTGCGGAGCCCGGACCGGGTGTAACTCGTGCCTCGCGTGAGCCCGGCAGTCCGGACGACCAGCGCGGTGTCGGTTGCCTGAGTCCGCGCGGCAACCTCGATGAGCACGACCCGGGCGGTGTCGGGCTGGAACTGGCCGACCAGCAGGGCCAGGAGCAGGGCGTTCACTCTTTGACCGGTGTGACCGGCTCGGCCGGCTTCTCGGCGAAAACCAGGCGGTCGCCGTCGCGGTCGACGAGCACCCGCGAGTTCTCGCGGAACCGGTTGCGCAACAGCTCCTCGGCGAGCGGGTCCTCGATGAGCCGGCGCAGCGAGCGCTTGATCGGTCGCGCGCCGAACTGCGGGTCAAATCCTTCCTGCACGAGCAGGTCGCGGGCCGGCGCGGTCAGCTCGAGGGTGAGCTTGCGGGCGCGCAGCCGCTCGGTCAGGTCGCGCAGCTGGATTTCGACTATCTGCTCCATCTGCTCGCGGTCGAGCGGCCGGAACACTATCACCTCGTCGACGCGGTTGAGAAACTCGGGTCGGAAGAAGCGCTTGACCTCGGTCATCACCTTGTCCTTGATGGACTCGTAACCCGCGCCCGGCGCCTCGGTCGTGAAGCCGAAGCCGCTCATCCCGCGAATCTCGGTCGAGGCGATATTGGAGGTCATTATGATGACCGTATTTTTGAAGTTCACGCGCCGGCCGAGCGAGTCGGTGGCCTGGCCGTCGTCGAGTATCTGCAGCAGGATGTTGAACACGTCGGGGTGGGCCTTTTCGATCTCGTCGAAGAGCACGACCGCGTACTGCTTGCGGCGCACCTTCTCGGTGAGCTGGCCGCCCTCCTCGTAGCCGACGTAGCCGGGCGGGGCGCCGACGAGCCGCGACACGTTGAACTTCTCCATGTACTCGGACATGTCGAACCGGACGAGCGCCTCCTCGTCGCCGAACATGAAGCGGGCAAGCACGCGGGCCAGCTCGGTCTTGCCCACGCCGGTCGGGCCGAGGAAGATGAACGAGCCGATCGGTCGGCGCGGGTCCTTCACCCCGGCGCGCGAGCGGCGGATCGCCTTGGCGATGGAGGTGATGGCCTGGTCCTGGCCGACGATGCGCTGCTTGATCTCGTCTTCCATCCGCAGCAGCCGGGCCGACTCCTTCTCCTCGAGCTTGGCGAGCGGGATGCCGGTCCAGGAAGACACGACGTAGGCGACGTCTTCCTCGGTTACGACCGGGAAGCTGCCGCGCTTTTCCCACTCGCGGCGCTTCTTCTTGAGGTATTCGGTCAGCCGCTTCTGCTCGTCGCGGAACTCGGCGGCCTTTTCGAACTCCTGGCGCCGGACCGCCTCTTCCTTGGCGCGCGAGGCCTTTTCGATGCGCGCTTCGAGGTCGTCGAGTTCGGGGTTGATGACCGGCCGCATCAGCTTGACGCGGGAGCCGGCCTCGTCGATGACGTCGATGGCCTTGTCGGGCAGGAACCGGTCCGAGATGTAGCGGTCCGCGAGGTAGGCGGCGGCCTCGAGCGCCTTGTCCTCGTAGGAGACGTTGTGGTGCAGCTCGTACTTCTCGCGCAGGCCGCCGAGGATGTTGACGGTTTCCTGAACCGACGGCGCCTCGACGAGCACCTTCTGGAACCGGCGCTCGAGCGCGGAGTGCTTCTCGATGTAGCGGCGGTACTCCTCGAGCGTTGTCGCGCCGATGGCCTGGAGCTCGCCCCGGGCCAGCGCCGGCTTGAGGATGCTGGATGCGTCAATCGCGCCCTCGGCCGCGCCCGCGCCGACGATGGTGTGCAGTTCGTCGATGAAGATGACGCACTCGCCCTGGTGCTGGATCTCGTTGATTATCGACTTGAGCCGCTCCTCGAACTGGCCGCGGTACTTCGTGCCGGCGACGATCGCGGCCATGTCGAGCGCGAGCACGCGCCGGTTCTTGAGGACGCCGGGGATGTTGCCCGACACTATGCGCTGGGCCAGGCCCTCGACGATCGCGGTCTTGCCCACGCCGGCCTCGCCGATGAGCACCGGGTTGTTCTTCTTGCGCCGGGCCAGAATCTGGATGACACGCTCGATCTCCTTGTCGCGGCCGATGATCGGGTCGAGCTTGTCCTCGCGGGCGAGCTGGGTCAGGTCGCGCGAGAAGTAGTCCAGCGCCGGGGTCTTGGACTTGGAGCGGGCCGGGCCCTCGCGCTTCTCGCCGCCGAGCAGGCGCACGGTTTCGTTGCGGACGATGTCGATGTCCATCCCGAGCGACTGCAGCACCTGGCAGGCCACGCCGCGCTCCTCGCGCAGCAGCCCGAGCAGAAGGTGCTCGGTGCCGATGTAGGTGTGGTTCATCTTGCGCGCTTCGTCGACCGCGTAGTTCAGGGCCGAGCGCGCCTCCTGGTTGAGCGGCACCTCGCCGAGCACGAGGGTCTCGGAGCCGGTGCTGACCGCGTTCTCGACGGCGCGGCGGAGGTCGTCGAGGTTGGTGCCGAGGTTGGCCAGCACCACCGACCCGACGCCCTCGCCTTCCTTGACAAGGCCGAGCAGCAGGTGCTCGGTGCCGATGTAGTCGTGGTGAAGGCGTATGGCCTCCTGCCGGGCCAGCGCGATGACCTTGCGGACTCTTTCGGTGAATCTCTCTTGCATAGGTTTCCTCTAGTCTAGTTCCGGGCGCGATGATGTCAACGCGTCCGGGTCTATAGCGGCCGGGTCGAGCAGACGGGCGAGCTCGGCCGCGGTGTGAACCGGGGCGGAACAGGTGTGGCCGCGGCAGACATAGGCGGTGGGCCGGTCGGCCATGCCGCGGCGGCCATCGGTCAATGGTATGAGGCGGGCGCTGAGTTCGTCGGGCCGGTCCGCGGCGAAGACCACGACCGTGTCGCCGGTGTCGCGCGCGGCGAGCGCCGAGCGCATCTGCCGCGCTTCGGGTGACGCGTCGGGCGCGAAGAGCACGACCTCGGCTCCGGGCCTGAGCAGCAGGTCAAGCGATTCAAGCATCACGCCGAACCCGGTCGGGAACTGGCTGACCAGGGGCCAGAATCGGCGCAGGGCCGCG